>NZ_JADFUD010000032.1:0-96048 GCF_054820065.1 Bradyrhizobium sp. UFLA06-06
GGATCACGGCGAGCCCGATCGTCACCATCACGGTCGCGAATACCGGCTCGCCCAGCATCGGCCGCATCACGAGCCGCTCGATGATGAGCCCGAGCAGGATGGCGGCGAGAATCGCGCCCACCGCGACGACGAACACGTTACCGCTGACCGTGGTCGAGATCGTCCAGGCGATGTAGGCCGTGATCATGGTCATTTCGCCCTGTGCGAAATTGACCAGCCCGGTCGACTTGTAGATCACGGCGAAACCCATCGCGATCAGGCCGTAGATCGCGCCGATCGCGAGTCCCGAGATCAGCAGCTGGATCAGATACTGCATTCAGCCCTCCGCCCGGTAGATGATGGCGAGCTCGCGGGCGAACTTCTTCTCGATCATGGCGCGGCGTACCTTCTGGGTGGCGGTCAATTCGCCGTCGTCATGGTCGAGCTCCTTTTCCAGGATGGCGAACCGCCTGATGTTCTCGACCCGGGCGAACCGCTTGTTGGTCTCATTGACGACGCGCTCGACCAGCTCATTCACTTCGGGAAGCTGCGACAGCGATTTGTAGTTGGTGTAGGCGAGCGCCCGGTCGCGTGCCCAGCGGCCGACATTGTCGTAGTCGACCTGGATGATGGCGCCGAGATACTTCTTGGCCTCGCCGACCACGATCGCTTCCTTGATGAACTCGGAATCCTTCAGCGCGTTCTCGATCTCCGACGGCGCGATGTTCTTGCCGCCGGCGGTGATGATGATCGCCTTCTTGCGGTCGACCACGGCGATCTCGCCATTGTCGAGGACATCGATGATGTCGCCGGTGCGCAGCCAGCCGCCGGGTTCCAGCGAGGCGGTCGAGGCTTTCTCGTCGAGGAAGTAGCCCTTGAAGACGCCCGGGTTGCGCAGCAGGATCTCGCCGTCGGTATCACACTTCCATTCGGTCTGCGGCAGCGGCACGCCGCAGCCGCCGATCCGGTGATGGTTTTCGGTCTGGATGAAGGCGACGCCGCCGCTTTCGGTGAGGCCGTAGCCCTGTGATACCGGGCGGCCGATGATGTCGAAGAAGCGCAGCGTCTCCGGCGAGATCGAGGCGCCGGCACAGAGCCGGTGCTGGCTGTAGGCGAAGCCGAGATGGCGCTGCAAATTGCGGAACATCAGGAGATAGAGCACCCCATAAGCCACGCGATCGAGCCAATTATCGTTGCCGGCCTGCCGGCGGTCGGACAGCGTGCGGCCCCAGGCGAGACAGGCCCTGGTGAAGCTCTGGCGCAGGCGGCCGCTCTCGCCGAGGCGGAACAGAAAGCCCTGCTGCAGCTTCTCGTAGATGCGGGGAACGCCGACGAAGAAGGTCGGTGCGATCTCGCGGATGTTGATCGCGACCGTGTCGATCGATTCGGCAAAGGACACGGAGCCGCCGAGCACGAGATGGGTCACCGTGCCGTAGCAGCGCTCCGCGACGTGGCACAGCGGCAGATAGCTCACCGCTTCGAACGGCTTGTCGGCGATCCCGACGGTCCTGGCGTAGGCATAGGCGGCGTAGACGAGATTGCGATGGGTCAGCATCGCGCCCTTGGGCGGACCTGTCGTGCCCGAGGTGTAGACGAGGATGCAGACGTCGTCGGGCGCGCCCTGGCTGATCAGGCGGTCGAGCGTGGCGTCGGCCTCCGGGTTCTGCTGCGCGTAGGCCCTGCCGCGCTCGCACAATGCGGCGAACGACATCAGTTCCGATTGCCGGTAATGCCGCAGGCCCTTCATGTCGATGCAGACGATGGCCTCCAGATCCGGCAGGCCGCCATTGCCCGCCATCGCATCCAGCACCTTGTCGGTCTGCTCCTGGTCGCCGGTGACGACGATGCGGGCACCCGAATGCTTGACGATATATTGCAGCTCGACCCAGGGATTGGTCGGATAGATGCCGACCGCGACCGCGCCGATCATCTGCGCACCAAGATCAGCATAAAACCATTCCGGCGTGTTCTCGCCGGCGATGGCGATCCGGTCGCCCGGCTTGATGCCGAGCGAGAGCAGGCCGAGCGCCACCGCGCGCGCGGTGTCGTAATAGTGGCGCCAGGAATAGGGATTCCAGATGCCGTAGTCCTTCTCGCGCAGCGCCAGCGCTTCGCCGTGCATGGCGGCGCGCTGCCGCAGCAATTGCGGGATGGTGATGGCGGCATCCGCAAGCGCGGTTTGGAACGCGTCGGCCCCGGTTGCCGGCGGATTCCGCGGCGCGCTCGCTTGCCGCGGCGGATGAGCGGTGCGCAGGCTGTCCAGCGTCGACATCACGCGCCCGCCTTTGCCATCGCCTCGGAGCGCTGGCCGCCGAGATAGGCCTCCGCCACCGCCGGATCGCGCCTGATCTCACCAGGTGTACCTTCGGCGATCTTGCGGCCGAAGTTCAGCACATGGACGCGGTCGGAGATGTCCATCACGATGCGCATCTCGTGCTCGATCATCACGACGGTGATGCCGAGCTCGTCGCGGATGTCGAGCACGAAGCGCGCGATGTCCTCGGTCTCCTCCTGGTTCATGCCGGAGACCATCTCGTCGAGCAGCAACAGCTTCGGCTCGCAGGCCAGCGCGCGGGCGAGCTCGACGCGCTTTTGCTGGCCGTAGGACAGCGTGCCGACCACGGCGTCCCTGATGTGCTCGATCTCGAGGAATTCGATGATGTGTTCGACACGCTGCCGTGCCGCGATTTCCTCCTTGCGGGTACGCCCGTAAAACCACACCGCATCGAGCACGGTCGAGCGCAGATGGGTGTGGCGGCCGGTCAGGATGTTCTCGACCACGGTGCCGTGCTTGAACAGCGCGAGATTTTGGAAGGTGCGGCCGATACCGACCGCGGCGAATTTCCACGGCGAGATCGTTGAGAGGTCGATGCCGTCGAAGCTGATGCGGCCGCCGCTCGGCCGCAGCACGCCCGAGATCATGTTGAACAGCGTGGTCTTGCCGGCGCCGTTCGGACCGATCACGCTGCAAATCTCGCCGGGCGCGACGCGCAGGCTGACATCGGCGACTGCCTGCAGGCCGCCGAAGCGCTTTGAGAGGTTTTCGACTGTGAGCAGCGCGGTCACGACAGCCACCGCTTGCGGCGCTTGTAATGCTTGACGTCGCGCAGGCTCTTGCGGCCGGCGGAGGAGACGCCGAGATAGAATTCCTGGACGTCCTCGTTGGCGGTGAGCCTCGCTGCCGTGCCGTCGAGCACGACGCGGCCGGTCTCCAGGATGTAGCCGTAGTCGGCGATATCGAGTGCGCGCTGCGCGTTCTGCTCGACCAGCAGCACCGTCATCTTCAGTTCGTCGCGCAGCCGGACGATCACCTCGTAGATGCGGTCGATGATCAGCGGCGCGAGGCCGAGCGACGGCTCGTCGAGCGCCAGCAGCACGGGATCGGTCATCAACGCGCGGCCGATCGCGAGCATCTGCTGCTCGCCGCCGGACATGTAGCCGGCGATCTGGTCGCGCCGCTCATATAGCCGCGGAAACAGCGCGAACACCTTGTCGCGGCGCTCGTGCGCCTCGGCGCTGGTCCTGGTGTAGCCGCCCATTTGCAGGTTCTCGTCGATGGTGAGTGCCGCGAACACGCGGCGGCCCTCCGGCACCTGCACGATGCCGCGGCGGACCAGCTCGTCCGGCGCAAGGCGATGCACCTCGTCATTGCGGAAGCGGATGCTGCCGTTCTCGATCACGCCTTCCTCGGTATGGAGGATGCCGGACATCGCCTTCAGCAGCGTCGACTTGCCGGCGCCGTTGGAGCCGAGCAGGGCGACGATGCTGCCCTCGGGCACCGCGATCGAGACGTCGCGGATCGCCTCGATCGCATTGTCGTAGACGATCCGGATGTTGCGGAATTCGAGCAGGCAATCCTGCGCCGGCATGGCCTCTGGCGCTGCTTGCGGCATCGGATGCGGGATGGTCGTCGGCATCGTGCTCAGACCCGGCCGGCCGATAAGCGCGGCCGCGCGGCGAGGATCGCATCGGTGACGAGCTTCGCGGTCTCGGCGCAGGCCTGGGTGCCGCCATTGCCATATTGCTTCACCGCGTCGCCGACGCACCACAGGCCCTCGATGCCGGTCTCGCGCGGCAGATCGTAGCCGGCGCAGCTGCGTTGTGCCGGCCAGTCGTCGCGCATCACCCGGATCGAGAGGATTTTGGCCTGGTCGAAATTCGCGAACTGCTCGCGCAGATCCTCGAGCGCGAGCGCGACCTCCGCGTCGGCATCGAAATCGCCGAGTGCGGGCACCGGCACGGCATAGGCGACGTAGAGGTGCCAGCCGGGCAGCGCCAATTCCGGACAGGTGGCGGAGAGGTTCGCCATGTTGCAGAGCCGGCGCGTCTTGCCGAAGGTGACGATGCCGGGATGATTGATCAGCGGCTCGCGGCTCGCGACATTGATGACGATGTTGGCGGCTGGGCGCAGGTCGTTCTTCACCCGGGCGATATAATCCGCCGGGAACGCCTCGCTGCCGGCAAGCGCGACCGTGGCCTTTGGCCCGGCATTGCTGATCACGAGATCGGTGTCGATCCGCACCCGCTCGCCGTTCCTGAGCACGGTGACGCCCTCGACGCGGCCGTTGGCGGTGTGGATCGTCGTCGCCGGCGTTCCGAGCCAGATGTCGCCATTGCGCCTGACAGCGTTGCCGAGACTATTCCAGACGCCGATCGTGCCCTGCGGGCAGAAGCCGAATTTCTTGAAGGCGCCCTTGCTGGTGAAATAAGTGAGGAAGGCGCGCGCTGGCAGCTCGGCGGCGTTGCAGGCGAAGATTGCCGCGCAGAGATTGCGGAACAGCGCGTGCACCGTGGCGTTGCTGGTGTAGCCCTTCAGCCAGTCTTCGGTCGATTGCCGCCCGTCGGGCAGGTTGCCGGAGCGGGCGTCGGCGAATTTCTCCAGGATGCGCGAGGCTTGCTTGGTCAGTTGGCCGAGCAGCAGCGACCAGCCGCCGCGGCCGACATCGATCACCTTGCCGTCGATGAAGAACGAGCTCGCGGGCTCCGGCGCGCGGATGTCGAGCGGGGCGCCGACGGTGTGGAAGGTTTCCTCGAACACGCCACCGAACTCGATCGCGATCGCCCCGATATTGACCTTGAAGCCGTCGATCTCCTCGGTCGAGGCGCGGCCGCCGAGCCGGTCCTTGTCGTCGACGACGAGCGTGTGCAACCCGCCATGGGCAAGGCGCGCCGCGGCGCACAGCCCGCCGGCACCGGCTCCGATCACGACAGCATCGATCCTCTGAGAATCCACGCGCAACCTCCCGCGATGCCGCCGGGTTGGTCCCGGCGTGCGCAATCCGCTTGCTTGACGGAAGGCAGTCTAATATAATCCGACCGGTCGTTCAAATTATTTTTTTTGACGCAGGTCGCGTCATCGTGGGCGATCGAAGAGTTCTGGTGGATGGTGCCCGCAAAGGGGAGGAGAGCGTGCGGCGTCGGTAGTATAGAGAGACGGCAGTCGCCCGATTCCGGCGGCGCCGATGGTGCATGAGAGAGAGACGGCAATGGCGCGGACGCGCTCAGAGAATTACGACGAGATTCAGCGGAACATTCTCACCACCGCCTGCGGCCTGTTCGCGCGGCAGGGCTATATGCGTGCCTCGATCGCCGACCTTGCGGATGCCTGCAAGCTGTCGCGCGGCGCGCTGTACCATTATTTCGATTCCAAGGAAGCGATCCTGTTCGCGATCCTCGACGCCCATATCCGCGAGATGATCACCGACGTCGAGGCCGCGATGGCCGCGAAGGCGACGACGCTGGAGCAGTTCCGCGCCGCGATCCAGGCCATCGTCGCGCTGAATGCGCGTTCGAGCGACGAGCAGCGCGTGATCCTCAACGATCTCTCGTTCCTCGGCGAGACCGAGCAGGATGCGATCAAGGCGCTGGAGCGCCAGCTCGTCGACACGGTCTCGGATCTGCTGGTCAAGCTCGACAAGGAAGGCAAGATCGTCAAGCGGACCAAGAAAATCTACAGCATGATGCTGTTCGGCATCCTGAACTTCAGCCACACCTGGTACGATCCGAAGGGTGGGATCGATCCAGGGGAGTTCGCCGACATGGTGGTGGACCTGTTCCTGTACGGCTTCACCATGCCGGTGCCGGCAAAGGACGCCGCGCGGCCGCTCCGCCAGCGCGCCTGAGGCCGACGCGGCGCGCTCTGCGGCTGCGCGCCGATGATATCTCTCGCAGCGAGATATCTCTCGCATCGATTATTCCTCGTCTCGTCTGCACATCATCGTGAAGGCCGAGACGTTGTCCCGCGCGTAACGCGCGCGCGGCGCGCTGCGTAGACCAGCCGACAAGCACCGCAACAGCGGCCAATGGTGGCATCGCAGCGAGGGAAGAAACATCCGCATGAATCTGTCGTTCAACATCGCCGAACAGGGCGAGGGGTCTTATCGAGCGCTCGCGATCCTGCGCTGGGTCATGGTCGTGATCTTCGTGTCGTTCGGCATGCAGAAATTCACGCTGCAATCGGCGCAAGGCATCGCGCAGTTCATCAGCAACAGCCCGTTCATCTCGTGGCTGTCGGTGTTCGGCCTCCGGGGCGAGGCCTATGTGCTCGGGGTGGCCGAGTTCGGCATTGCGGCGCTGCTCGTCGCCGGCGCGTTCAGCCCGCTTCTCTCGGCGATCGGCTCGCTGATGGGCGTCATCACCTTCGCGGTGACGTGGTCGTTCTTCTTCACGACGCCGGGGGTGGTCAAATGGAGCCTGTCGACCGATCCGATGGCCTGGAACCTGGCCGGCGAGTTCCTGTTCAAGGACATCGTGCTGCTCTGCGTCTGCCTCGTGCTGCTGTTGGCGTCGTTGCCGCGGTCGATCGTCCGCTCGCGCGCCACATAGCTCTCGCGCGGCGCGATCGATGGTTAATCGACGTTTAACGAGGCATCGCGCGCATCCGGCATCTGGAACAGGACAAAACGTCGCGGACGACCGTGTCTTGAAAATCGAATCCAATCGGCTTATGCAACCTTCGATTGACGAATTGTTGCTAGGAAGAAACGTCCCCGGTTGGGAGCGGAATGTGACGAAGTCAGAAATATCCTTGGCCCGATCGGCAAGCGCCGATCTTGCGTTTTCGTCGAAGCCCACTCCCGTCATTTTCAAACGTCCCGCATTTTTTAGTTCGATTGCAGTTCCCGCACCGTGGCTGGAGTGGGAGGGCGGTCGCGATCGCGGCTTCCGGAAGTGACCACCGGAACAGCGATCGGGCCGCCCCGTCCCCAGTCGGGATGGTAACGGCGCAAGACGCGTAATCGTGAATTCGGACGCATCGGTTCCACCGCTAGGATCGTGATGTCGCCATCTCTCGATGGTGAACAGACTCGCTCGCGGGTCACATCGCAACATCGTCCTGATTTCGTTCTTCATGAGACAATGGCTCACCGTCCGGATCGCGGCCGTCCTGCTCGTCGTCGCTGTTAGCGCGCTTGGGATGGCGCGCGCGGATTCCGACATGGATGCGCAGATCAGGGACATCGTCACGACGGAACTCGCGCCGACCGCGACTGCGGCCGACCCAGGCGGCCTCGCCGCGGCGGTCTATGCCGGCGGCCGGGTCACCTTCTTCAACTACGGTTTCGCTGACGCAGCGGCGAAGCGGCCGGTTACCCCGGACACGCTGTTCAATCTCGCCTCGTTGCGCAAGCTGTTCGAGGCGACGCTGGTCGCGCTCGGCACGGAACGCGGCGAATTGCGGCTGGACGATCCCGTCAACAAATATCTGCCCGAATTGCACGGGGACTACGTCAGCCGCGTTACCATCGGCGAGCTCGTCAATCATACGTCCGGGCTGCTGCTGCCGACCGATCATCCGCCATGGCCGGTCGGGACCTTCAGCCGTGATCAGTTCATCGCGATGCTCAATGCATGGACGCCACCGGCAGGAGAGCAGCCGGGCAAGCAGCGCATCTACAGCCATGCCGGCTATGTTTTGCTGCAACTGGTATTGGAGCGGCGCTATAACATGCCGATCGCGACGTTGATCGGGAGCCGAATCCTCAAGCCGCTCGGCATGACGTCGACCTTCGTTCCGGACCGCAGCGGAGACGACCGCGTGGGGATGGCGCCCGAGATGATGCAGCGTGTGGTTCAGGGCTATTCCCACGACGGCACGGCGATCGGTCAGCCCGGCAATCAGCAGCGCTATTATGATTTTCCAGGCACCGGCCAGATGTTCTCAACAGCGCGCGATCTCGGCACATTGCTGGGTGCCTGCCTCGACGGCGCGGTGATCGATCCCGAATTGCGCGCGGCGTTGCAGATGACCGAGCGGGAGAGTTTTCGCGTCGACGAGAAGTTCGGCCAGGCGATGGCGTGGGAGCATGTGCGGCTGGACGGCGTCACCGTGATCGACAAGCCGGGCGGTCTCAATAACGCCTCAGCCTATGTCGGGCTGGTGCCTGCGCGCAGGCTCGGCATCGTGCTGCTCGCCAATCGCGGCGACTATCCGCACGAGATCGCGCGCTAC
Organism: Bradyrhizobium sp. UFLA06-06; assembly: GCF_054820065.1. NCBI lineage: Bacteria > Pseudomonadati > Pseudomonadota > Alphaproteobacteria > Hyphomicrobiales > Nitrobacteraceae > Bradyrhizobium > Bradyrhizobium sp. UFLA06-06. The sequence continues at coordinate 8,432 of NZ_JADFUD010000032.1, forward strand.
AGAATTTTGCCGGCGCTCGCGCGACTCTAGTCGCAGGACGTGCCAGTCCAATGACACGGCCTGCGCGGCAGGGCAGGGGATGCATGCAAAAATCGCGATGGCGCGGAACCGTGATCGGCTGTATAAGCCGATAGCTTCTTCTCCATTTTGAAGAGGCTGATATGACCGATCTGTATCCTGATTTGCACAATTGGCTTTCGCAACAGCCCCATGGGTTGCGAACCTTCAGGACCTTCCAGCAAAAACTCGAGATCCTCGGCAGGGACGACCCGGAGCAACGCGGCGTTTGCCGGTTGCTGAGCGGTCTCGTCGGCAATTACGTCGAAACTTTCGACGAGGAGCCGCTGCCCGTCGCGGTCGCCGACCGCGCCTATGGCCGGCTGCTCGATCTCGTCGCAAGCCTTGATCTCAAGGGAAATCCTGACCGGCGCCTGGCCGACATCAACCGCGTCGCGTCCTGCGATCTCCTGAATTGATCGCGGCGGTTTAGCGCCGCGTCGTCGCGAGCTCGCGATAGAGGGCGGCGTAGCGGCCGGCGCGATTGTGCCAGGACACATCGGTGGCCATGCCGGCTTGCTGCAGCCGGCGCCACGTCACCTTGTCGTTGAACAGCAGGTTTGCCTTGCGCAAGCCATGGGCAAGCGCATCCGAGGTCACGGGTGCGAACTTGACGCCGGTCGGCGCATCGCCGGTGATCGCGACGTCGTCGAAGTCGAGCACGGTGTCGGCAAGGCCACCGACATTGGCGACAACAGGGACCGCGCCGTAGCGCAGCGCGCACAGCTGGGTGAGGCCGCACGGCTCGAAGCGCGACGGCACCGCGAGCGCGTCCGCGCCGGCCTGGATCAGATGCGCCAGCGCCTCGTCGTAGCCGATCACGACCGCGATCCGTCCGGGATTGTCGTGCGCCAGCGCGGCGTAGCGATCCTGCAGGTCGCGATCGCCGCTGCCGAGCAGCGCAAGCTGAATGCCTTCGCTAAGCAGCGTCGGGATGTTCTCGAGCAGAAGGTCAAGGCCCTTCTGCCATGACAGCCGGCTGATGACGCCGAGCAGCATCGCATCCGGCGCCGGATCGAGCCCGAAGCGCCGCTGCAGCGCCGCCTTGTTGGTAGCGCGCTCCGCCGGCCGCTCGGCGCTGAAGCGCGCCGCGATGTCGGGATCGGTGGCCGGATTCCACACTGATATGTCGATGCCGTTGAGGATGCCGCTCAGCACGTCGGCGCGTTCGCGCAAGAGGCCGCCGAGCCCCATGCCGCCCTCGTCGCTTTGAATCTCCCGCGCATAGGTCGGCGACACCGTGGTGATGCGGTCGGCGAATTGCAGGCCGGCCTTCAACAGGCTGATGGTGCCGTAATATTCGACGCCGTGCAGCGCGTAGGATTCGCTCGGCAGGCCGAACGCGGCGAGCATGTCCGGCGAGAACTGGCCCTGATAGGCGAGGTTGTGCACGGTCATCACCGTGCCCGGCCGCGGTTGCCCGGCATAATGCAGGAGGGCGGGTGCGAGGCCCGCCTGCCAGTCATGCGCATGCACGATGTCGGGGACGAAGGAGGTGATCGCGCCCTGGCCGATCTCCGCCGCCATCCGCGACAGCGCGGCAAAGCGGATGCCGTTGTCCGGCCAGTCGCGTCCGTCCGGACCGACATAGGGATTGCCGGGCCGCCCATAGAGATGCGGCGCGTCGAGCGCAAACAGATCGAGGCCGTCATGCGTGCCGCCGAGCACGCGGATCGGCCCGCCGTAGAATTCCGGCCAGTGCAGCAGCGTCTCCGCCGAAGCCAGCGCCTTGAGCACGTCGGGATAGCCGGGCACCAGCGTCCGCGTCGTGACGCCGTACTGCTTCAGCGCCGCCGGCAGCGCACCGACCACGTCGGCGAGGCCGCCGGTCTTGATGATCGGGTAGACTTCCGAAGCGACCGCGAGGACGCGCAGTTGCGTCATGTCTCGAGCCTGTCGATCATCGCCTGCGTGATCAGCGTAATCCCGTTCTCGGTGGTGCGGAAGCGCTTGCCGTCGAATGCGGGATCCTCGCCGACCACGAGCCCTTCCGGAATCCGTACGCCGCGATCGATCACGACGTTTCTGAGCCGCGCTCCGCGGCCGACATTCACATAGGGCATGATCACCGCATTCTCGACATTGGCGTAGGAATTGACGTGGACGCCGGTGAACAGCAGCGAGCGTCGCAGCGACGCGCCCGAGATGATGCAGGCGCCCGAGACCAGCGAGGTGACCGCCTGGCCGCGGCGGCCTTCCTCATCGTGGACGAACTTGGCCGGCGGTGTGATCTCGGCATAGGTCCAGATCGGCCATGATCGATCGTAGAGGTCGAGCTCGGGCACCACGTCGGTGAGATCGATGTTGGCGCCCCAATAGGCGTCGACGGTGCCGGCGTCGCGCCAGTAGGCGCGCGGATCGTCGCCGGAACGGACGCAGGAATCGTTGAACTGGTGCGCGATCGCGCGGCCGTGCTTCACGATATAGGGGATGATGTCCTTGCCGAAATCGTGCGCCGAGTTCGGGTCGGCGGCATCGCGGCGCAATTCGTCGAACAGGAATTCCGAATTGAAGACATAGATACCCATGCTGGCCAGCGACTTGTCGGGCTTGCCGGGCATCGGTGGCGGATCGGCCGGCTTCTCGAGGAACGACTGGATCAGGCCGGTCTCGTCGATATGCATGATGCCGAAGCCGGAGGATTCCGCGCGCGGCATCTCGAGGCAGCCGACCGTGACGTCGGCGCCGCTCTCGACATGCTGCTTCAGCATGATCTCGTAGTCCATCTTGTAGACATGGTCGCCGGCCAGCACCAGAATGTACTTGGTGCCGTGCGCCTCGATGATGTCGATGTTCTGATACACCGCATCCGCCGTGCCGACATACCACATCGTCTCGGAGACGCGCTGGCTTGCGGGCAGGATATCGAAACTCTCGTTCCGTTCCGGACGGAAGAAGTTCCAGCCTCCCTGCAGATGCCGGATCAGGCTGTGCGCCTTGTACTGGGTCGCCACCGCGATGCGGCGGATGCCGGAGTTCACAGCATTGGAGAGCGCGAAATCGATGATGCGGGATTTGCCGCCGAAATACACCGCCGGCTTGGCGCGCCTGTCGGTGAGCTCCTGAAGTCTGCTGCCGCGTCCGCCGGCCAGCACGAAAGCGAGGGCGTGACGCGACAATGGTTCATTTCCGACTGATCTCATGGTCATCCTCCCAGAACTTCAGGCGCGGCCCCGCTGCCTTCTCTTGTCCGGAAGGCCTGATCGGGCGCCAACGGGGCCGATTGGGAACGTAGCAAGTGCATCCCGGTTGAGCAAAGCGGATGGCGAGCTTTCGTTCCCCGAACCCGGTCTCCCGGAGATCGGGGTTGCGGGCCGGTTAAAGCTATTGACGAGGCGCGATTTCGGCCTAGAGCAAGCCTGCCCGTTTCCTGCCGAGGCCAGCATTCCATGACACTTGTTTCCGTCACGCCCCAGAACATCCGCGCAACGCTGCTGCTGCGCCGGGAGATCGCGCTGCTCGACGTCAGGCATGAAGCGGAATTCGCCACCGGCCATCCGCTGTTCGCCGCCAACATGGCGGCCGGCCGGATCGCGCTCGAAGCCGAGCTGCGACTGCCGCGCAAGGACGTGCCGATCGTCCTTTACGACAACGGCGAGGGGCTGGTCGTCGCCGCGGCCGACCAGTTGCGGGCGCTGGGCTATAGCGACGTTGCTGCGCTTGCGGGCGGCTTGCAGGGCTGGAAGGCGGCCGGTTACGAGGTGTTCGAGGACGTCAATTCCTACGCCAAGGCGTTCGGCGAGCTGGTCGAGTCGCGCAGGCACACGCCGTCGCTGAGCGCCGACGAGGTCGCCGCGCTGATCTCGGACAAGGCCAACATCGCGATCCTCGACGTCCGCCGCTTCGACGAATACGCCACCATGAACATCCCGGGCTCGGTCAGCGTGCCCGGCGCCGAGCTGGTGCTGCGCGCCGGCGGCGCGGCGCCGGATCCCGACACCACCATCATCGTCAACTGCGCCGGCCGCACCCGCTCGATCATCGGCACGCAATCCCTGATCAATGCCGGACTGCCCAACAAGGTGCGGGCGCTGCGCAACGGCACGATCGGCTGGACGCTGGTGAAGTACGATCTCGAGCACGGCGCCGGCAAGCGCGGCAGCATCGGTCCGTTCGAGGGCGCGGGCGACAATGCGCGCGACGTCGCCTATCGCGCCGGCGTTCGCCACATCGGGATCGATGAACTCGCCGCGCTGGACGAGGATGCGCAGCGCACGCTGTATCGCTTCGACGTGCGCGATGCCGAGGAATACACGGCCGGTCACCTTGCCGGCTTCCGCCACTATGCCGGCGGCCAGCTGGTGCAGGAAATCGACATGGCCGCGCCCGTGCGCGGCGCGCGCATCGTGCTGAGCGACGACAAAGGCATTCGCGCCGACATGACGGCGTCCTGGCTCGCGCAGATGGGCTGGGAGGTCTGTGTGCTCGACGGCGGCTATGACGGCCGGCTCGAAGTCGGGCCGCCGCGTATCGTGCCGCGGCCCGATCCCGCGCACCGCTACCGGCGACCCTATGAAGGCACCGGCGTCGCGGAAAAGGCGATGCAGGCCTATCTCGATTGGGAGTACGGCCTCGTCGAGCAGCTGCGCCGCGACGGCACGCATGGGTTCTATGTGATCTAGCGGATGACGTGATGACGGCGGTGCGACCGCATCGGTCGGTGCCGAGCCGCAGGGGCGCACTGCCAAAATATCGAAAACAACCCCATGCAAAGGAGCCGGTGGCTGCCGGCGGACACGGCAACTTGACTCGTCGGGCAAATCAGCGGCACTCTTCCATTATTCAGAAATTGTGATATGAGTCCGGGGCTCCTCCAACACGTCGTCCCTGCCTGGTGCGCAATTGCGCACGGGAGCAGGGACCCATACGCCGCGGCGGATCTTGTTGAAGGGGACTCGTCGTTCCAGCATCGCCCAACAATCGGCATTTGTGGTTATGGGTCCCTGCTTTCGCAGGGACGACGATGAGGATGGTTCTCGATAAGGCGTCACACCACGCGGTGTCATCACCCGCGCATGCGCATGGGTGATCCAGTATTCCAGAGACGTCTGTGCTTGAGGCGAAGGGCCGCGGCCCATCCCCGTCATTGCGAGCCACCCGGTCGGCGCGAAGCGCCGCCGGATGACAGGCTCCGCGAAGCAATCCATCGCTACCGCATACGCGGCCAGATGGATTGCTTCGTCGCTATCGCTCCTCGCAATGACGCGGCTAAGTATATGTCCGCCGCTATTTCGGCAGCGCGATCGGCGTCAGCTTGAACGGGCCGGGGTCCTTGCCCTTGTTGTCGCCGATCACGTAGGACAGCTTGCCCTCGGCGACCCAGCCGACATCGCCGACCTGCGTCACCGAGACCGGTTCGGCGAGGCCATCCTTGATGGTGTCGACGGTGGCCTCGCTGCCCTTCACGGTGACCTTGTCGAGCTTGCCGTTGCCCTCGATCAGCAGGAAGCCGCCGCCATGCGCCCGCAGCGCGTCGGCGTGGTCGAGCGGCCGCGATGGCTTCAGCTCGGTCACGGCGCCGGCCTTGCCGTCCTTCACCTCGATCTTGAACAGCTTGGCCGGAATGAAGGTCGTGACGTAAAGATTGCCGTCGGCGCCGATCGCGATGCCGTCGAGCCCGACGCCGTCCTTGGCGGGCGCGAGCTGCGGATCGGTCGCGAACGTCGCCAGCGCCGTGCCGCCCGGCTTCAGGCTGTAGACGAACGGCGCAAAGGAATCGCTCACATAGGCGGTGCCGTCCGCACCGACCACGATGTCGTTGCAGAACGATTTCGGATCGCTCAAGGCAAAGCTGCCCTTTGGCGCGCCGCTCTTGAGATCGAAGGTTTTCAGCCAGGCGCCCTTAACGTCGCTTGGCCCCGCAACGCCCATCGCGCTGATGTCGTTGGAGCAGACATAGAGCGTGCCGCTCTTCTCGTCGGCGAGGACGCCGAGCGTCGAGCGGCTGTCGGCGGCGCCCGGCTTGACCAGTTGCTCGGCCTTGCCGCCCGAGATCTTCGTCACGCCGCCATGGTTGAAGCTGCCGACGTAAAACGTCCCGTCGGAGGTCGAGGTCACGCTCTCCGGAAAACTCTTGTCGGGAACGCCGACCGGAGCGGTTTCGGCGCGCACTGCGCCGGCAGCACCGAGCGCAAGGACGATGGCCGCTAGCGATGCGCGGCGGATCTTGAGCAGTTCTCCCGTTGCGCGCGGACGTCCCGCGTCGCCATTGTTCTTTATCATGATCGCGTTTCCTCAATGAACCTGGTTGGACCAGGCAGGATTTTCTCGGCGATCGTCTCCGGTCGATGGTTGTTGTCTGCAGGGTTCCCGACCGGATTGTTCACCCGCCTGCCTTGTCGTCTCGATATATACGATAGTATATAGCGTGAGGGAAGCTGCGTTGACGTCATGGAACGAGAGCTGGCATCGCGCCAGCAATGCGTGTGCGTTCGCCTGCGACGAATGCACCGCGACCCTGATCGCGGATGCAGCACGGCGCAGGCAGGAGATGGTTCGGCGGAAGTCGTGAGGCGGGATACTTCCGGTTCCGTCATTGCGAGCGAAGCAATCCACCTATCCGCCAATGCGTGGATAGATGCAACAATGTCAGTGTCGTCCCTGCCTAGTGCGCGATTGCGCACGGGAGCAGGGACTCATAACCACCGATGGTGATTATCTTGCGCTGCTGGAACGACGAGTCCCGTTCACAACATCCGCTGCGGAGTATGGGTCCCTGCTTTCGCAGGGACGACAGCGGTGTGTGCCGCCGAGCGTCTGTGCGTTTCGCCGGCGTCCGATCACCTCACGCCAGATGGTTGACCTTCGCCACCCAGGCGCGGATGTGTGCCTCATAGGCCTGGGATTGCTTCGTCGCTTCAGCGTAAAATTGCTTTGCAATTTTATCGCGAGCTCCTTGCAATGACGAAGTTGCTGCGGGATTTCAATCCGGGCTGAAGGCGTCGTAGACTAGCTTGCGGAACGCGGGCGTGATGCGCTGGCGCTCGTTCTGGGTCTGCTCGAGCATGATGTAGATCATGTCGAGCTTCGGATCGACGCCGAAATAGGTGCCGCTGCCGCTGTCCCATTTCAACTCGCCGATCGAGCCTGGCGGTGGTGGCTTGGCGATGCCGGGATCGGTGCGCACGGCAATGCCGTAGCCATAGCCAAAGCCGTCGCCGGGGAAGTACCAGTAGTCGCGGCCGACGCCGGAGCCAGGCCCGATATGGTCCGTCGTCATGGCCTTGAAGGCTGCGGGGCTGAGATAGCGCTTGCCGTCGAGCTCGCCGCCATTGAGCAGCATCTGCGCGAAGCGCGCATAGTCGAGGATGGTCGATACCAGGCCGCCGCCGCCGGATTCCCACTCCGGATGCGCGCGCCGGTCATTCTCTCCCTCGATCAGGATCGTGTCCGAGGGCAGCGGCTCCGCCAGCCGCGTCCGTTCGGTCTCGGCGTCGAGCACGTATGTGGTGTCGTTCATCCCCAGGGGATCGAAGATGCGCTGCTTCTCGAACTGATAGAGCGTCTTGCCCGAGACGATCTCGATCACCCGGCCGAGCACGTCGGTGGAATGACCGTAACGCCACAGCGTGCCGGGCTGCCGCGACAGCGGCAGCTTGGCCAGCCGAGCAACGAATTCCTTGTTGTCGAACTTGCCGTCGAACAGATGCCCTGCGCGGTAGATCTTCTGGATCCAGTCGGCGCCGATATATTCGTAGGTGATACCCGAAGTGTGCCGCATGATATCTTCAATGGTCACCGGCCGGATCGGCGGCACCAGCTCCACCTTGGCCGGATCGTTCCCGCCATCCGGTTCGATCGCGACCTTCACGTCGGCGAAGGCCGGGATGTATTTCGACAGCGGATCCTGCGGCGACAATTTGCCCTCGTCGACCAGCATCATCGCCGCGGTGTTGGTGATCGGCTTGGTCATCGAATGCAGCGCGAACATCGTGTCCGGCCGCATCGGCGATTTGGTCGTGACGTCGCGATAGCCGAAGGTCTTCAGATAGACCGGCTTGCCGTGCTGCTGGATCAGGATGACTGCGCCCGGAATTTTTCCTGTCGCAACCTCGTTGTCAAAGAACGCGGTGATGCGTTCGAGTTTCTCCGGTGCCGGGGCAGGGGCATCGGAGGCGCGCGCCGCGTCCGATATGACAATCGCAAGACAACCGATCGCGGTCACTGCCCCGCGAAGCGTCAGCACAGCACGGTGGACTGCCCGGTCATATCCGCATGACATTGAAAAGCCTGCCCCTGCCTGATGCCCTGAGCGCAGAGTTTTAGCGGCGCGCGCTCCCGCGCACCATGATCATTTTGGAGCGAGTTTATTCCCGGCGATGGCCGAAATTATACGATTTGGGTAGCGCCGACGGGCGTGCGCACCGCATTCGACAGCACCTGCAGCGCCTGGCTCAGTTCGGCGCGGTTGCGCGCGGCGCCCAGCGACACGCGCAGGCCGCGCGGCGCGGCTTCGCCCGCCGCAAAGGCGTCTTCGCCGACCACGGCGAGGCCGTTGCGCATCAGATGCGACAACAGGTCCGTGCCGTCGAAATGCTTCGGCAGTGGCATCCAGAGATGGTGGCTCGCCGGCCGCGCCGCATAGCTGACGCCCTTGAGGAAGCGGGCCGCAAGCTGCTGGCGCGCGGCCGCCTCGTTGCGGATGGCGCGGATGATGTCGGCGGCGACGCCGGAGCGCATCCATTGTGTGACCAGCGCGACCATCAGCGACGGCGGCATCTGCATGGTAGCCTGCATGCCGGCGCGCATGCGCTGCTCGGCACTCGCATCGGGCGCCAGGAGATAGGCGACGCGCAGGGCCGGCGCGATGCATTTTGCGATGCTCGCGGCGTAGTAGGTGCGCTCCGGAACGAGGGTTGCGATCGGCGCCATTTGCGGTTCGAGCGGCCCGTAGACGTCGTCCTCGATCAGGACGCAGCCGCGCTTGCTGATAATATCGGCGATCGCCTTGCGTCTGATCGCGCTCATCGTCGCGGTGGTCGGGTTTTGCTGCGTCGGCACCAGATAGACCGCCTTCGGCTTGTGCTTGCGGCAGGCCTCGTCGAGCGCCTCGGGCCGCGCGCCCTCGGCGTCCATCGCAACCCCGACCAGGCGGACATCGAGCCGCGCTGCCGCGGCCTTGATGCCGGGAAACGTCAACGCCTCCGTCACCACGACATCGCCCGGCGATGTCAGCGCCAGCAGCGCGTTGAAGATGATCGCCTGCGAACCCGGATAGATCACGATGCGGTCGGCCGCCGCCTGCGGCACGCGCGGCGCGAGCCACCCGGCGCCGGCCTCGCGCTCCGCAGTGGTGCCGCCGGGACGCGCATAGCCGAGATAGGCGGAGAACCCGGCTTCGGAGCGGATGGTCGCAAGACCCTGCGCGATGCGCAGGTCGAGATTGGCTTCGACCGGCTGCGGCGGCAGGTTCATCGACAGGTCGATGTTGACGGGCGCTGGCAGGTCGGAGGCGGCGCGCGCGGTGGTCTCCGAGACGAATGTGCCCTGGCCGACACGGGCGTCGAGCAGTCCGCGCCGCCGCGCCTCGCCATAGGCCCGCGTCACCGTGGTGAGATCGATATCGAGCGCCGAGGCCAGCGCGCGATGGGTCGGCAGCCGCTGGCCGCGGACCAGCCGGCCGCTCGCGATGTCGGCGGCCAGCGCGTCGACGATGCGCAGGAACATCGGGCCGTGCCATTCCGAAACTGTAGGGATCCAGTCCATGCAATCCGACGCTTTGTCTTTGATTGTATGTGTTAGATTGCATATTGTATGGATCATGAGATCAGGTCAAGGACAACGGCCAAAGGAAAACGACGATGACCGAGACGGTTTCCCTGCCAAAGGCGATGTGGCGCGGCTTCACCATGAAGTGCCCGAACTGCGGGCGCGGCCATCTGTTCGGCCGTTTCCTCAAGGTTGCCGATCACTGTGAAGTCTGCAGCGAGGACTTCACCCCGCAGCGCGCCGACGATTTCCCGGCCTATCTCGTGATCGTCGTGGTCGGCCACGTCGTGGTGCCGGCGCTGCTCTGGCTCGAGATGAACTACGCGCCGCCGGCCTGGCTGCAACTGGCGATCTGGCTGCCGGTGACGTTGTTCAGCGCGCTCGCGCTGCTGCAGCCGACCAAGGGCGCGATCGTGGGGCTGCAGTGGCAGCTCGGGATGGAGGGATTTGCGGCGACGCGGCGTGTCGCCGCTCCGGCGCGGGCGCGAAGTGCCGCCGGACGGACTCGCGAAGCCTGACGCGGGTTCCGGACTTGTAGCCCGGATGAGCGAAGCGATATCCGGGAGCAGTGGTCCCGCATATCGCTGCGCTCATGCGGGCTACAGTGATGCAACCAGTCAGAATTGTAGCCCGGATGGAGCGAAGCGCAATCCGGGGTTCGTGCGGCAGGCGATACCGTCCCGGATTGCGCTGCGCTCCATCCGGGCTACGAAGATCAAATCGGATGATGATGCGGCCGGAACATCCGGCCCTTCTCCGTCACCAAGACGACGGCGAGCGCGGCCAGCGTGCAGAGGAAGAAGCCGGTCGCGAACGGCAGCAAGGTGCCGTCGTAATCCTGGCCGATCGTGATGCCGACGCCGATCCCGAGCAACGTCGTGATGGTGCCGTACAGCGATGACGCAGTGCCGGCGATCTTGCCCTGCGGCTCCATCGCGAGCGCCGTGAAATTCGCCATCATCAGCCCGAACGCGAACATCATCAGGCACGACAGCACCATGAACAGCGGCAGCGACAGCGTGTCGGTCTTCACCGCCAGCAGCAGGGCGCCTGCGACAACGGCAAAGCCGGTCAGCGCGGCGTGCGAGATCACCCGCATGCCGATGCGGCCGACGATGCGCGAATTGAGGAATCCGGCGATCGCGACGCCGACCGCGCAGGTCGCGAAGGCGACCGGGAAGTAATGCCCGAGCTTGAAGATCTCGGTGAAGATCTGCTGCGAGGAGAACACGAAGGCAAACAGCGAGCCCTGCACGCCGCCGGCGGCGAGCGCGTAGCCGAACGTCTGGCGGTTTGTGATGGTCTGACGGAACGCGGACAAGACCTCCGGGATCGCCAACGACTTGCGCAGCTCCCTGGGCAGCGTCTCCGGCATCCGCATCGCGCTCCAGGCCAGCGCGATCACGCCATAGATCATCAGCAGCACGAAGATGCCGCGCCAGTGCGTCAGCAGCATCACCGCCTGGCCGAATGACGGCGCGATCACCGGCACCGCAATGAACACCATCATCGCGAGCGACATCACGCTCGCCATCCGCCGTCCGGCATAGCAGTCGCGCACGATCGAGGTCGCGATCACGCGGGTCGCCGCGGTGCCGAGCCCTTGCAGCGCGCGCGCCAGCAGCAGCGTCTCGAACGAGGGCGCCATGATCGCGAGCAGGCCGGCGATGGTGTAGACGGTCATGCCGCCGAGCAGCACCGGGCGGCGGCCGAAGCGGTCCGACAGCGGGCCCATCACGAACTGACCAACGCCGAAGCCGACCAGGAAGATCGACAGCACCATCTGCGGGCGGTTGGCGTCGGCGATCTGGAACGCGGAACGGATGTTCGGCAGCGCCGGCAGCATCATGTCCATCGCCAGCGGGTTCAGCGCCATGATCGAGGCGATGACGACGACGAATTCGGGAAAGCCCATCGGGCGGTGGCCTGAAGAAACCCAGGCATCGGCATTGATGTCAGACACTTAGCAACCTCTTGGGAATCCTCGCATCGTAGCGATCTTGCTGCGATGCACAATCGGCGTTTCGGGATGGCTGCCCGCCGATGGCGGTCGAGGTAGCGGGGTCGGGAACCGGGGCCAAAGCACAATTGGTCGATTATCGTTGCGGCTGCAACTATTTTGCTCGTGGCGCGCGGAAACCTCTGCTAATCCCGGGGCCAGCATCCGTGCGGGCAGGCGCATCGCCGCCGATCACGCCCGCGCGGCCAAGAACAGGTTCAGAACGGGTTTTGGGGAGGCCATAATGTCCATCGAACTGTCCGCGCGCTCGCGCGGCGCCGAACTGTCGGATGAGGAGCGCAAGGTCCTCACCGCGACGCTCGTCGGCACCACCATCGAGTGGTACGACTTCTTCGTCTACGCCCAGGCGGCGGGCCTGGTGTTCGGCGCGCTGTTCTTCGCGCCGATGAACGCGAACAATCCGCTGCTGGCGCAGATCGTGTCGTTCGCGACGCTCGGCTTGTCATTCCTGTTCCGCCCGTTAGGGGCCATCGTCTGCGGCCATCTCGGCGACCGCTTCGGGCGCAAGAACATGCTCGTCGTCACGCTGCTGTTGATGGGGGCTGCGACCGCGCTGGTCGGCCTGCTGCCGACCTATGCGCAGATCGGCGCCTGGGCTCCGGCGCTCCTCATTCTCCTACGCATCCTGCAGGGCTTCTCGGCCGGCGGCGAGTGGGGCGGCGCGGCGCTGATGTCGGTGGAATCGGCTCCCGTCGACAAGCGCAGCTTCTTCGGCTCGTTCCCGCAGGTCGGCACGCCGCTCGGCATGATCCTGGCGACCGGCGTGCTGTGGGTGCTCACCGCGACGCTCGGCAAGCAGGCGATGATCGAGTGGGGCTGGCGGATTCCGTTCCTGCTGTCGATCGTGCTGATCGTCGTCGGCATCGTGATCCGCCGCACGGTCGAAGAGTCTCCGGTGTTCAAAGCGATGCAGCGGCGGCACAAGGAATCCTCCGCGCCGCTGCGCGACCTGATGCGCAATCACAGCAAGGAGATTTTGCGCACGGCCTTGATCTTCATGGCCAACAATGCGGCCGGCTACATCCTGATCGCGTTCATCATCAGCTACGGCACCAACACGCTGAAGATGCCGTCCGAGCAGCTGCTGCTGATCGGCACGCTCGCGGCGGTGAGCTGGTTCATCTTCACGCTGCTCGGCGGCATCCTCGGCGACAAGATCGGCCGCGTGCGCTGCTTCCAGATCGGCTACACCCTGATGGTGCTGTGGGCGGTGCCGATGTGGTTCTTGATCGACAGCAAGAATCTGCTGCTGTTCTTCGTCAGCGCCGTCGGCCTCACCATCGCGCTCGGCCTGTCCTACGGCCCGCAGGCGGCGCTCTATGCCGAGCTGTTTCCAGCCAAGGTGCGCTATTCCGGCGTCTCGATCGGCTATGCGCTCGGCGCCATTCTCGGCGGCGCCTTCGCGCCGATGATCGCGCAGTGGATCATCGGCACCTACGGCCAGTCCTGGCGCGTCGGCATCTACATCGCGGTGCTCTCGCTGATCTCGCTGATCACGGTGTCGACGATTAGGGATCCGCAGGGCATCGATCTGAACGTGCACGACGCGGGGGCGTGAGCGGCCTGACGAAGATTGGCGGCTCCGTCATTGCGAGGAGCTCGCGACAAAATTGCGAAGCAATTTTGCGCTGAAGCGACGAAGCAATCCATTATCCGCATATGCGGAGCGATGGATTGCTTCGCGGAGCCTGTCATCCGGCGGCGCTTCGCGCCGACCGGGTGGCTCGCAATGACGGGAAGCATCGCCTGCCATTCCGGCACCGCACCGCACTGTCGGCGCGGTCATTCAGATGCGGGCGCCGCGGTTGTAGCCGTCGACGAGCTGATTGTAGTCGCGCATCAGCCGCGCCGGCGATCCTTCCACCATCCAGCCGGCGCCGGCATTGCTCAGCATCATCTTTTCGCCGGAGCTGTAGGGCACCTTGTCGCGAACGCGGCGCATGAGCTGCTTCGCCGTGGTGAGGAATGATTTGGCGCTGCCGATGAACATCGAGCCGAGCTTGGCGTCGCCGTCCTTGCCCGAGGCCTCGTCCATTGCCTTCACCGTGACCTCATACTCGTTGAGCGCCTGGGTTATCGCGTCGAGGTTGGGTTTGTCGGCCTGCTGCGCGCGAAGCACGCGTTTGGCCTGGATCATCAGGGCCTCGACATAGTAGTGCGACTTGCGGCCTTCGCTGGCCTCGATCGCGGCCAGTTGCTCGGCGGCGCGCTTGTCATTGATGGCCTCGACGCCGGCGCGCAGCGCCTTGTCGGCGCCGGCAAACGCATCCCAGGCCGCGACCAGGCGCGGATGCAGCGCCTTGCCCTTGGCCATCCTGTCGTCCTTGTAATTTTCCTGGGTGTAGTAGTCGTCCGCCTCCTTCAACAGCGGCTCAAGCGTGGTGACGGCTGCAACATACGTGTTCGCGGCGGCTTCAAGCTCGGCGTCGTGCGGGTCCGCTGCATTGGCAGCCGCGACGCTCGTCTTGCAGTCGGACGTGTCGTAGATCGTGTACGTTCCGTAGATGATCCGTTCCTTGCCGGTGGGACCGTTCTTGGCGGCCCAGGAAAAGTAGCGTTCGCGGGATTCGTACGAGCGCGCCGAGAGACGGTTGATGCACCCGACATAGGCGTTCAGCTTGTGCGTCAGTTGCGCGGAGGAGGCGCTGGCCGACGACGCAGGCGGGGCCTGTTGCGCGGCGGCAGGTTCGAGGAAAGCAACGATGGCCGCAATCGCAAGGAAAGGGGTATTTCGCATCGGTAGTTTGCCCTCGTCTCGGCCGGAAATTGGCCGCCTCAGCCTGGAAAGCTTATGTGACGGCAGAAGGAGACGTCACACGAGTCTCCGCCGAGGCCGCGAGGCACACTATCGATCAACTTGTTTGTCGGCTACGGGCCAGAAGCCACTACCGCCGAACCCGGCGATCATGGACGCGCCTAGCTGATTCCCAGCATCGCCTTCAGCTTCTTGACCGCGCTGTCGGGTGTCGTCAGCACCTCGCGGCCAGTGACTTCAGCGACGCGCTCGGCCGCCGGGGCCATGCTGTACTGGGCGAGCGCGATCAGGTCGCAGTCGCGCAGCTCCTTGGACGCCTCGACCACGATGCGGTCATGCTCGGCGCGGTCGCCGCGGTCGAGCGCGGCCAGCGCGCCCTCGGCAAGCTTCGGCACCAGCGTGACCCGCGACGGGAATTCCGGCGGCATCGAGACCAGCGTCGGCGGAAAGGTCGAGAGCAGGCCGATCCGCTGGCCCTTCGCCACCGCCTGTTCGATCATCGCCTCGTTCGGCTTCAGCACCGGCATCGGCGCGTGCTCGCGCGCCACCGCCTCGATGCACGGCCCGAACGCCGAGCAGGTGAACAGAATGCCATTGGCGCCGGTGCCGACGGCATAGCGGCCCATGGTCAGAAACCGCTCGGTCATGCGCTCGTCAAGCTTGCCGTCGCGCGCGAGGTCCGCCGACAGGCTGTCGTCGAGCAGGTTCATCAGCCGCGCCTCCGGCCAATGCCGTGCGAATGATGCCTCGATCGGCACGATCGAGTGTTTCAGGGCGTGAATCAGCGTGATGCGCATCGATGTTTCTTGCTCTCCCTCTCCCCGCTCTTTCGCGGGGAGAGGGTTGGGGTGAGGGGCTCTATCGTCGTAACAGGTGAGAGGAGGGTATGCGGAGGCTCCCCCTCACCCGGATTGCTTCGCAATCCGACCTCTCCCCGCAGGCGGGGCGAGGTAACTTCGTTCACTTGAACGGAATCGCGTACATCAACCCGCCCTTGCTCCAGGTGGCGTTGAGGCCGCGCTCGAGCTTCAGCGGGCTTGCCTTGCCGACATTGCGCTCGAAGATCTCGCCGTAATTGCCGCCGGACTTGATGGCGGCGACCAGCCATTTGTTGTCGAGCCCGAGGCGCGAGCCGAGATCGCCCGACGCGCCGAGCAGGCGCTGGATCGCCGGGACCTGTGACTTCGCCATCTCGTCGGCATTGGCCTGGGTGACGCCGAGCTCTTCGGCCTCGATCAGGCCGTAATGCAGCCAGGTGATGATGTCGCTCCAGACCTCGTCGCCGTTGCGGGTGAACGGGCCGAGCGGCTCCTTGCTGATGGTCTGCGGCAGCACGACATAGTCATCGGCCTTCGGGGCTGCGGTCGCGACCGCGCCGGCGAGCGCGGAAGCATCCTGGGTCATGGCATCGCAGCGGCCGCCGAAGAAGGTCTGGTACATGGTGTCGACGCGGTCGAACACCAGCGGCTTCCAGTCGATGCCGTTGGCGCGGCCGTAGTCGCCGAGCGTCACTTCATGCGTGGTGCCCTGGGCGACGCACACCGTGGCGCCCTTGAGGTCCTTCAGCTCCTTCACGCCGAGGTCCTTCTTCACGACAAAGCCTTGACCGTCGTAGAAATTGACCGGTCCCTGCCGCAGCCCGAGCGTGGTGCCGCGCAGAAAGGTCTGCGTCGAGTTGCGGTAGAGCACGTCGATCTCGCCCGACTGCAGCGCGGTGAAGCGGTTCTGCGCGGTCAGCGCGACGTAGCGCACCTTGGCGGGATCGCCGAGCACGCCGGCGGCAAGCGCACGGCAATAGTCGACGTCGAGGCCCTTGAAGTTGCCTTGCGAGTCCGGCGCCGAGAAGCCGGCAAAGCCGGTCGAAACGCCGCACACCAGCGTGCCGCGCTGCTTGACGGTGTCGAGCGTCGCCGCGTTTGCGCCCGCGATGCCCGCGGCGAGAACGGTTAGAGTGATGATACCCCTCAGCATGTCTTCCTCCTCCTAACGTTTGAGCATGACCCCTGCGCAAACGCTTCGCGTTTGTCGCGGGAAAACCGGTGCTCACTTTTCCGGATCATGCTCCGTGACCAACATCCTTCAACGCGCTGTCTACCGCAGCGCCGAGCCGTTCGACGATCATGTCGATGTCGCCCGAAGTCGCGATATAGGGCGGGGCGAGCAGCACGTGATCGCCGCGCTGGCCGTCGGCGGTGCCTCCCGACGGATAGCAGCCGAGCCCGCCGGCGAAGGCCGCGGACTTGATCCGCTGATGCAGCTTCAGCTTGGGATCGAACGGCTGCCGCGTGGCACGGTCGGCGACCAGCTCGATACCCCAGAACAGGCCGCGGCCCCTGATGTCGCCGACATGACGGTGATTGCCGAACCGTTCGGTGAGCCGCTGCTCGAGCTGACGGCCGCGCTCCTTGACCTGGTCGAGCAGCTTCTCCTCAGCGATCACCTTCTGCACCTCGAGCGCAGCGGCGCAGGCGAGCGGATGCGCCAGATAAGTGTGGCCGTGCTGGAATGCGCCGGAGCCGTTGCGTACCGTGTCGACGATCGTGCCGCTGGCCAGCATCGCGCCGATCGGCTGATAGCCGCCGCCGAGGCCCTTGGCGACCGCCTGGATGTCGGGCGAGATGCCTTCCTGCTCCCAAGCGTGCAGCGTGCCGGTGCGGCCCATGCCGCACATCACCTCGTCGAGGATCAGAAGCGCACCGTGGCGGTTGCAGATCTCGCGCACCGCCTTGAAGTAACCCTCCGGCGCCGGCACGCAGCCGGCGGTGGCGCCGACCACGGGCTCGGCGATGAACGCCGCGACCGTATCGGGGCCGAGCCGCTGGAATTCGGCCTCGAGCTCGGCGGCTAGCCGCGCCACGAACGTCGCCTCCGATTCATCGTCGCGCTTCTCGTGATAGGCGAAGGCCGGCGTGACATGGCTGAACGAGGGCGACAGCAGCGGCGCGTAGGGCTCTCGGCGCCAGGCATTGCCGCCGGCCGACAGCGCGCCGAGCGTATTGCCGTGATAGCTCTGGCGGCGCGCGATGAAGCGGGCGCGCTTCGGCTCGCCGCGCTCGATGAAATATTGCCGCGCCAGCTTGATCGAGGCCTCGATCGCTTCCGACCCGCCGCTGACGAAATAGACATAGCCGAGGCCGCCGGGTTCGTGGCCGACCAGCCGCTCGGCGAGCTCTTCCGCAGGCTCGGAGGAGAAGAAGCCGGTATGTGCATAGGCAATCTTCGAGGCCTGCTTGCCGATCGCGGCAAGGATCCGTGGATGCTGATGGCCGAGGCATGACACCGCGGCGCCGCCGGAGGAATCCAGAATGCGGTGGCCATCCTCCGCGATCAGCCAGACGCCATCGCCGCCGATTGCCTTCGGCGGGGTTTCGCGCAGGCTGCGATGCATCACGCGGCTCTTGTTGGCTGCCATGACAGTCATCCTTTCTCGACAAAGTATTGCGACATCTCGGCAAGCCGGCCCTCGGTCTCCTCCAGCTTGCGCTTTGCCCCGGCGCCGCCCAGCGTGAAGGCGACGGCCGCAAGCGACTGGGCGACTGCGATCGCGCCGGTCAGGCTCGGGAAGAAGCCGGGGGAGGAGGCGGCCTCGAACAGCAGCAGATGATCGGCGCCTTCGGCCATCGGAGCTGTGATGGTGTCGGCGATCGCAATCAGCGCGGCGCGCGCCTGATGCGCCGCGCGCGCCGTCTCGACGCTGACCAGGGTGTAGGGCGCAAAGCCGATCACGACCACGGCATCGCCTGAGCGGAAGGCGCCGTGGTCGAGATCGAACGGGCCGGAGCCGCCGACCAATTGCACGGCATCGGGGCGGAACAGGCGAAGCTGATAGGTCAAGAGTTCCGCGACGCTGCGGCAGCTGCGAAACCCCGATATCCAGATCCGGTCAGCCGAGTGCAGCGCACGGGCGGCTTCCGCGATCGCGCTCGCTGAAATCCGCGCAAGGCCCGCGGCCTCGGCCTCCAGTTTGTCGTGCACCAGTTTGACATCGGCATTCGGCCCGGCACGGCGGCTTCTGGCGCGGCCGGAGAACGGCGAGCCCTGTGCCGGCCGGCGCGCCTCGGTGAGTGCGGCGCGCAATTCGTCCCAGCCGGAATAGCCGAGTGCCTTGGCAAGACGGGTGAATGAGGCAGGATCGGCGCCGGCGACGGAGGCGAGCTCGCGCATCGAGCGGGTGGTGGCGTCGTAGTCATTGGCGGCGACGAACCGGCCGACCTCCTGCAAGCGCATCGGCAGCGACGGCAGTGCGCTGCACAATTCGTTCAGGGGCGATGGTTTCGGCTGGGCCTGGGCCATGAAACATATGTTGCACAAATATTAATTTGGTGCAACATATGACGCGCGCAGGATTTGAGGTTGACGCGTTTTCTTCACGCGAACCGGTATCCGCTTCGCTCGAAAACGCTCTTGCGCATGGCAGAAGATCGCTTCTCACTGGGGTCCTTGTGCTGTGACGACATCGACGCCGAAACGCCCTCCCGCCCGGCCCTGGCGGCTTTCGCTCAGCGATCCCCGCGTCGCGGGCCTGTTCTGGCAGATCCTGGTGGTCGCCATCGCGGTCGCCGTCGTCGCCTGGCTGTGGTCGAACGCGGTCCATAACCTCTCGGTGCGCCGCATCTCGACCGGCTTTGCCTTCCTCGGCCGCGAAGCCGGCATGCCGATCGCCGACAGCTGGATCGACTACACGCCGAAGAACACTTATCTGCGCGCCTTCATCGTCGGCGTCGTCAACACGCTGCGCGTCGCGGTCATCGGCATCGTGCTGGCGACCGTGATCGGCACGCTGGTCGGTATCGCGCGGCTGTCGTCGAACTGGCTGCTGGCGCGGCTCGCCGCCGTCTATGTCGAGGTGCTGCGCGACCTGCCGCTGCTGCTGCAGCTGTTGTTCTGGTACGTGCTGATGCAGGGCCTGCCGGCGGCGCGCCAGGCGTGGAAGCCGGTCGACGGGGTCTATCTGTCCAACCGCGGCCTGGTGCTGCCGTCGGTGCCGCTGCATGAGGCCAATGGCTGGACGCTCGTCGCGCTGGCCGCCGGCGTGATCGTCTTCCTCATCGTCAGGCGCCGCCTGATCGCGCAGCAGATGCTCGATGGCAAGGCGCGGCCGGCATGGCCCTACGCGCTCGGCCTCATCATCGCGCTGCCGGCGCTGGTGTCGTGGCTTCTGGGCGCGAGCTGGAGCGTCATGCTGCCCGAACTGCGCGGCTTCAATTTCGTCGGCGGGCTGACCCTGGCGCCGGAATATTTCGCGCTGCTGATCGCGCTCGTCACGTATACTTCGGCGTTCATCGCAGAGATCGTGCGCAGCGGCATCCAGGCGGTGCCGCGCGGCCAGTCGGACGCCGCCAAGGCGCTCGGGCTGAAGCGCAGCTTCGTGCTGCAGCACATCGTGCTGCCGCAGGCGCTGCGCGTCATCATCCCGCCGATGACCAGCCAGTACCTGAACCTGACCAAGAATTCCTCGCTCGCGGTCGCGGTCGGCTACCAGGACATCGTCTCGATCGCCAACACCACGCTGAATCAGACCGGGCAGGCGATCGAGTCGATCGCGCTGATTATGATGGTGTTCCTCACCATCAGCCTCGGCATCAGCCTGTTCATGAACTGGTACAACGCGCGGATCGCGCTGGTGGAGCGCTGACATGAGCTCGGTCGCACATCTCCCGCAGGATCCGCTGCCGATCGGCCGGCGCCGCGTGCAGCGCACGCTCGGCGGCCAGATCGTGGCCTGGCTGCGCGCCAACCTGTTCGCGTCCGTGACGTCGAGCATCATGACGCTGCTGTTGCTGTTCGTGCTCGCCAAGGCGTGCATCGGCCTCTGGCAATGGGGCATCGCCAACGCGATCTGGATCGTCTCCGGCAACGACACCGGCGCCTGCCGCGCGCTGCGCGGCGTCGGCGCCTGCTGGGCGGTGATCCCCGAGAAGTACCGCTTCATCCTGTTCGGCACCTATCCGTTCAGCGAACAGTGGCGGCCGGCGCTCGCGGTCGTGATCTTCATCGCGCTGTTCGTGGTCTCGAGCCGCCGCAGCTTCTGGCGCAAGGAGCTGTTCCTGCTGTGGGCCGCTTCCTTGATCGCGATCGGGTGCCTGATGTGGGGCGGCTTTCTCGGCATGTCCTTTGTCACGCAGGACCGCTGGGGCGGGCTGCCGGTGACGCTGATCCTTGCGACTTTCGGGCTTGCGTTCGGCTTCCCGCTCGGAATCCTGGTCGCGCTCGGCCGCCGCTCGAAATTGCCGGCGATCCGCTCGCTCTGCGTGCTCTATGTCGAACTGATCCGCGGCGTGCCGCTGATCAGCCTGTTGTTCATGGCGAGCGTCATGTTCCCGCTGTTCATGCCGGACGGCGTCAACATCGACAAATTGCTGCGCGCCCAGATCGCCTTCATCCTCTATGCCGGCGCCTACCTTGCGGAAGTGGTGCGCGGCGGCCTCCAGGCGGTGCCGCGCGGACAATATGAGGCCGCCGACGCGCTCGGGCTGTCCTACTGGGAGAAGAACGCGCTGATCGTGCTGCCGCAGGCGATCCGCCACGTCATCCCGCCGCTGGTCAACACCTTCATCGCCTTCTTCAAGGACACCAGCCTGGTCCTGATCATCGGCATCTTCGATCTCTTGACCACCGCCAAGACCGCGATCGTCGATCCGGCCTGGCAGGCCTTCAGCGTCGAGGTCTATGTGTTCGTCGGCGTGATCTACTTCGCGTTCTGCTTTGCGATGTCGCGCTACAGCCGCGGCCTCGAGGCGCAGCGCGCGCACGGCTGAGGCGGTGATCACGTTCGAGCGCGAAGCCTCGACCTCTATGCGTTTGTCTGGGTCGCATCGCATTTTCCTTCGTCGCATGGGACGTTTTGGAGCCTGCCGTGATGGATCGATCCGCTTTGCGCGGAACCTGAGATGCCCCATCTGGACAAGCTTGAGAAAGTGGAAAACATCTCCGTGAGCGCGTGAACCCCGGCAGCGGCAACTTGCACTCATGTGATGCGATCACGCCGCATATGAGGAGATCGATGCCATGGCGCCCCCGAAACGCTCGCCTCACCCGATCGAGCGACCGCCAAAGGGCATGCCCGTCCCACGCAATTGGGGATTGATGCAAGGCGGCATTCCCTACCGGCCGCACGGCCCCGTCCGACCGGGAGATACCCGGCCTCAGGAAGACTGGTACACCGTCGCCGAGAAGTTCAGTGTCGGAGTCAAGGAGCTGATCTATTTCAACTTCATGACCGACGACCCCGATGTCGTGAACTGGTACCTCAGCCACTATGTGGGATGCGTCAAAGTCAGCCCCAGCGGCAACAACTGGATGTTCAGCAATTCGGCCAATCCCGGCATCATCTACATCCCGCCCGTCGATCGTGATCCGATCGATTTCGAGGCCGAGGATATCTGTGTCTGGACTCCAAATGATGCCAAGACGTTTCTGATGCGCCTGCTCGCGCTTGCGCAGGGCATGAAGGGCTACAAGGGGCAGCGTATCAAAAAGCTCGTGCAAGTGATCCTGAACGCTGGATATCCGGCGTGCCTGGACCTCTGGTACTACAACGATATGGTCATATCGGTGTATGTCGACATCAAGGAAGGCAACGCCAAGCGCCGCGAGATGATCAAGGCGACGCGCGGCGCGTTTCCGTTCAGTGGAGAGTCGGGTGTCTACGGGCAGCAGGGCAGCGAAGAGCGCCATCGCGGCATGTGGCAAATCCATCCGGTCAGAAGCCTGTTCACCGAATCTTGCGGCGCTTTCAATGCTCAGGCCATGAAGGACCGCTTGGAAAGCATCGACGAGGAAATGTACAGGGGCTGGCACGAGCTCGATATGGTATCCGCCAAGTCGAGCCAGGGCGGCGGCAGTGCCTTCGGAGAAATGGTCTGGGACTTTATCAACCATGTGAGGCTGTTGTCGGAAGACGAGAAGCACCTTTACTGGGCGTTTTCACAATAGCGGCCCATCGCTCGCCTGCCGTAACCTTCCATGCCGGCGCCTATCTCGCCGAAGTCGTGCGCGGCGGTCTGCAGGCGGTGCCGCGCGGACGATATGAGGCCGCCGACGCGCTCGGGCTGTCCTGCTGGGAGAAGAACGCGCTGATCGTGCTGCCGCAAGCGATCCGCCACGTCATCCCGCCGCTGGTCAACACCTTCATCGCTTCTTCAAGGACACCAGCCTGGTCCTGATCATCGGCATCTTCGATCTCTTGACCACCGCCAAGACCGCGATCGTCGATCCGGCCTGGCAGGCCTTCAGCGTCGAAGTCTATGTGTTCGTCGGCGTGATCTACTTCGTGTTCTGCTTTGCGATGTCGCGCTACAGCCGCGGCCTCGAGGCGCAGCGCGCGCACGGCTGAGCGATCCGGATTCTCCGTCGCTTGCCCTCACATGCCGCATCACGGTGCCGGCCTGTTCGCATCCGCAGCCGTCTGCCTTGATTTTTGGAGCGGCCTGTTCTGGCTTTAACGATGCGGCAACCAAGACTTGGCCGATGGTTGGCGCAAAGGCGCGGCTGGCACAGAGTGCACTAGGCGATGTTCCGCCCGTAACTTATCTTGAGCGCCATTGGATTCGCGAGCGCGCGCGATGACAGTATCATTGTTCGCGCGGGCATCGTTCGAGCTGCCGTTGATTTGTTGATTTGGTGTGTGCCTGACAGGGCTTTACTTTTTGATTTTTGCCGTACGCCAATGGCCGAAGACAACGCCGTCTATCCGGAAAGCACCCGAAGCCAGGTCCACGATGCCCTGCAAGGCTTTTCGACCGATGAGCTTCGCCAACTCCTGGCGGAGATCGAGCAATTCCTGAGTGTTGAAGCTGTGCCTCGCCGACCGAGACTGCGACTGGCCGGAGGCACATACGTGAACGAGTATACCGCGCGCGCAAACATCGACCACTATCTGGATCTGCTGAAGCGCCCGGACGTTCCAACCAACACGAGATCGATGCTCAACAAGCGGTTGCTTGAGGAAGAAGACAAGCTCGGCCGCCGACGCGAGCAACTGGAGTTTGCCGAAAGCAGGGCCGCAGCCTGCCGGGATCGCGCAGATCGCCAGCGGCGTCTGGCGGAATCGTTTGCCCCCGGTTCGGCTGACCGGGAGCAGGCCGAAAGGCTGCTGGTCAATTTCGAGGCGCTTGCGCAGTTCGTGGAGGGCTTCTGTCGCCAGATGCGCCACACCGTGAACCATAGTCCGCTTTGAGCGCGACGCCGCCTCGGCTCCGCGGGCTCCTCATCGTCTTCACCATCTCCCGCATCCGGTCGGCGCTTTGACCGCGTAGGCGCTACGCCCCCGGGACCGCCGACAGGCGGCCCGGGTATCCCATCATGGCGGGTCGCGGCATCACGAGAACACCGACATGGCTTGCAAAGTGATCGCGATCCTATTTATGATCATAAAATGGATAAATCGGCTCTCCCGTCCCTCGACCCTTCGCGCCGCGCCTCGATCAAGCGCAAGCGCTCGGACGCCGTCGCCGACCTGATCCGCAGCCACATCTTCCAGGCCGGCTTGCAGCCGAGCGACCGGCTGCCGCAGGAGGGGGAGCTGATCGAGATGTTCGGCTGCAGCCGCTCGACCATCCGCGAGGCGCTCAAATCTTTGGAAGTGCAGGGGCTGGTGCAGAACACCACCGGCCCCGGCGGCGGCGCGCGGGTGGCGCCGGTCTCGATCAACCGGATCGTCGGCCTGCTCAGCAACTATTTCTACTTCCAGTCGACCAGCACCGCGCAGATCTACCAGATCCGCCGGCTGATCGAGCCGGAGCTCGCCTTCAGCGTGGTCGGACACCTCACGGCGGAGCATTTCGCCGCACTGGAAAAGGCGATCGCGGTCCAGGAGCATCATCCCGACGGCGATGCCGATTGGGAACATCATCGCCACGCCGAGATCGATTTCCACGACATCCTGATCGAGGCCTGTCCCAACCCGCTGCTCGGCCTGATGTGCCGGTTCGTCAACGAGGCGATCAGGCATCTGATCGGCAAGCTCGGCGTACAGGAATTCGCATCCAGCTTCACCTGCGAGAATATCGAGTTTCACAAGCGTCTGCTGGCCGCGTTCCGCTCCGGCAATGCCGCGCGCGCCCGGCGCGTGATGCTCGATCATGTGCTGAGCGCCGAGGCGGTGGTCGTTCCCGCGGAAGACCGGCGCATCGATCTGCCCGTCTTTCACCAGCCGTTGCGGCTCGATTAACCGCATCGGCCGAGTGCTGCATCACGCCTTGGAGAAAACGACAATGGACACGCGGCGCGAGAATGAGTTGTGGAGCTGGTCGGCGGTCGATCTGGCCCGTGCGATCGCGACGCGCGCGATTTCCAGCCGGGAAGCCGTGCAATCCAGTTTCGATCGCATCGCCGAGGTCAATCCGGCCTTGAACGCCATTGTCGCCGTCCTCGCCGACGAGGCGCTGGCCGCCGCGGACGCGGCGGACGTCGCCGTGAAGTCAGGCGCGGAGCTCGGCGTGCTGCACGGCGTTCCGGTCACCATCAAGGTCAATGTCGACCAGCGCGGCTGCGCCACCACCAACGGGGTCGTTGCCTTCCGCGATGTGATCGCCACCGAGGACAGCCCTGTGGTCGCGAATCTTCGCAAGGCGGGCGCCGTCATTGTCGGGCGCACCAACACGCCGGCCTTTTCGCACCGCTGGTTCACCAACAACGATCTGCACGGCGCGACCTACAATCCGTGGAGCCGTCGGCTGACGCCGGGCGGCTCCAGCGGTGGCGCCGCATCGGCCGTTGCTTCCGGAATGGGCGCGATCGCGCACGGCAATGATTTCGGCGGCTCGATCCGCTATCCGGCTTACGCCTGCGGCGTCGCCGGCCTGCGTCCGACGCCGGGGCGGATCCCCGCGTTCAATCCGTCGGCAACCAGCGACCGTCCGATCACCGCGCAGATGATGTCGGTGCAGGGGCCGCTTGCCCGCTCGGTCGCCGACCTGCGCATCGGCCTCGCCGCCATGGCCCAGGCGGACGCGCGCGACGGCACCTGGCTGCCGGTGCCGCTGCAAGGTGCGCCGCTCAAGCGTCCGATCGGCGTTGCGATCGCAGCGGCGCCGTTCGGCGACGAGGCGGGCGAGGTGAGCGCGGCGGTGCGCGCCGCCGGGCGCTGGCTCGCGGAGGCCGGCTTTGCCGTGGAGGAGACCGTGCCGCCGCTGCTCGCGGAGGCCGCCGATCTCTGGCATCGCCTCGTCATCAATGAGGAGCGGCGCGTGCTGGCGCCGATGATCCGCAAGTTCGGCGACGATCGGAGCCGCTACAATCTCGAGTGCCATATCGCCTACGCGCCCGAGCTCGAGGGCGATCAGGTGCTCGCCTGTTTCGAGCAGCGGCTGGCGATGGTGCGGGCCTGGCAGCTGTTCCAGGAGCGCTGTCCCGTCATCATCCTGCCGGTCTCGGCGCAACTGCCGTTCCGTTTCGATCAGGATCAGGAAGACGCGAACGTCGTGCGCGCGCTGCTCGATGCGCAGCGGCCGCTGCTTGCGGTGCCCGCGCTCGGCTTTCCGTCGGTCGTCGTGCCGACCGGAACCGCCGGCGGCGCGCCGGTCGGCGTGCAGGTGATCGCCGGCCGCTTCCGGGAGGACGTCTGTCTCGCAGTCGCCGAGCTGATCGAGGCGCGTGCATCAAAGCTGACGCCGATCGACCCGCGAGATTGAACCAACAACAAAGCACTGAACATCATGGGAGAACATCACGTGACGAACGCACCGATCTGGCAATGGTCTGCCGTCGACACAGCCGCGGCGATCCGAAACAACCAAGTGACGTCGGAGGAGGTGGTCCGCGCCCATCTCGACCGCATGCAGGAAGCCAATCCGGCGCTCAACGCCGTCGTGGTCGATCTCGGCGCGTCAGCGATGCGGGCCGCCAAGGCCGCGGACGAGGCGCTGGCCGCGAGCAAGCGCGGAGGCGGCGCCGTCGGGCCGCTGCACGGCGTGCCGGTCACGATCAAGATCAATATCGACGTCGAGGGCCAGGCCAATTCGAACGGCGTGGTGGCATTCAAGGACAATATCGCGCCGGGCGACTCGCCGGTGACGGCCAATCTCAAGAAGGCCGGCGCCGTCATCATCGGCCTCACCAACACGCCGGAGTTCTCGCTGCGCGGCTTCACCGACAACCCGCTGCACGGCCTGACGCGCAATCCCTGGAATGCCGACGTGACCTGTGGCGGCTCCTCGGGCGGCGCCGGCGCGTCGATCGCCGCCGGCATCGGCACCATCGCGCACGGCAACGACATCGGCGGCTCGCTGCGCTGGCCGGCGCATTGCAACGGCATCGCCACCATCAAGCCGACCCAGGGCCGCATTCCCGCGTTCAATCCCAGCGCCACGGCGGAGCGGCCGCTGATGGCGCAGTTCATGTCGTCGCAAGGGCCGCTGGCGCGCCACGTCGCCGACGTGCGCCTCGGCCTCGAGGTGATGGCGCAACGCGACCCGCGCGATCCCTGGTATGTGCCGGCGCCGCTGACGGGGCCGAAGCCGGCTGGGCCGATCAAGGTCGCGCTCGCAAAGATCCCCGAGGACATGGCGACCGATCGCGGCGTCATTGCGCTCCAGCGCAAGGCGGCGGATCATCTCGCCGATGCCGGCTATGCGGTCAGCGAGGTCGAGGTCCCCGACCTCAACAAGGTCTGGCAGCTCTGGTGCGACCTGATCATGACCGAGGTTCGCGTCCTGCAGCAGGACCAGATGCTGGCGACCACCAGCGCCGACTTCCAGAAGACATTCCGCGGCTTCATCGCGCTGGCCAATCAGCTCGATCAGGCCGGCTACATGAAGGCGATCGCCGAGCGCTCGCGCCACATCAGGAACTGGATGACCTTCCTCGAGCAGTATCCGCTGGTGCTGATGCCGACCACGGTGCGCAAGACGCCGGAGGTCAATGCCGATCTCGGCGGCGATCAGCGCGTCAAGGATTTGTTCTGGAACGATTTGCGCTTCATTTCGTCGATGAACGTGCTGGGGCTGCCGGCGGCCGTGGTACCGGTCGGCCTCGATGAGGGATTGCCGGTCGGCGTCCAGATCGTCGGCTCGCGCTATCGCGAGGACCTGTGTCTCGACGCCGCCGAGGCGATCGAACGCAAGGCCGGCATTCTGGCACGACAATTGTGGCAGCGGCGCTGAGCGATCTCGGCGCCACGACGCATTATCCATTCGTATGATTCAGCGCACGCCGCGGCGAAATCTCGTCGCGGCGTTCGCACGATCGGCCTCGCACGTGTCGACGCAATGGCTGTGTTCCTTCTCCCGGAATTTCTGAACGGAATCGCAGGGCGCCATGCCGGCGACGGGGTTGTCGGCGATCCCCGATTGCTTCAGGAGATCGTCCGAAACGTCGAAACCCCTGGGAACGAAATGTCCATCACGAAACGCTCGCATGTCTTCGTCACAGTTGCCGCGGTGTGTCTCTCATTTGCGGCCGGCGCTGCCCGAGCGGAGGATGGCGTGCTGCGGGTCGGCATCATCACCGACATGAGCGGGCAATATTCCGACGGCAATGGCCCGGGATCGGTGATCGCGGCGCAAATGGCGGCGGAGGAAATCGGCGGCACGGTCGCCGGCCGCAAGATCGAGATCATTTCGGCCGATCACCAGAACAAGCCTGACGTGGCGACCGGCATCGTGCGCAACTGGATCGACAACAAGGGTGTCGACGTGGTCGCCGAAGGCGTCAATTCCGCGGTGGCGCTCGCGATCCAGACGGTGACGCGCGAACGCAAGAAGCTGTTCCTGATTTCGGGCTCCGGTTCGTCTGATCTCACCGGCAAGCAATGCTCGCCGACCAGCGTGCAGTGGACCTATGACACCTATGCCTCCTCGAATGCGACGGCGAAGGCCGTGGTTGCCCGCGGTGGCACGCCCTGGTTTTTCCTCACGGCGGATTATGCGTTCGGCCAGGCGCTGGAGCGCGATGCGAGCAAGGCCGTGACATCGGCCGGCGGCAAGGTGCTCGGCGCGGTCCGCCACCCCTTCGACACCGCCGATTTCTCGTCCTTCCTGCTGCAGGCCCAGTCCTCCGGCGCCAAGATCCTGGCGCTTGCCAATGCCGGTTCCGACTTCCGCAACGCGGTGTCGCAGGCCGACGAGTTCAACATCCGCGCCAGCATGCAGGTCGTCGCACTGCAGGTGACACTCACCGACGTGCCCGCGCTTGGCCTCGCGCATGCGCACGATCTGCTGTTCACCGATTCCTTCTATTGGGATCGCACGCCAGAGACGCGCGTCTTCGCCCAGGAGTTCTTCAAGCGTCATGGCGCGATGCCAACCGCCTACCAGGCCGGCGTCAACTCGGCGCTCCGGCACTATTTCAAGGCGGTCGCCGCCACCAACTCGGTCGATTCGGAAACCGTGATCGGGCAGATGCGCAAGACCCCGGTCAATGATTTCTTTGCCCAGAATGGCCTCGTGCGCGAGGACGGCCGGATGGTGCATGACATGTATCTGATGCGCATCAAGAAGCCGGAAGAGTCCAAGAGCAAGTGGGATCTCTACGAGTATCTCGCGACGGTGCCGGGCGACCAGGCCTTCCGTCCGCTCGATGAAGGCGGCTGCCCCTACGTCGCCAAATCGCACTAGTGCCGTCAGAAATTTGCATCGGACCCTCGCGTGAGTTTTTCTGCCATCATGCGCGAGTTTTGATCGGTTGTCCGGCGCCGATCCTGACGATACGTTCGGATTGAGATCAGTCTCAGTCGGCAGATGATGCTCCTGCGCAGTTCGCTCGGAACTGCGGCGTGCGGCGCGTTGAGCTCGCTGAGACCTTCTCGTCCGCCCTGCAAGGCCGGGCGCAGGAGCGATCTGGACAGGAGACGCAGCAACATGACGGGCGACACGGGTGTTCGGGCCGGCCAGTGCCATTGCGGCGCGGTGCGTTTCGAGGTGACGCTCAGCGACGGCTTCAATTCGATCCGCCGCTGCACCTGCTCTTACTGCCGGATGCGGGGTGCCGTCGTTGCCATGGCGGAGATGGGCGGGATCAAGGTCCTGCACGGCGAGGATGCGTTAACGAGCTACCGCTTCCATACCGGATCGGTGCAGCACTTCTTCTGTTCGCGCTGCGGAATCTACACCCATCATCAACGACGATCCAACCAGAACCTGTATGCCGTCAATGTGGCCTGCCTGGACGGCGTAAGCCCATTCGATTTCCCCGAGGTGCCTGTGATGGACGGCGTCAATCATACGAACGACACCGGCAAGCCGACGCGCCGGGCAGGCACACTCCGCTTCATCCCCG
Organism: Bradyrhizobium sp. UFLA06-06; assembly: GCF_054820065.1. NCBI lineage: Bacteria > Pseudomonadati > Pseudomonadota > Alphaproteobacteria > Hyphomicrobiales > Nitrobacteraceae > Bradyrhizobium > Bradyrhizobium sp. UFLA06-06. The sequence goes on from NZ_JADFUD010000032.1 coordinate 38,188, forward strand.
CCGACTAACGATCGCTGTCGGCCGACGACCGCCCGGCTCGTCGCGGGACGACGGTGAGATCGTGCAACAAGTTCAGTGTCGTCCCTGCGAAAGCAGGGACCCATAACCACCGATGCTGATTATTGCGCGTCGCTGGAACAGCGAGTCCTCTTAACAACAGCCGCCGCGGAGCATGGGTCCCTGCTTTCGCAGGGACGACAGCTGTGGTGAAATCAAGCGGGACGTCATCGCGGCGGCCCCATCACCGTGTTCACGAGGCACCATGACCAACACCATCGAGGCTTCCGACGGCGGCTACCGCTTCATGCCCGGCGTCAGTCAGTATTCCTGCGGCATCGGTGCGCTGCCCGGCTTTGCCATCGAGCGCGTCAGGTTCTCTGAACCGGTGCCGCTGGGCGCGGGTTTTGCAAGGATCGCGGATATCATCGGGGCCTCAGGCCGTCCGCTGACAGCATTCGGCGCCTGCGAGCTGCGCTCCCCGGCGCCGTTCACCGAGGACGGCTTCAGGGCCTTCAACGAGATCTACATCAAGACGCTGGTGGCCTGGGGCGTGATGCGGGACAGCGTCAATCCGGTGGCGCGCAGCAATGTCTGTCCGAAGCTCGATCCGCCGGGCGAGCCGAGCTTCCACGCCTTCTGCTACACGGTGCCGGCCGCCAAGGACGCACCAACCAGCTTTGTCGTCGCCGGCAGCGGCGAGTCGGTCGAGGGCAAGGCCAATTATCGCGATCATACAGTCGCCCTCGGCGACACCAGCCCGGCCGGCCTCCTGGCGAAGGCGAAATTCGTGGCCGACGAGATGGAACGCCGGATGAGCGCGTTCGGCGGCCGTTGGCAGGACACCACCGCGGTGCAGCTCTACACCGTGCACGACGCCTATCCGGTGCTGGAAAGCGAGCTCGGCCGCCGCGGCGTGCTTCGCAACGGCCTGACCTGGCATTTCGACCGGCCGCCGGTGGTTGGCCTCGACTTCGAAATGGATTGCCGGCGCGTGCATCGCGAGCGCGTGGTGTGATGTGTCGGTCGCGTGATGCATCAAAAGCGCGTGTGGGTGCATGTGGAAGCGTGTGCCCTTTCTTGACACGGATCGCGTCAACCGTTTCCCTTCGCCATCGACGTCAGCGGCTGGGTGAGCGCGGGTGCAGAACGAATCTGTGATCAGGCGGCGGGATCTGCTGGCGCTGATTGGCACCATTGCCGGCAGTTCGGCGATGTATCACGCGATGACGAGCCTCGGCTTCGCGTCGGAATCCGCCTACAAGGGGCCGCTGAAGCTCGCAGGCGACGTGAAGGGCGCCTCGGTGCTGATTCTCGGCGCGGGGCTTGCCGGGATGACGGCGGCGCTGGAGCTGCGCAAGGCCGGCTACAAGGTGCAGATCCTCGAATTCAACAACCGCGCCGGCGGCCGCAACTGGTCGATCCGCGGCGGCGACAGTTTTGTCGAGCTCGGCGGCTTCAGGCAGACCAGCCAGTTCGAGCAGGGGCTCTATCTCAATCCCGGCCCTTGGCGGATTCCCTATCATCACCGTGCGCTGCTCGACTACTGCCGCCGGCTCAATGTGACGCTGGAACCCTTCATCCAGCTCAACCACAACGCCTATCTGCACGCGACGCGTGCATTCGGCGGCAAGCCGCAGCGCTTTCGCAGCATCAAGGCGGATTTCCAGGGCGGGGTCTCGGAGCTGCTCGCAAAGATCACCCAGCAGGGCCGGCTCGACGAGACCGTCGGCAAGGAAGATCAGGAGATCCTGCTGCAGTCGCTGCGCGACTGGGGCGCGCTGGATCGCGACTACAAGTACAATGCCAACCTCGTGTCGGCCGAGTTCCGCGGTTATGCGCGCGATCCCGGCGGCGGCTTGATGGGAGATCCGCTGCCCAGCGACCCGATCCCGCTGCAGGAGCTGCTGCGGTCGCGGATGTGGCGCTATCTGCAGACCTTCGCGCGCTACGATTTCCAGACCACCATGTTCCAGCCGGTCGGCGGCATGGACATGATCGGCAAGGCGTTCGCGCGCGAGGTCGGCGATCTCATCCGCTATGGCGCCAAGGTGACGCAGATCCAGCAGAACGGCTCCGGCGTCACCGTCAGCTATGTCGACACCGCCAGTCCATCCACGGTGCAGCAGGCCACCGCCGACTGGTGCATCTGCACCATCCCGTTGCCGATCCTGAGCCAGTTGCCGGTCGATGTCAGCGCGCCGATGAAGAGTGCGATCGACTCCGTGCCCTATGCCGCCTCGGTGAAGATCGGCCTGCAGTTCAAGCGGCGGTTCTGGGAGGAGGATGACGCGATCTATGGCGGCATCAGCTACACCGACCTGCCGATCCGGCAGATCGCCTACCCGAACTATGGCTTCAACCGCGGCGGCCGCGGCATTCTGCTCGGCGCCTACATGTATGGCGGTGCCAATTCCTTCGAGTTCACCGCGATGACGCCGGCCGAGCGGGTCGCCAGCGCGGTCGAGTTCGGCGCCGCAATCCATCCGCAGTACAGAAACGAATTCGAGAACGGCGTCGCGGTGGCCTGGCATCGCGTGCCGTTCACGCTCGGCTGCGCCGGCGAATGGACCGAGGCAGCCCGCGCGCAGCATTACCGCAACCTCTGCCAGATCGACGGCCGTATCGTGCTGGCGGGCGAGCACGCCTCGCAGCTGCCGGCCTGGCAGGAGGGCGCGATCCTGTCCGCGCTCGACGTCATCTCCCGGCTGCACGAACGCGTGGTGAAGACATGATGATGCGGACTGCAACATCCGTCATCGCTGCACTGGCGCTGCTGTCGGCGACGGCAGCCCTTGGGCAGGACAGTGGCGCGGGCAAGCGCACCTTCTCTTCGGGCTACCGCTTCGTCGAGATGACCGGCGAGGAGCTGTTCGCCAATGTGTGCCAGGGCTGCCACATGCCGGATGCGACGGGCGCGAGCGGGGCGGGCACTTATCCGTCGCTGGCCGGCAACAAGAATCTCGAGGCCGGCAGCTATCCGGTCTTCCTGGTCATCAATGGCCGCCGCGGCATGCCGGCGTTCGGCGACATGATGACCGATGGTCAGATCGCCGCCGTTGTGAATTATCTGCGGACGCACTTCAGCAACAACTATGAGGACGCGGTGACGACCAAGGATGTCCAGGACGCCCGCCGCTGACAAACTGCTCGGGGAGAGTTTGATGAAATTCATCGGTATCGCACTGGGCGCCGCGCTGTCCGCGGTTGCGACTGCCGCCTGCGCTGACGTGGTCAGGCATCCGATTCCCAACTCGACATTCCCGATCGCGCAGGCCGTGACCGTCACCGGCAACACCACGACCGTCTATGTCAGCGGCCAGGTGCCGCCGGCGATCAACAAGGACGCCGACCCGTCGAGCCCGCAGGCCTATGGCGATACCAGGACGCAGACCGTCGGCGTGCTCAACCGCATCAAGGCCATTCTGGAAGGCCAGGGCCTTGGCATGGGCGACGTCGTCAAGATGCAGGTGTTCCTGGTGCACAGCGCGTCGGCGCCGATGGACTTCAAGGCCTTCATGGAGGGCTACACCCAGTTCTTCGGCGGCAGCCAGCCGAACCTGCCGGCGCGCTCGGTGGTCGGCGTCGCCGCCCTCGCCAATCCCGGATTCCTGGTCGAGATCGAGGTGATCGCGGCCAAGGACACCAACAAGGATTCGAAATAAGGACTGCAAATAGCGTGCGCGAAACTGCGGAGCATGCGCGCGGAAATTGAAGGGCTCGCCGTCTTGCCAAAGCGCGTGTCGCCTGTCTGAATTCGCTCCAATCAGGTGGCGGAATTCTGGGAGAGTACGATGTCGCACAAGGCCCGAAACACGATTCGATCGCTGCGGCTCGCGGCGGCGTTTGGACCGGCGCTGCTCGCAACCGGCGCCGCGGCGCAGGGGCTGACCGAGCAGCAGCAATTCGCCCGCGGCATCTACCAGGAGCTGGTCGAGATCAACACGACCACCGCGACCGGGGATACCCAGAAGGCGGCAGAGGCGATGGGCGCGCGGCTCCGCGCGGCGGGTTTCCCCGAGGCCGACGTGCACGTGTTCTCGCCGGCGCCGCACAAGGGCAATCTGGTGGCGCGGCTGCATGGCTCCGGCGCGCGCAAGCCGATCCTCCTGGTCGCCCATATCGACGTCGTCCCCGCCAACCGCGAGGACTGGTCGGTCGATCCGTTCAAGCTCACCGAGCAGGACGGCTATTTCTACGGACGTGGTTCCAGCGACGACAAATACATGGCGTCCGCCTTCATCACCAATCTGATCCGCTACAGGAAGGAGGGCTACAAGCCCGATCGCGACATCATCGTGGCGCTCGAGACCGACGAGGAAATCCTCGATGCCAACGGTCTCGGCATGCAGTGGCTGATCAAGAACCACCGCGACCTGATCGATGCCGAGTTCGCGCTCAATGAAGGCGGCGGCGTCGGTCTCAAGAACGGCAAGGCGATCCGCAACAGCGTGCAGACCAGCGAGAAGGTCTCGATCGGCTACCAGCTCACGGTGAAGGATCGCGGCGGCCACTCGTCGCTGCCGCGCAAGGACAATGCGATCTATCACCTCGCCGAAGGCCTCGTGCGGCTCTCCAATTACAGCTTCCCGATGAACCTCAACGAGACCACGCGGATCTATTTCACCAAGACCGCCGAGGTCGACACGTCGCATGCCGACGACATCAGGGCGATCCTGGCGCCGCAGCCCGATCCGGCGGCGCTGGCGCGATTGTCGGAGAATCCGGGTTATAATGCGCAGCTCCGCACCACCTGTGTCGCGACCATGCTGGAGGGCGGTCACGCCATCAACGCGCTGCCGCAGCTGGCGACCGCCAAGGTGAACTGCCGGATCCTGCCGGGCGAGCCGGTCGAGGGCGTGCAGGCGACGATCGAGCGCGTGCTCGCCGACAAGGAGATCGCGGTGGCTCCGACCGGCAAGGCTGTGCTGAGCCCGCCGTCGCCCCTGAACGAGGAGATCATGGGTTCGATCGAGAAGCTGTCGAAGGAGTTCTGGCCGGATGCGTCGATCGTTCCGGTCATGAGCACCGGCGCAACCGACGGCAGCTATCTGCGTAACGCGGGCATTCCGACCTATGGTCATTCCGGGCTGGCCGCCGATGTCGACGACAACCGCAACCATGGCAAGGACGAGCGCGTGCTCGTCAAGTCGTTCTACGAGGGCGAGGAGTATCTCTATCGCCTGGTCAAGATGCTCGCCGGCGGGAAATGATGGCTGACAGCAAGGCAAAGACACGGGTTGCGGTCGCCGGCCTCGGCGCGATCGGCACCGACGTCGTCAAGGCGCTCGACCAGGGCATCGAGGGCCTGACGCTGGTCGCGGTGTCGGCGAACAGCCCGGACAAGCACCGCGGCTGGGTGGCGGAGCTCAAGTCGGCGCCGAAGCTGGTGCCGATCGAGCAACTGGCCGAGGTCGCCGACATCGTGGTCGAGTGCGCGCCGAGCAGGGTGGTCCGTTCGATCGTGGCGCCGGTGGTCGAGCGCGGCAAGACCGCTGTCGTGCTCAGCGTCGGCGCGCTGCTGCAGAACGAGGACCTCGTCGATCTTGCGAGAGCCCATGGCGGCCAGATCATCGTGCCGACCGGCGCGCTGATCGGGCTCGATGCCGTGACCGCCGCGGCGATCGGGACCATTCATTCGGCGAAGCTGGTGACGCGCAAGCCGGTTGCGGGCCTCGTCGGCGCGCCGCACCTCGTCGAGAACAACATCCAGATTGAAGGCATCACCGAGCCGCTGCGCATCTTCGAGGGCAGTGCGCGCGACGCCGCAAAGGGCTTTCCGGCCAACCTCAACGTCGCGGTGGCGCTGTCGCTGGCCGGCATCGGCCCCGACCGCACAAGGGTCGAGATCTGGGCGGATCCGACCGTGACCCGCAACACCCACCGGATCGAGGTCGATTCCGATTCCGCCCAGTTCTCGATGATGATCGAGAACATTCCCTCGGAGAACCCGAAGACCGGCCGCATCACCGCGCTGTCGGTCATCGCCTGCCTGCGCAAGCTGCGCGCGTCATTGCGGATCGGCACCTGATGAAGATTGCGCCCGACGATCTGTTCCTGGTCATCGACGTGCAGAACGATTTCTGCCCCGGCGGTGCGCTGGCGGTCGCGGACGGCGATGCCGTGGTGCCGGTCGTCAACCGGCTTGCCAGCCGCTTCGACCATGTCGTGCTGACCCAGGACTGGCACCCGGCGGGCCACAGCTCGTTTGCGACCTCGCATCCGGGCGCGGCGCCGTTCTCCGAGATCGCCATGCCGTATGGGCCGCAGACGCTGTGGCCGGATCATTGCATCCAGGGCAGCGCGGGCGCGGCGTTTCATCCCGACCTTGCGACCGACCGGGCCGAGCTCGTGATCCGCAAGGGGTTCCGGGCTGCGATCGATTCCTATTCGGCGTTCTTCGAGAACGACCGCAAGACGCCGACCGGGCTCGCCGGCTATCTGCGCGAGCGCGGCCTCAGGCGCGTCGTGATGGCGGGGCTCGCCACGGACTATTGCGTGCAGTATTCGGCGCTCGATGCGCGCCGGCTCGGTTTCGAGACCATTGTCGTGCTGGCGGGCTGCCGCGCCATCGATCTCGGCGGCTCGCTTGCTGTCGCCAGCGCGGCGATGCGCGAGGCCGGGGTGGAGCTTGTTGAGGAGCTTGTCTGAGCGGGGCCAAAGAGGGGCAAAAACCGTTGTTTTGACTGGCTTTTTGTTCTAATCCCCAGCCGTTGATGATCACGCGCAGCGGAGCTTTCGTGTCGGGACAGGTTTTGCGGATTGGGACGCGCAAGAGCGCGATGGCGCTCGCGCAGACGGATGAGGTCGCGCGCCTGCTGCGCGCTTCGGCGCCGGACCTTGCCGTCGACATCGTCAAGTTCGAGACCCGCGGCGACCAGGACCAGACCAGCAAGCTGTTGCGCCATGGCGGCAAGGGCGGCGCCTTCGTTGCCGAGATCCGCGAAGCCATGCGCGCCGGCACCTTGCAGGCGGCGATGCATTCGCTGAAGGACGTGCCGGGCAACGAGGAGACGCCGGGTCTCGTCATCGCCGCGATGCTGGCGCGCGATGCCGCCAACGACAGCCTGGTGCTGCGGCCGGGCCTGTCGCTCGACACCCTCCGCGCCGCGCGCGGCAAGGGCTTCATGATCGGCACCAATGCAGTCCGCCGCGCCGCCTATCTGCGCCGGCTGTTTCCGGAAGCGACCGTGATCCATTATCGCGGCGCCGCCGATACGCGGGTGGCCAAGCTCGATCGCGGCGACAAGCAGCGGCTGCCCGGCGGCGGCGAGGTCGGGCCGGCGGATGCGCTGGTGATGGCGCGCTCGGGTCTGGAGCGCATCGGCATGACCGCGCGCATCGCGCATGATTTCTCGGTCGGCGAGATGCTGCCGGCCGTCGGCCAGGGCATTGTCGCGGTGGAATGCGTCGAGACCGACTGGGCGACGCGTGCGCGGCTGGCCGGAATCGACAACGCGCCGTCCCGGCTCGCTGCCGAGGCCGAGCGCGAGGTGCTGTGGGTGCTCAACGGTCATTGCAATTCGCCGATCGCCGGCCACGCCACGCTCGCGGGTAGCGAGATGACGCTGCGCGCCTCGGTGCTCGACGAGACCGGTGCCGGCTTCATCGAGGTGACGCGGCGCGGGCCTGCGGATCGTCCGCGCGAACTCGGCCGCGCCGTCGGCATGGAGCTGCTCGAGAAGGGCGCCGCCGAAATCATCGCCCGCACCCGGATCGACGAATAGCGATATCCATCCCACGTCGTCCCGGCGAAAGCCGGGACCCATAACCACGAATGTTGGTTGTGGGACGATGCTGGGACCGCAGCTCGCTTGAACAACTACCGACGGTGGTGATGGGTCCCGGCTCCCGTGCGCAATTGCGCACTAGGCCGGGACGACACCGGTGTGTGGGGCCTAATCCCGATCCGCCCGCAGCGGCCAGCTGCCGATGATGCGGAAGCACGATGCGCTGTCGGTCTGCTTGAACAGCGCGATGCGGTCGATTGCGAGCCGCGTGAGGTCGATCGCCGTGAACCGAGTGCGCAGCTGCGCCACGATAGGGCCGCGCCGCTCGTCGCTCAGCCGCCCCGTCAGCGTCATGTGGAAGCGGAACTCCTCCATGATGTAGGGATAGCCCCAGCGGTCGAGATAGTCGCACTGCCGCGCGGTGAGCCGTTCGGGCTTGCGCCGCGCGCGATCCGCGGCCGTCAACGGGGTACGGAACGCGTCGAATTCCGTGACGCAGTCGGCGGCAAGCTGCTGCAGATCATCCGAGCGGCCGGCCGGGATCACCGCGATGAAGCCGCTGATCGCGTCGATCACCGGTTCGATCACCGGAATGCGCCGCGCGCGGCCGGCGAAGGCGGCGCAGGCGTCGAGAAGCTCGGCCTCGCTCCGACCGTCCGCGAGCGCGGTGGGCGCTTTCAGCGTGGCGTGGAATCCATACTTGCGCGGATCTTCGGTGATCTCGCGCCAGTCCGGCGTGACGCCTTCGGGAAACGGCAGGTCATCGCCCGACACCGCATCGTAACCGAGCAGTGTCGAACCGAAGCGGTGCAGGACGCTGTCGGGTGACGGCGCATAATAGATCGCGTAGCGCGGAGTGCTGGCCATGGGACTGGGCTACGCCGCCGCAACCGCCTTGCGCGGCGCGCGCGAATGAACGAGGCAGCTCGCGTCCGCCAGATGCACCAGCCGTCCGGCTGAGATCACGGCGACGATGCGCGGCCGCAGCGGCACCTTGTCGTCGACGACGACGATGTCGGCACGGCGGCCCGCGGCGAGCACGCCGCGGTCGGCGAGCCCCGCCGCGCGCGCCGGTGCCGACGAGATCAGGTCCCAGGCTTTGGCGAGCGGCAGGATGCCGTCGGCGACGAGGCGGAACGCCGCGAGCAGCTGCGCCGGATAATAGTAGTCCGACGCCAGCACCGAGCAGAGGCCCTGTGCGATCATGTCGGATGCCTTGGTCCAGCCGGTATGGCTGCCGCCGCGCACCACATTGGGCGCGCCGAACACGATGAAGTCGCCCGCATCAGCGGCGTCGCGCGCGGTCTCCTCGTTGACGGGGAATTCGGCGATCGTGGCGCCCAGCGTGCGAAACTCCTGGCGCATCGCCGGGCTGTTGTCGTCGTGTGAGAGCATACGGATATCAGCCGCGCGCGCAGCGGCTGCCAGTCGCGCGATCGAGGCGGGCACCTCGGGGCGGCGCGCCACGACCCGGTCGAGCATGTCGTTGACGGCCTCGACGGAGAGCCCGGTGCGTTCGGCCAGCTGGTTGCGTTTCTTCGGCTTGACGTTGCTGTGGTCGTTGAAGGCGAACAGGTCGATGCGGCCTTCACTGAGCCATTGAATGATCTCGGCCTCGGCCTCGAGATTGTGGGTCTCGTGACGCAGGTGGAAGCGGGTGTCGGCGGCGAGCTGCGGCCGCAGCGCCTCGATCGCGTCGAGCAGCTTGCGCGCATTCTCCGCGCTGCGCAGGCCGGACTCCCACGACCAGGTCGTGCCATGGAACACGGTGGTGATGCCGTTGGCGATCGCCTGCCGGTCGCTGTCGATCAGCGCCACGTCGGTCGGGAAGTCGACGCTTGGGCGCGGCATCATCTGCCGCTCGAACGCATCGCCGTGCAGGTCGATGATGCCGGGCAGCACCAGCAGGCCAGTGGCATCGATGTGGAGCGCGGCGCGACCCTGCTCGGCGTCGAGCGCGCCGATGTCGCGGCCCGCGGTCCGCAGCGAGGTCTCGACCAAGGCGCCGTCAACCAGCGTGCGCCCGCCCTCGATGAAAATGTCCGTCACGATGCGGCGCTCCGTTGTTTGGCTTGTGATTGAGATACGGCCTCGGCCTCATGCTTGTCGAGGAATTCCTCGACCGCGAGTTTGCGAAAGTCGGGCAGGACACGGCGAAGTGTTTCGTGATCCCAGTCCCACCATGCGAGCGCGGCAAGACGGTCGGCGATCGTCTCGGAGAAACGCCGCTTCACCGGCAGCGCCGGATTACCGGCGACGATGGTGTAGGCGGGGACGTCCTTGGTCACGATCGCGCCGGCGGCGACGACAGCGCCGGTTCCGATGTTCCGTCCTGGTAACAGGATCGCACCATGCCCGATCCAGACGTCATGGCCGATATGCACATGATGCGCACGTCGCCAGTTGAAGAAGTCGGTGTCGTCGCTCTCTCCGGGAAAATACGCGCTGGCGCGATAGGTGAAATGTGCCTGCGTCGCGCGATGCATCGGGTGGTTGCCGGGGTTGATGCGGGTCATCGCCGCGATCGAGCAGAACTTGCCGATCGAGGTGTAGGTGATCTGGCTGTCGTTCACGACGTAGGAATAGTCATCCATGCTCACTTCAAGCAGGATCGTGCGCGCGCCGACCTCGGTATATTTGCCGAGCTTGCTCTCACGGACCGACGCAGTCGGGCCGACGGTCGGCACAACCGAGAGTGTTTTTCCGGCCATCAGGGCCTCCGCAAATGTTCAAGAATCTTGGGCTTCCGGGGATGTGTGCTCGTCATCGGGACGCTTGATGACAACATCATGACGTTGCGATGACGGCAAGGGAGCGACAAGGGAGGGGTGTGGACGATCGCCGCACCGCAGCGCTGTCGTCACATAACTGTAAAACGCCGGGGATAGCGATGGCCCAACGAGGCGCGGTTGGAGCATTACATGCTGGTGGTGGAAGGTTTGACGTGCCGGTTCGGCACGAAAGCCGCAGTCGACAACGCGTCCTTTTCGATCGCGCCGGGCAGCTTTGTCGGCGTGATCGGCCGCTCCGGTGCCGGCAAGTCGACGCTGCTGCGGATGATCAACCGTCTCGCCGATCCGACCTCCGGCCGTATCCTGTTCGAAGGCACCGACGTCACCGCGTTGCGAGGCACGGAACTGCGGCGGTGGCGCGCGCGCTCGGCGATGATCTTCCAGCAGTTCAATCTGGTCGGCCGCCTTGATGTGCTAACCAACGTGCTGATGGGCCGGCTGGCCCAGATTCCGTCATGGCGCTCGCTGGCGCAGGCCTGGCCGGAGCAGGACAGGGCGCTCGCGCTGTCGGCGCTCGAGCAATTCGACATCGCCCAGCTCGCGGCACAGCGCGCCGACCAGCTCTCCGGCGGCCAGCAGCAGCGTGTCGCGATCGCCCGCGCGCTGGTGCAGGAGCCCGACATCATTCTCGCCGACGAGCCGATCGCCTCGCTCGATCCGCGCAACACCAAGATCGTGATGGATGCGCTGCTGCGCATCAACAAGCATTTCGGCATCACTGTGCTTTGCAATCTGCACTCGCTCGACTTGGCACGGACCTATTGCGACCGCCTGGTCGGCATGGCCGCGGGTCGCGTGGTGTTCGATGGCGCCCCCGCGGCGCTCACCGACCATATCGCCCGCGAGCTCTACGATCTCGAGGCCAATGACGTCATCGGCGCGGCACCGCTGCCCGCGCCCGACGGTGCAACTGCGCCGGCACTCGGCACCGCAGCCGCGGCCTGAGCGTCGCGCACTTTTCAATCTGGGAGGCCGAGCATTTTGCCCGGCCAACAGGTGCAACTACGACAAAAGAGGGGTAGTCATGTTCACTCGTCGCATCATTCTGGCTGGCGCCGCCGCGCTGGCATTTGCCGGTTCGGCCTCTGCGCAGGACTGGAAGGCAAAATATCCGGAGCTGACCTTCGCGGTGGTGCCGGCCGAGAACGCCTCCGGCGTCACCGAGCGCTGGACGCCGTTCGTCGCGTACCTGTCGAAGGAGCTCGGCGTGAAGGTCACGCTGCGCATTGCCAACGACTACGCGGCCGTCATCGAAGGCCAGCGCGCCGGCAACATCCAGATCGCCAGCTACGGCTCGGCCTCGTTCTCTCGCGCGCGCTTGACCGGCGTCAAGACCGACGCGTTCGCCAACGATATGAACGCCGACGGTTCGACCGGCTATTACTCGGTGTTCTTCGTCAAGGCGTCGAGCCCGTACAAAACCGTCGAGGACCTGAAAGGCAAGAATCTCGGCCTGGTCGATCCCAACTCGACATCCGGCAACAACGTGCCGCGCTTCGAACTCAACAAGATGGGCATCGCGAACGCCGAGGGCTATTTCGGCAAGGTCGTATTCACCGGCAGCCACGAGAACGCCGTCCTGGCGCTGTCGCAGGGAACCGTTGATGTGGCCGCCAACCAGTGGACCAACGAGGACGATTCCACGCTCGCCCAGATGCTGACCAAGGGCATGCTGAAGAATGCCGACGGCTCGGCGATGAAGAAGGATGATTTCCGCATCATCCACAAGTCGGCGCTGATCATCAACGGCCCCTATGCGTACAACACCGATCTTCCGGAGGATCTGAAGGCTGCGATCGCAAAGGCCTTCTTCGACGCCCCGACCAAGGACAAGGCCGCCTTCGACCGTCTGTCCGACGGCCAGAAGAAGGGCTTCCATCCCGCCACCACCAAGGATTGGGACGGCACCATCGAGCTGATCAAGTTCGTCGACGGTTTGCGCAAGAAGGCGAGCTGATCGCACGCCTGAGTCACGAGGGCCGGGCGTATAGCCCGGCCCTTTCTCTCCACTCAACTCCGAACCGGACTGGCACGCGTCGATGGCGACCGCCGTATCCATTCTTCCAGCGCAGCAACTGGCGACGCTGGAGGACGCCTACCGCAAGTCCGTCGCACGCAAGCGGTTGAAGGCCGCGCTGGCAACGGCGGCATTCTGTGCGGTGTTGGTGATCGCGGCGTTCGGCGCGGAAGTGAACCTGCGCACGCTGTTCACCTATTTCGGCAATTTCGTCAGCTATTTCGATCGCATCCTGACGCTGGATTCCGGCGCGCGGGTCTGGACCGATCCCGCCGAATGGTTCTGGGGTTGGCATAAATGGCTGAAGATGCTCGGCGAGACGATCCTGATCAGCTATGTCGGCACGCTGACGGGTGCCGTGCTCGCCTTCGCGCTCAATTTCTTCGCGGCCCAGAATACGTCGCCGGGCCCGTGGGTACGTTTCACGATCCGCCGCCTGCTGGAATTCGCGCGCACCGTTCCCGGCATCGTGTTCGCGCTGATCTTCGTGATCGCGTTCGGCCTCGGGCCGATGGCCGGCGTACTGGCGATCGCGATCCACACCACCGGGGCGCTTGGCAAGTTGTTTGCCGAGATCGTCGAGAATGCCGACATGAAGCCGGTCGAGGGCATCCGCTCCACCGGCGCGAGCTGGCTGTCCTGCATGCGCTTTGCCGTGCTGCCGCAGGTCTCGGCCGGCTATGCCAGCTATGCGCTGCTGCGCTTCGAGATCAACGTCCGCGAGGCGTCGGTGATGGGCTTCGTCGGCGCCGGCGGCATCGGCCAGGAGCTCGTGGTCGCGATCCGCAAGTTCTACTATTCCGACGTCAGCGCCATCCTCATCACCATCATCATCACGGTCTTCATCATCGACATCTCGACCGGCTGGCTGCGCGGCCGCCTGTTCGGCAAGGAGACCCGCCGATGAGCCAGCTGCCGAAGCCGGATACGCGCGGGCTGCGCGCGAAATATCCCGACGCCTTCGACCGGCCCGCTTCGGCGCGGTTGGCGCTGCCGGCGATGATCGCGGCGGCGCTTGCGATCTTCGTGTTCGGCCTGGTCGATCTCGACTTTTCGCCGTCCAGGCTGATCGCGGGCCTCGGCCAGCTCGGCTGGATCACCATGCTGATGCTCCCGCCGAATCCGGGCTCGTCGTTTCCGCTCTACATGCAGGCGCTCGGCGAAACGCTGTCGATCGCGGTGCTCGGCACCACGCTTGCCGCGCTGCTGGCGCTGCCGGTCAGCCTGCTGGCGGCGCGCAACATCATCCCCTCGAACCTGATCCGCTTTCCGGTGCGCCGCTTCCTGGATTCGATCCGCGGCGTCGATACGCTGATCTGGGCGCTGGTCTGGATCAACGTCGTCGGTCTCGGCCCGTTCGCCGGCGTGCTCGCGATCATGGTGTCCGACTTCGGTGCGTTCGGAAAGCTGTTCTCGGAGGCGATCGAGGCGGCGGATCGCAAGCAGGTCGAGGGCATCCGCGCGTCCGGCGGCAACGCGCTGCATGAAATCCGCTTCGGCCTGCTGCCGCAGGTGCTGCCCGTGATCGCCGGGCAGGTGCTCTACTTCATCGAGTCGAACACGCGTTCGGCGACCATCATCGGCATCGTCGGCGCCGGCGGCATCGGCTTGCAGCTCGCCGAGCAGATCCGCGTGCTGGAATGGCAGAAGGTATCGTTCCTGATCCTGATGATCCTGATCGCGGTTGCCGCGATCGATTTCATCTCCAGCAAGCTGCGCTTTGCGATCATCGGGCAAAGGGCGGTGGTGTAGCTTCTTCTTCGCCTCTCCCCGCGCGCGGGGAGAGCCCGGAATTTTCGCGCAGCGCAAATTCCGGGTGAGGGGGACTCTCCGCCCACTCAAAGCTTTCGAAGTCGCGGAGACAGCCCCTCACCCCAACCCTCTCCCCGCAAGAGTGGGGCGAGGGAGCAGAAGTACGTCAACCGTTCTCGACCAGAAACTCGACGCGCTCGGCGGCGAAGCGCGAGCGCTTGGTCACCAGCGGCTGGTCCAGCATGTCGACGTCGGTGGCGTCGACCACCAGCACCGGCCGTCCCAGCGGCAGGTCGAGCCGCGCGGCGTCGGTCGCATCGACGATCGCCGCAGTGATTCGGGTCGAGGCGCGATGGTAGTCCTTGACGCCGTAATGTCCGAGCAGCTTGGTCATCGAGCGAACGCTGGCAAATACGCTGCCGGCATCGGGAAACCGTTCTGCCGACAGCCATGTGGTGGAAACGCAGATCGGCGTCCGGTCGGCGAGCCGCACCGCTTCGATCCGGATCAGTGGCGCACCGATCTTCAGGCCCAGCTCGCGGGCGATCTCGCGATTGGCAATGTCGTCGCCTGCCTCGATCAACTGGCCGCGCGGCTCGTGACCGCCGGCGCCGACGATCTCGGAAAATCGCGTGCGTGAGCGCAAGGGATAGGCGAGGCGCTGGGCTTCGACATAGGTGCCGCTGCCGCGCTCCGCGCGCACCAGGCCGCGCTCGGCCAATGCGGCGAGCGCCCGCCGCACGGTGTGGCGGTTGACCCGGTACGTCTCGGCGATCTCCATCTCGCCGGGCAGCTTTTCGCCGGCGGCAAAGCGGCCGTCAGCGATGCCGCGCTCGATGCCGTCGGCGACCTGCCGCCACAAGGCGACGCCGGAACTTTCCTGCATGCTCATGGCGCGGTGATACCAGAAATCTTTGGTTTGTCACGAAACAGTCATGGCGCTCCGCTATCAAGTTGTCTAGTATCATAGACAACTTGATGCAAGCAAGGTTGCCCGAAGGTTTGCCCATGAGTTCGACCATGAGTCCGACCGGACCAAACAGCAAACAGGCCCAGCGCAAGGCCGCGATGACGGTGCTGGCGCACGCCGCCGCGACCGACATCGCCGGCAGGCTGGCGGCGATCGCGGTGCCCGCGCATGAGAACCTGCGCGAGCCGGAAAACGGCCTTGTGATGCTGCGCGGGCGGATCGGCGGCGACGGTGCGCCGTTCAATCTCGGCGAGGCGACGGTGTCGCGCGCGGCGGTACGGCTTGCGACCGGCGAGGTCGGCTTCGGCTACACGCTCGGCCGCGACGCGCGCAAGGCGCAGATGATCGCGCTGTGCGACGCCATGGTGCAGTCGGCGGAGCTGTCCGGCGAGGTGGAGGCCAAGGTGATCGCGCCGCTGCGCGTCGCCATGAACGCCGAACGCGGCCGCAAGGCGGCGGAAACCGCGGCGACGCGGGTCGATTTCTACACGATGGTGCGCGGTGAGGGATGATGCAATGACGACGATTGCCGAAATGCCCGCGGGCTTTGCCGACAAGGTGCTGTCGGCGCAGTCGACTTTCCGTTCCGTGATGGATGCGATGGCGCGCCCGGGTAACGTGCAGCACGTCGCCGCGAGCGTGGGAACGCCCGCCGGCATGATGCGCGGCGCGGCCGCGATCGCGCTGACGCTGTTCGATCACGACACGCCGATCT
The DNA here is from genome assembly GCF_054820065.1 of Bradyrhizobium sp. UFLA06-06. Classification (NCBI taxonomy): domain Bacteria; kingdom Pseudomonadati; phylum Pseudomonadota; class Alphaproteobacteria; order Hyphomicrobiales; family Nitrobacteraceae; genus Bradyrhizobium; species Bradyrhizobium sp. UFLA06-06. The sequence continues at coordinate 54,161 of NZ_JADFUD010000032.1, forward strand.
GGCTTGACGCTGCGATGTCGGCGACGCCGGACGTCGCCCGCTGGCTGAAGTTTCACGCCAGCGCGCCGGTGGTGGTCGATTCCTCGATCGCGAGCTTCGCGTTGGTTGGCGACGCCGCGAGCCTGCCGGCGCTGGATCGCTTCGCATTCGGCAGCAGCGAATATCCTGACCGGTCGACCACGCTGATCCTGCAGGTCGACAGCCTGTCGCAGGGCCCGGCCTTCGAGCTGAAAGGGCCCGGCATCGACGGCAGCGCCGTGCTGCAGGCGATGCTCAAGCCGCGCGACCTGTTCCAGCGGCTTGCGATCAACGAAGCCCTGTTCCCGCGCGGCATCGATGTCGTGCTGGTTCATGACGATGCCATTGTGGCGATCCCGCGCACCACGCGGCTGATCGCAAGCGGAGTGTGAGCGATGTATGTAGCCGTCAAGGGAGGCGAGCGCGCCATCGAGAACGCCCATCGTCTGCTCGCGCATGAGCGGCGCGGCGACCGCGATGTGCCCGAGGTGACGCTGGCGCAGATCTCCGGGCAGCTCGCGCTTGGTGTCGATCGCGTGATGACCGAAGGGTCGCTCTACGACCGCGAGCTCGCGGCGCTCGCGATCAAGCAGGCGCGCGGCGACATGATCGAGGCGATCTTCCTGGTCCGCGCCTTCCGCGCCACGCTGCCGCGCTTCGGCGCCACCGAGCCGGTCAACACCGGCGAGATGCAGGTGCGGCGGCGGATCTCCTCGACCTTCAAGGACGTTCCGGGCGGCCAGATCCTGGGGCCGACCTTCGACTACACCCATCGCCTGCTTGATCCCCAGCTCGCGGAAGGCTTTGTGCCGGAGCAGCCGGAGACCGCAGAAGCCTCGCAGGCGGCGACGCCGCGGGTGACCGACATTCTCGGCCGTGACGGCCTGATCGAATCCTCACCGCAGGCAGATAGCGACACGCCGGTCGGCGACCTCACGCGCGAGCCGCTGAGCTTTCCGGCCGATCGCGACTTGCGGCTGCAGAATCTGGCGCGCGGCGACGAAGGCTTCCTGCTCGCGCTCGGCTACTCGACGCAGCGCGGCTACGGCCGCAATCACCCCTTCGCCGGCGAGATCCGCTTCGGCGAGGTCGAGGTCGAGTTCTTCGCCGAGGACGCGGGCTTTACCGTGCCGCTGGGCTCGATCGAATTGACCGAGTGTCAGATGGTCAACCAGTTCAAGGGCTCGACCACCGAGGCGCCGTGCTTTACGCGCGGCTATGGCCTCGCCTTCGGGCAGAGCGAGCGCAAGACCATGTCGATGGCGCTAGTCGATCGCGCGCTGCGTGCGCGCGAGCTCGGCGAGGAGGCGGCGGCGCCGGCGCAGGACGAGGAGTTCGTGATGTCGCACTCCGACAATGTCCAGTCGACCGGCTTCGTCGAGCATCTCAAGCTGCCGCACTATGTCGACTTCCAGTCCGAGCTCGGCCTCTTGCGCAAGCTGCGGCAGGAGTTTGCGGAAGCCAACGAGGCGGTGGAAATGCAGGAAGCCGCGGAATGAACGCGCCGACGTACAATTTCGCCTATCTCGACGAGCAGACCAAGCGGATGATCCGCCGCGCGATCCTCAAGGCGATCGCGATCCCCGGCTACCAGGTGCCGTTTGCGAGCCGCGAGATGCCGATGCCCTATGGCTGGGGCACCGGCGGCGTGCAGGTGACGGCGGCGATCCTCGGTCCCGACGACGTGCTGAAGGTGATCGACCAGGGCTCGGACGACACCACCAATGCGATCTCGATCCGGAAGTTCTTCGGCAAGACCGCGGGTGTCGCGACCACGACCTCGACCACGGACGCGACCGTGATCCAGACCCGGCATCGCATTCCCGAGGCGTCGCTGCATGCCGGACAGGTGCTGGTCTATCAGGTGCCGATCCCCGAGCCGCTGCGCTTCCTCGAGCCGCGCGAGACCGAGACACGGCGCATGCACGCGCTCGCCGAATACGGGCTGATGCACGTCAAGCTCTACGAGGACATCGCGCGCTTTGGCCATATCGCCACCGCCTACGCCTATCCGGTGAAGGTGAACGCACGCTACGTGATGGACCCGTCGCCGACACCGAAATTCGACAATCCGAAGATGGACAATTGCTCGGCGCTGCAGCTGTTCGGCGCCGGCCGCGAGAAGCGCATCTACGCGATCCCGCCCTACACCACCGTGGTGTCGCTGGACTTCGAGGATCACCCGTTCACGCGCTACCGCTTCAACGCGCCCTGCGCGCTGTGCGGCGCCGACAATTCCTATCTCGACGAGATCGTCACCGACGACAAGGGCGGGCGGATATTTGTCTGCTCCGACACGGACTTCTGCGAGCAGCGCCAGGCCGCCGGCCATCACGGCACCGAGAGCGCAGCGCCGCACAAGGAGAAGGCGCATGTCTGAGCTCTCGAGCCTCGAGAACGATGAGCCGCTGCTGGTGGCCGAGGGGCTTGCCAAGATTTACGGCCGGCTTGCGGCCTGCCGCGACGTCTCGTTCGCGCTCTATCCCGGCGAGGTGCTGGCGATCGTCGGCGAGTCTGGCTCGGGCAAGTCGACGCTGCTGCAGCTGCTCTCGGCGCAGCTCGCGCCGAGCGCGGGCCGGGTATCCTACCGGATGCGCGACGGCGTGCTGCGCGATCTCGCCGAATTGGGCGAGGCCGAGCGGCGCTTCTTGTTTCGCACCGACTGGGGCTTCGTGCACCAGGACCCGGCGCAGGGCCTGCGCATGGGCGTGTCGGCCGGCGCCAATGTCGGTGAGCGGCTGATGGCGGTCGGCTGGAATCATTACGGCCGCATTCGCGCCACCGCGTCGACCTGGCTGGAGCGGGTCGAGATCGATACCGGCCGCATCGACGACGCGCCGAAGACCTATTCCGGCGGCATGCGGCAGCGGCTGCAGATCGCCCGCAACCTCGTCACCGAGCCGCGGCTGGTGTTCATGGACGAGCCGACCGGCGGCCTCGACGTCTCGGTGCAGGCGCGTTTGCTCGACCTGATGCGCAACCTCGTCAGCGAGCTCGGTCTCGCCGCGATCGTCGTGACCCACGATCTCGCCGTGGCGCGGTTGCTCTCGCATCGCGTGATGGTGATGAAGGGCGGCCGCGTCATCGAGACCGGCCTCACCGACCAGGTGCTCGACGATCCGCGCGAGCCCTACACGCAGCTGCTCGTTTCCTCGATTCTTCCGCCATGAGCGTGCCAATGACCGCGATGATCGAACTTGCCAACGCCGAGAAGACCTTCACCATGCACCTGCAGGGCGGCGTCGAACTGCCCGTGGTGCGCGGCGTCTCGTTCCATGCCGATCCGGGTGAGTGCGTGGTGCTGTCGGGCCCGTCGGGCGCCGGCAAATCCTCGATCCTGAAGATGATCTTCGGCAACTACCGCTGTGACAACGGCCGGATCGGCATCCGCCATCACGGCAAGGTTGTCGACCTTGCCACCGCCGAGCCGCGCCAGGTGCTGAGCATCCGCCGCTCGACCATCGGCTATGTCAGCCAGTTCCTGCGTGCCGTGCCGCGGGTGGCGACGATCGACGTCGTTGCCGAGCCCTTGATCGTCAACGGCGTGGCACGCGAGGAGGCCCGCACGCGCGCCGGCCAGCTGCTGCGCCGGCTCAACATTCCGGAGCGGCTGTGGACCTTGCCGCCCTCGACCTTCTCCGGCGGCGAGCAGCAGCGGGTCAACATCGCGCGCGGCTTCATCTCGGACCTGCCGATCCTGCTGTTGGACGAGCCGACCGCTTCGCTCGATGCGGCGAATCGCGCCGTGGTGGTCGAGCTGATCGCCGAGAAGAAAACCAAGGGCGTCGCGATGGTCGCGATTGTCCATGACGACGAAATCCGTCATCTGATTGCCGACCGCATCGTCGATGTGACCTCGTTCGCCGCTGCTGCCTGAAGGACCGTTTGAAATGACCGCCAAGCAAGACACCATCATCGGCAACGCCCGGCTGGTTCTCGCCGATCGCGTGATCGAGCAGGGCTGGGTCGCGATATCCGACGGCAGGATCGCGGAGTTCGGCGAGGGCAGGGCGCCCGAGGCCGCCGAGGATGCCGGCGGCGACCTCCTGATGCCCGGGTTGATCGAGCTGCACACCGACCATCTCGAGATGCACTATGTGCCGCGGCCGAAGGTGTTCTGGAATCCGGTCGCGGCCGTGATCTCCTATGACGGTCAGCTCGCGACCTCAGGCATCACCACGGTGCTGGATTCGCTGCGGGTCTGGCGCGAGGACGGCGCCGAGGATGTCGACGGCCGCGCCGGCGTGCTGGCGGCGGCGATCGCGGCGGCGCGCGAGGAGAATCTGCTGCGCGCCGATCACTTCCTGCATCTGCGCTGCGAGGTGCCGATGCCGGATGTGGTTGCCGAGGCCAAGGAACTGATCGACCGGCCGGACGTGCGGCTGATGTCGCTGATGGACCACACGCCGGGCCAGCGCCAGTTCCGCGACGAGGTGAAGCTGCGCGACTACTACCGCGGCAAGGGCGGCGGCATGACCGACGCCCAGCTCGACGTGCTGTTCGCGCGCCGCTTCGCCTATCAGAAGGAATATGCGGTGGCGAACACCCGCGCCATCGTCGCGCTGGCGCATGAATACCGGATCCCGCTGGCGAGCCATGACGACACCACCGACGAGAACGTGGTCGACGCCGTCAACGACAAGGTCGCGGTGGCGGAATTCCCGACCACGATGGAAGCCGCGCGGGGCTTGCACGCCGCCGGCATCGACATCCTGATGGGCGCGCCGAATGTGGTGCGCGGCGGCTCGCACTCCGGCAATATCGCAGCGGTCGATCTCGCCAATGAGGGCATGCTCGATATCCTGTCGTCGGACTACATTCCGTCCAGCCTGCTGATGGCGGCGCTGCAATTGCCGAGGCATGTGCCGGCGATCGATCTCGCCTCCGCCGTGCGCACCGTGACCAAGACACCGGCCGAGGCGGTCGGGCTCAACGACCGCGGCGAGATCGCGGTCGGCCGGCGTGCCGATCTGATCCGCGTGCACGTCGCGCGCGACCTGCCTGTCGTGCGCAGCGTCTGGCGCGAAGGAGGGAGGGTCGCATGACCGATGCATCCGTCGTCGCCGATCGGCGCGCCGGAAGCGGTCCCGGCCGGCTGATCCTGGTGGTCGGCCCGAGCGGCGCCGGCAAGGACACGCTGCTGGGATTCGCCAAGGCGGCCTGTGGCGATGATCGCGATGTCGTGTTTCCCCGCCGGCTGATCACCCGCCAGGCCTCGGCGTCGGAGGACAATGAGGAGGTCAGCGCGGAAAGCTTCCAGCGCGCGGTAGCTGCCGGTGACTACGCCATGCACTGGGAAGCGCACGGCCATCGCTACGCGCTGTCGCGGTCGATCAACGACGATATCGCTGCAGGACGCACCGTGATCGCGAACGTCTCGCGCACCGTGATCGCGGCGGCGCGCCGCAACTATGCCAATGCTGTCGTGGTGCTGGTCACGGCGCCGCCGGAGGTGCTGGTTGCGCGGCTCGCAATGCGGGCGCGCAGCAGCGACGGCCTTCTCGAGCAGCGGCTGGCCCGCACCGTCGACGAGAGCACGTCGACGCCCGATTTCACCATCGTCAATTCCGGCACCGCCGACTATCATGCGCGACAGCTTGTCCGCATCATCAAAGGCGAACGCTGGGACGACTAGAGCGTTTTCGAGCGAAGTGGATACCGGTTCGCGTGAAGAAAACGCGTCAAAAAGAAGAGGAGAACGGCACGAATGTCGGTGATCGAAACGGTCGAGCAACTTGAGGCGATCTACGGCTTCCCGAATGACGCGTCGACCGTGAAGGTCGCCGATCAAGTGACGCCGCTCTATCGTGTGCTCATCGAGAAGTCGCCGTTCGTGTCGCTTGCGACCGCAGGCCCCGAAGGGCTCGATTGCTCGCCGCGCGGCGACCTGCCGGGCTTCGTGCGCATCCATGATGCGAAGACGCTGATGATGCCGGATCGCCGCGGCAACAATCGCTGCGATTCGCTGCGCAACATCGTTCGCGATCCCCGCATCGGCTTGCTGTTCCTGATTCCGGGTTCGGGCAGCACGCTGCGCGTCAACGGCCGAGCCCATGTCACGGCGGAGCCGGAGCTGCTCGCCTCCTTCATGATGGAAGGCAAGGCGCCGCGCACGGTGATCGTGATGACCGTGGATGAAATCTACTTCCAGTGTGCCCGTGCGATCGTGCGCTCCGATCTCTGGAATCCGGACAAGCGGGTCGATCCGACGGCGTTGCCGACGCCGGGCCAGATCCTCGCCGAGATGAGCGAGCACACGGTTGGCGGCGAAAAATACGATCGCGAATGGCCGGAGCGCGCGCGGCAGACGATGTGGTGATCCGCGCGGACGGCTGGGAAGCATGATCCGGAAAAGTGCGAAGCGGTTTTCCCTGCGACAAACGCGAAGCGTTTGCGCGGAGATCATGCTCAAACAAAAGCGCTTTAGCGCGCAGACGATTGGACCCATCGCGCCTTAGGCTTCAGCCCGGTCTTCCCAGTCCTCCCAGGTCACGTCAGCATTGATCTCGAGGTAGCGCGCAACGGCGACGCCGATGGTCGGGAAGAAGTTGTTCTCGCCGAGTTGCGCCAGCAGGCCGAATTTCTTCAGCTTGTCCTTGACAGGATCCTTGAGCTCGGCAAAGCACAGCTCGATCTTCTGTGCGTGCAACGCCTCGTCGAGCTCGGCGAGAATGTCGCCCGCGGTCACGTCCACGCTGGTGACCGGCTCGGCCGTGACCACCAGCCAGCGCACCGGCGTCGGAGATTTCGCCACCGCATCCAGCGCGCGTTCCTTGAAGAACTCGGCATTGGCAAAGAACAGCGGCGCATCCCACCGGAACAGCACCAGGCCGGGGATCTGGCGCGCATCCGGATATCGCGTGATGTCGTGATAGCCCTTCACGCCGGAGGCGCGGCCCAGCACTGCGGAATGCGGCCGCCAGCCGTCCCACAAGAACTCGACGATGGCGAGCACGATGGCGAGGCCTATTCCGGGAATCACGCCCAGCACGGCCACGCCGACAAAGCAGACCATCGATAGCCAGAATTCCCATTGCTGAATGCGGTAGATTCGCCTGAGGTCGCCGACCTCAAACAGGCCGAGTGCGGCGGCGATGACGACGGCGGCCAACGCGGCGTTGGGCAGGTGCTGGAGCAGGTTCGGCGCTATCAGCAGCAGAAAGGCGATGGCAAGCGCGCCGATGACACTGGTCAATTGAGTGCGCGCTCCGGCAGCTTCCGCAACGGGCGTGCGCGATCCGCTGCTGCTGATCGGAAAACCCTGAAAAAAGCCGGCCGCCAGATTGGCCGCGCCGAGCCCCACCATCTCCTGGTTGGGATCAACACGATCGCCCAATCGTCCCGCATAGGCGCGCGAAAGCACGCTGGTGTCGGCGAACGACACCAGCGCGACGGCGCTGCCGCCGATCAGCACCTGCACGATGTCGCCATAGCCGATCCGGGGAATGGCAAATCCCGGCAGGCCCTGGGGAAGCGAACCCAGGACTGTCACGCCGAAGCGTGCCCCGAGATCGAAAACGCCGGTGATGACCGTCGCCGCGACGACGGCAATCAGAATGCCCGGCAGCCGCTTGTTCCGGGCGAGCAGCAGGATCACCGCCAGCGTCGCGGTGCCGATCCCGAGGGTCGCCCAATGCGTCTTTCCGTCGACGATTGCTCCGATGACCGCCCAGAGACTGCGCAGAGGTCCATCGCCTTCAATGGAAAAGCCGAACAGCTTTGGCAGCTGGCTGATCAGCACGGTCAGGGCTATTCCGTTCATGTAGCCGTAGCGGATCGGCTTGGAGAGAAGCTCGGTCAGGAATCCCAGCCGCGCGATGCCCGCGACGATGCATATCGTTCCGGAGACGACCGCCATCATGGCGGCCAGGGTTGCCGCACGCATCGGATCGCCGCCCGACAGCGGAACCACGACGCCGAGGATGATGGCCGCAAGCGCCGAGTCAGGTCCAAGGACAAGGATGCGGCTCGGCCCGAACAGCGCGTACACGAGCAGCGGAACGATCGTCGCATAGAGCCCGTAGATGCCGGGCAGGCCGGATGCTTCCGCATAGGCGATGCCGACCGGGACCAGCATGGTCGCGAGCACCAGCCCGGCGACGATGTCGTGTGGGAGCCACGCCGCTTGATATCGACGCAGCGTGTCGAGACCCGGCAGCCAGCCGGTCCAATGATTCATCCCCGGTCACTCCCAACTTCGTTGGGGTTCGCAGGCGCTTGACGTGAACTGCTCTACCCCTTCGCCTGCTCATCAAACGCCTTCAGCGACACCGCTGCAATCTCGCGCAGCGCGTTGCGGTCGGCGCCCGAGGAGGCCATCACGCACATGCCTGATGTCACCGCGGAGAGATAGCGGGCAAGGGTGGCCGGATCGGCGCTTTCACCCAGGTCGCGTTCGGCCTTCGCGCGGACGAAACGTTCGTGCAACTGGTCCTCGGTTCGGGTGCGGCGAGCTGCCAGTTCAAATGGAACATTCTCCGAGCCGGTGCCGCAGGCAAGGCCGCCCTGCACCAGCAGGCAGCCCGGCGGGTTGGCGGGATCGGTCTGGGCGTCCGCGTGCTCCATCAGAAATCGTTCGGCTACCTCTCGGGCGGTGGCGGCGCCCAAAACCTTTTCCATCCAGGCGTCGCGCTTCTCGGTGTAACGGTCGAGCGCGGCCTTCAGCAGGCCCTCCTTGCTGCCGAAGGCAGCATAGAGACTCGGGGGATTGATGTTCATCGCCTCGGTGAGCTGGGCGATCGTCGCGCCCTCGTAACCGTGGCGCCAGAACACATCCATGGCCTGGTCCAAAGCGGCGTCCGCGTCGAAAGCGCGGGGGCGTCCCATTCCCATTTTTCGTTGCTCCGTAAGCCGGGTGCCGTTTCTATGACGGATTGTCCCTGGCTTATCCTCTTGTTGCACGTGATGTTTTTCCGCGACTTCCCATTTCCCCATGAATGAGATAAGAAATTCATAGTGCTCGATACATAAGTATCTTGCGAACCGGCGTCCAGCTCCACATCTGTAGCGAACACTACAGATATCTGGAGCGCCTGAATGCCCTCGTCAACCCAAAATCCCCGTTCCGGCCGCTTCCGACGTGTCGTCGGCGGTATCGTGATCCTTGGCGCCCTCGCGGTGGCCGGTTCGATCGCGACCGGCCACTATTTTCATGCCGCACAGGCGACCGCGACTGCCGCGGCTCCCGAGCCGGCGGTCCCGGTCACCGTTGCCGTGATCCAGCCGCGGCCGACCACGCTGTTCGATGACTTTTCGGGCCGGCTCGAAGCCGTCGATCGTGTCCAGCTCCGGCCGCGGGTGGCCGGTGCGATCCTTTCGACCAACTTCACCGAGGGCGCGCTGGTGAAGTCCGGCGATATTCTGTTCAAGATCGACCCTGCGCCCTACGCCGCCGAGGTCGATCGCGCCCAGGCGCAGCTCGAGGCCGCCAAGGCCCGCGTCGTGTTCACCACGAGCGAAGTCGAGCGCGGCGCGCAGCTGGTTGGCAACAACATCGTGACCAAGCGCGATTTCGACCAGCGCGACAACGCCAATCGCGAGGCAGTCGCCAACGTCAAGGCCGCCGAGGCCGCGCTCCAGACGGCCAAACTCAATCTCGACTACACCGAGGTGCGGGCACCGGTCGACGGCCGGGTCGGCAGGATCGAGGTCACCGTCGGCAATCTCGTCGCGGCAGGTACGTCTTCGCCGGTCCTGACCTCGCTGGTCTCGGTCAATCCGATCTATGCGAGCTTCGATGCCGACGAGGAAGTCGTGCTGCGCGCGCTGAACTCGATCGCGGACGCCTCCGGCAAGCGCGGCAATCTCGACCAGATTCCGGTCGACATGGTGACGTCGGGCGGCCTCGGCGCCAAGGGACACATCCAGCTGATCGACAACCAGGTCAACGGGCAGAGCGGCACCATCCGCGTCCGCGCCGTGTTCAAGAACGATGACGGCCGGCTGATCCCGGGACAGTTCGCCCGCGTGCGCATGGGCCAGCCCAAGCAGCAGACGCTGGTGCTGATCGACGAGCGCGCCGTCGGCACCGACCAGGACAAGAAGTTCGTCATGCTGGTCGGCGACGACAGCCGCGCGGTCTATCGCTCCGTCACGCTTGGCGGCGCGGTCGATGGCCTGCGGATTGTGACCGCCGGCCTGAAATCCGGCGACCGCATCGTCGTCAACGGCCTGCAGCGTGTGCGTCCGGGTGCGCTTCTGAAGATGGAAGTCGCCGAAATGGGCGCGCGCGGCATGCAGCAGGCATCCACTGAAACCAACCAGCACGTCGTGCGGCGCTAGGCGCTGCGCGCGGGGGCGGAGCCATGAATCTCTCAAAATTCTTCATCGACCGGCCGATCTTCGCCGGCGTGCTTTCGATCCTGATCTTCCTGGCCGGCCTGATTTCGCTGCTGGCGATGCCGATCTCGGAATATCCTGACGTGGTGCCGCCGTCGGTCGTGGTGCGCGCAACCTATCCCGGCGCCAATCCGAAGGTGATCGCCGAGACCGTCGCGACCCCGATCGAGGAGCAGATCAACGGCGTCGAAGGCATGCTCTATATGTCGAGCCAGGCGACCACCGACGGCGCGATGACGCTGACGGTGACGTTCCGGCTCGGCACCGACCCCGACAAGGCGACGCAGCTGGTGCAGAACCGCGTGCAGCAGGCCGAGCCGCGCCTGCCGGCCGTGGTGCGCCAGCTCGGCATCATCACCAAGAAGAGCTCGCCCGACCTCACCATGGTCGTGCATTTGCTGTCGCCGAACAACCGCTATGACATGACGTATCTGCGCAACTACGCGGTGCTCAACGTCAAGGACCGGCTGGCGCGGATCGACGGCGTCGGCGACGTCCAGCTCTATGGCGCCGGCGACTATTCGATGCGGGTCTGGGTCGACCCGCGGAAAGCCGCCGAGCATAGCCTGACCGCGAGCGATGTGGTGCGCGCGATCCAGGCCCAGAACGTCGAGGCCGCCGCCGGCGTGGTCGGCTCCTCGCCCAGCGTCAAGGGCATCGACCTCCAGCTCTCCGTCAACGCCGAGGGACGGCTGTCGACCGAGGAGCAGTTCGGCGACATCGTGGTGAAGACCGGTTCGGCCGGCGAGGTGGTGCGGCTGCGCGACGTCGCGCGGGTCGAGCTCGGCGCCTCCGAATACGGCCTGCGCTCGCTGCTCGACAACAAGCAGGCGGTCGCGATCCCGATCTTCCAGGCGCCCGGTTCGAACGCGCTGGAGATCTCCGACCATGTTCGCGCGACGATGGCCGAGATCAAGAAGAACATGCCGGAAGGCGTGTCGTACCAGATCGTCTACGATCCGACGCAATTCGTGCGCTCGTCGATCGAGGCCGTCATCCACACGCTGCTCGAGGCGGTCGCGCTCGTCGTGCTGGTCGTGATCCTGTTCCTGCAGACCTGGCGCGCCTCGATCATTCCATTGATCGCGGTCCCGGTGTCGATCGTCGGCACCTTCGCGGTGATGCATGTGTTCGGCTTCTCGATCAACGCACTCAGCCTGTTCGGCCTGGTGCTGGCGATCGGCATCGTGGTCGACGACGCCATCGTCGTGGTCGAGAACGTCGAGCGCAACATCGAGTCCGGCCTGTCGCCGCGCGACGCTACCAACCAGGCGATGCGCGAAGTGTCCGGCCCGATCATCGCGATCGCGCTGGTCTTGATCGCCGTGTTCGTGCCGCTCGCCTTCATCTCCGGCCTCACCGGACAGTTCTACAAGCAGTTCGCGCTGACCATCGCGATCTCGACCGTAATTTCCGCGATCAATTCGCTGACGCTGTCGCCGGCGCTGTCGGCGCTGCTGCTGAAGGGCCATCACGAGCCGAAGGACTGGCTGACCCGGGTCATGGAAAGATCGCTCGGCTGGTTCTTCCGCGGCTTCAACAAGGTCTTTACGAAGTCCTCCGAGAACTACGGCCGCACCGTCACCAAGGTGATCTACGGCAAGGCCGTGGTGATCGGCCTCTACGTGCTCTTGATCGGCCTGACCGGCGTGCTGTTCAAGCAGGTGCCGTCGGGCTTCGTGCCTGGTCAGGACAAGCAGTACCTGGTCGGCTTCGCGCGGCTGCCTGACGGCGCCACGCTCGACCGCACCGAGGAAGTGATCCGCAAGATGAGCGACATCGCGCTGACCCAGCCCGGCGTCGAAAGCTCGGTGGCGTTCCCCGGCCTGTCGATCTCCGGCTTCACCAACTCCTCCAACGCCGGCATCGTGTTCTCGACCTTGAAGCCGTTCGACGAGCGCAAGGATCCCTCGCTCAGTGGTCCGGCGATTGCGGCGGCGCTGAACAAGAAATATGCCGGCATCCAGGATGCCTTCATCGCCATGTTCCCGCCGCCGCCGGTCAACGGCCTCGGTACCATCGGCGGCTTCAAGCTCCAGATCGAGGACCGCGCCGGCCTCGGCTATGAGGCGCTGAACGACGCGACCAAGGCGTTCATGGCGGCGATGCAGAAGGCGCCGGAGATCGCCGGCGTGTTCTCGAGCTTCCAGGTCAACGTGCCGCAGCTGTTCGCCGACATCGACCGCACCAAGGCGTTGCAGCTCGGCGTGCCGGTCACGGAGGTCTTCAACACGCTGCAGATCTATCTCGGCTCCTACTACGTCAACGACTTCAATAAATTCGGCCGCACCTATTCGGTCTATGTGCAGGCGGACGCGCCGTTCCGCGCGCGTGCCGACGACATCAGGCAATTGAAGGTGCGCTCGTCGTCGGGTGACATGGTGCCGCTGTCGGCACTGCTGAAGGTCCGCCAGAGCGCAGGTCCGGAGCGTGCGATCCGCTACAACGGCTTCCTGTCGTCGGACATCAACGCCGCCGCCGCGCCGGGCTATTCCTCCGGCCAGGCGCAGGAGGCGGCGACGCGGATCGCGGCCGAAGTGCTGCCGCCCGGATTCGCCTTCGAATGGACCGACCTGACCTATCAGGAGTTCATCGCCGGCAATTCCGGAATCTGGGTGTTTCCGCTGGCGATCCTCCTGGTGTTCCTGGTGCTCGCCGCGCTCTATGAAAGCCTGGCGCTGCCGCTCTCGATCATCATGATCGTGCCGATGGGGCTGTTGGCCGCGATGTTCGGGGTCTGGCTGTCGAAGGGCGACAACAACGTCTTCACCCAGATCGGCCTGATCGTGCTGGTCGGATTGTCGGCCAAGAACGCCATCCTGATCGTCGAATTCGCGCGCGAGCTCGAATTCGCCGGGCGGTCACCGATCCGTGCCGCGATCGAGGCGAGCCGGTTGCGGTTGCGGCCGATCCTGATGACGTCGATGGCGTTCATCATGGGCGTGCTGCCGCTGGTGCTGTCGACCGGTGCGGGCTCGGAGATGCGGCGCGCGATGGGCGTCGCGGTGTTCTCCGGCATGATCGGCGTCACGGTGTTCGGCCTGTTCCTGACGCCGGTGTTCTATGTGCTGCTGCGCAGCCTCACCGGGATGAAGCCGCTGACGCAGCACGGCGAGACGACCATCCCCGGAAAAGCACACGCGGCATGATGCCGCGTGTGTAAGCTTGATGTCAGCTTCGAAGGATCAGGCTGCGATATCGAGCAGCAGCAGTGACGAACCGCGGACCAGCACCTTGCGGCCCGCGGGCGTCAGCTCGAACGAGTCTCCTCGCACCGCAACATAGCCGAGCGTGACCAGGCTTTCGACGGCAAACCGGTTCAGCCGTGAAGGGTTTGCTGCGGGGGCCCGCAACGCTTTCAGCGCATCCCACTGATCGGGTCTGAGTTCGAATTCTTCGCTCATCGGTCCAGGCACTCCAGAAGTTCTTGGCGTGCGAGATACAGAGCGCAGATGAATTTCGTGCGACCACAACGAGTCAGGATTTCGATTTATGTGGACGCGTCGTCACATCGCCGTGTCATTGGAATACTTCAATTTTTTCGAATCATTGCGGCGCATTGACGCGTGATGTCGTCACAGTGATTAACCGGCATCGTCACATAGGTTCGTCGCGGTTAACCGCGACGCACACTTGCGCCGCCATCGACCGGCAACGTCACACCTGTGATGAAATTGGCCTCATCGGAGGCAAGAAACAGCGCGGCATTGGCGACGTCCCAGCCGGTGCCCATCTTGTGACGCAGCGGCACCTTGCTGTCGCGCTCGGCCTCGATCTCGGCGCGGCTCTTCTTGAATTCGCGGGCGCGCGTGTCCACCGCCATCGGTGTGTTCATCAATCCCGGCAGGATCACGTTTGCGCGAATGCCATATTGCGCATTCTGGTAGGCGAGCTGTTCGGTGAAGGCGATCATCGCCGACTTGGTCGCCTTGTAGGCGACGTAAGGATAGGTTGTGATCGCGGCCATCGACGAGATGTTGATGATCGAGCCGCGCTGCTGCGCGCGCATGATCGGGATCACATGCTTGGCGGCGAGGATGCAGCTCTTCAGATTGATCGCCACGCAGCGATCAAACGCCTCCTCCGATATGTCGAGCAGTTCGGCATCGCCGCCGGAGAGGCTGACGCCGACATTGTTGTGCAGGATGTCGACGCTGCCCCAGCGGCCATGTGCGTCTGCCACCATCGCCTTGATGTCGGCATTTTTGGTGACGTCGGCCTTGAAGGCGACTGAAGTCCCGCCCTTGGCCGCGATCAGGTCGACCGTCTCCTGCGCCGAAGCCAGATTGTAATCGACGCACAGCACCCTGGCGCCTTCGCGCGCGAAGGTCAGCGCGGTGGCGCGGCCGTTGCCGATGCCCTCGCCGGGGCTCTGGCCGGCGCCAACGACGATGGCGACGCGATCTTGCAGGCGCATGTCACTTCACTCCCTGTAGCGGGTACTGCTGCAGTACCTCCTTGTAGTGCGGTTCGTTGTCGATCTGCATGGTGGCAAGCACGCGCACCACGGCGCAGTAGAACGCGATCGTCAGCACGAGGTCAGTCATGTGCTCGTCGGAAAGATGTTGCTTGATCTCGGCGAAGGTCGCATCCGACATCGCGAGCTCGCGCACCATCTCGCGGGCGCCTTTGAGGATCGCCTTCGCCAGCGGCTCGAGCTTCGAGGGTCTACCATCGGTCTCCGCGATCAAGCCCCGGATGTCCTCGTCGGTGACGCCGAACTCCTTGCCGATCTTCACATGGTGGGTGAACTCGTATTCCGACTGCTCGAGCCAGCCGACCTGCAGGATCGCGAGTTCGCGTAAGCGCGGATCGAGCTTGCTCTTGAAGCGGATATAGCCGCCGACGCCGTTGAAGGCGCGCGCCATGTCCGGCGAGTTCACCAGGAGCTTGTGCAGATTGGTGTTGCGCTTGAGCATGTCGCGATATTCGGGGGCGACCTGATCGGCTTCGAGATAGGGCAGGCGGGCCATTGTTGTTGTCCTTTTTTCGGCGGCTTGCGGAAGAGGCGGCTGTTGTTTCAGCCGTAGAGGGCTTTGTGTTCGCTGTCGTAGTTGGCGTAGGAGTCCTTCATGCTGGCGCCGTTGAGTAGCATGGTCGCAACCAAGGCGTTGTCGGCATCGAACACGGTCAAGCGCACCCACATGCTCTCGGTGCGCTTGCTGCCCGAGAGCGCCACGACCTCGCGCTCGACCCAATAGGTCTCGCCGGGGAATAGCGGCCCGCGCAAAAGGCGGATCTCCTGGTCGGCGAACAGCCCGACCGCGGGGCCGCGGACCGGCAGCCGGTCTTCGCGCGCGCGGTACTGGAACAGCACGCTCAGCATCTCCATCGGGATGATGGCGCGGCCCCAGGGATTGTGCTCCAGCGAATAATAGTCCGATGGCTCGGTGATCACCTTGAGCTTGTCGGCCAGCGAAAACGGATAGAGATCGCCCATGTTCTGGTCGAAATCCATCTTGATCGCCTGCCGCGGCGTCTTCATGCCGACCTTGATGTCGGCGAGGATCACGGGATCGGTCAGCGGCTTCAATTCGCCGAGCCGGTGGCTGAGCGCCGTCTCGCTGCCGTCGCCGTCGATCGAGGCGGTGCCGCGCAGGATCTCGGTGCCGTCGCGCTTGATCATCGCGATCGTGCAAACGGTCTGGCCGGGCTTCGGCTTCTCGATCTGGGCCTGCACCTCTTCGCCTTCGAACACCGGGTTGCGGTAATGCGCCGAGAGGCATCCGGTCATGAACCAGGCGCGGCCCCAGATCCGCTCGCACAGCGGCGCGAACTGGCTGAAATGGGTCGGTCCCTCGATCGTGCCGCCGCGGAAGCCGAGCTTCTGCGCGGTTGCGTCGTCGTGAATCGAAGCGTGGGAATCGTAGGTCTGGGCCTGCAGCATCTGCTTCGGGCTGCGCCAGGGACCCACCAGCAGATCGCCGTTCTCCACGATTTCCGTCGTGAACGCGGATTCGACTGTAATCATCCTTGGTCTCCCTTTGCGCGCCACCGTTTCAAAGATGCCGGGGTTCGGCAAGCCTCGCAGAGCAACAAAGGCCTCGCAGAGAACAAGGCCTCGCATGCGCAACATGAGATATGTGCTGCGGCCATGGAACGGGGCTGTTCATGCATAACAAAATCAGTGCATGCTGATGCATGATCATTCGGAAGATAATCAGACCGGTTCGGACCGGCGTGGCTGACTGACGGGGAAACTGATGGCGTTGATGGAAGTTGGACTGGACGACAAGTACCGGTTGGATACCAAACGAATCTTCCTCTCCGGTACCCAGGCGCTGGTCCGATTGCCCATGTTGCAGCGCGAACGCGACCGCGCGCACGGGCTGAACACCGCCGGTTTCATCTCCGGTTACCGCGGCTCGCCGCTCGGCATGTACGACCACGCGCTGTGGCGGGCGAAATCCTTCCTGAAGGAGCACGACATCGCCTTCGTTCCCGGCCTCAACGAGGATCTGGCGGCGACCGCGGTGTGGGGCAGCCAGCAGGTCGGCATGTTCCCCGGCGCCAAGGTCGATGGCGTGTTCGGCATCTGGTACGGCAAGGGCCCCGGCGTCGACCGCTCGCTCGATGCGCTCAAGCACGCCAATTCGGCCGGCGCCTCGCCGAACGGCGGCGTGATCGCGCTGGCCGGCGACGACCATGGCTGCCAATCCTCCACCCTGGCGCATCAGAGCGAGCAGGTGTTCGCCTCGGCGCTGATGCCGGTGGTCAATCCGGCGACGCTGCAGGACTATCTCGATCTCGGCATCCTCGGCTTCGCGCTGTCGCGCTATTCCGGCTGCTGGGTCGGCTTCAAGGCGATCTCGGAGACGGTGGAGAGCTCGGCCTCGATCGTCAGCGACCCCGATCGCATCAAGATCATCACGCCCGACGATTTCGAGATGCCACTGGGCGGGCTCTCGATCCGCTGGCCGGATCCGCCGCTCGAGGCGGAGCGCCGGCTGCACGGGCCCAAGATGGAGGCGGTCGCGGCCTTCGCCCGCGTCAACCGCTTCGACCGCATCGTGCTGGATTCCAAGCCGGCACGGCTCGGCATCATGGCGACCGGCAAGGCCTATCTCGATCTGCGCCAGGCGCTCGCTGATCTCGGCATCACCGATGCCGATGCGCAGGCGCTCGGCCTGCGCATCTACAAGGTGGCGCTGACCTGGCCGCTCGAAGCGCGCGGCGCGCGCGCCTTCGCCGAGGGCCTGCAGGATGTGCTTGTCGTCGAGGAGAAGCGCGGCTTCATCGAGGACCAGCTGGTCCGCATCCTCTACAACATGGACGCCTCAAAGCGTCCGTCGGTGGTCGGCAAGCGCGACGAGAGCGGCGCTCCCTTGCTGCCGAGCGAAGGCGAGCTGACGCCGACCATGGTCGCCGCCGCCGTGGTGGCGCGGCTGCGCCGGCTCGGTCACCGCAGCCCGCTGCTTGAGCAGCGTTTGGCAAAACTCGAGGCATTCGATCGCCCGGCCGAGGGCACGGGCACCGCGAAGCTGCAACGCACGCCGTATTTCTGCTCGGGGTGCCCGCACAACTCGTCGACCAAGATTCCCGAGGGCAGCCGCGCCATGGCCGGCATCGGCTGTCACGGCATGGCGCTGTCGGTGCCGAACCGCAACACCCAGACCATCTCGCATATGGGCGCGGAAGGGGTGAGCTGGATCGGGCAGGCGCCGTTCACCAGCGAACAGCATGTGTTCCAGAATCTCGGCGACGGCACCTACACGCATTCCGGCTTGCTGGCGCTGCGTGCGGCGGCCGCGGCCGGCGTCAACATCACCTACAAGATTCTCTACAACGACGCGGTGGCGATGACCGGCGGCCAGCCGGCCGAAGGCGGCTTTACGGTGTCGCAGATCGCACACCAGGTCTGGGCGGAGGGCACCAAGCGGCTCGCGATCGTCTCCGACGATCCCGACAAATATCCCGCCAATTATTTCCCGTCGGGTGCCACCATCCATCATCGCCGCGAGCTCGATGCCGTGCAGCGCACCCTGCGCGAGATCGAGGGCCTCACCGTCCTGATCTACGACCAGACCTGCGCCGCCGAGAAGCGCCGCCGCCGCAAGCGCGGGCTGTTCCCCGATCCGGCCAAGCGCGTCTTCATCAACGAGCGCGTCTGCGAGGGTTGCGGCGACTGCTCGGTGGCGTCGAACTGCGTCTCGGTGCAGCCGCTGGAGACCGAACTCGGTCGCAAGCGCCGCATCGACCAGTCGAACTGCAACAAGGATTTCTCCTGCATCGAGGGCTTTTGCCCGAGCTTCGTGATGGTGCAGGATCCCAAGCTGCGCAAGGCCGACCGTACCGCCGCCGATCCCAAGGCGTTGTTCCTCGATTTGCCGACGCCTCCTGTGGCCACGTTGAGCAATCCCTACAACATCCTGATCACCGGCATTGGCGGCACCGGCGTCATCACCATCGGCGCGCTGCTCGGCATGGCCGCGCATGTCGAAGGTCTTGCCTGCTCGACGCTCGACTTCACCGGCCTGTCGCAGAAGAACGGCGCGGTCATGAGCCACGTCCGGCTCGCACCCGCCTCCGACATGCTGACCACGGTGCGCATCGCGCCCGGCAATGCCAACTTGATCCTCGGCTGCGACCTCGTCGTCGCCACCAGCGTGCCGGCGCTGAGCCGCGCCGAGCGCGGCGTCACCCGCGCTGTCGTCAACGCGGATCTCTTGCCGACCGCGAGCTTCGTGATCGATCCCGATATCGACTTCGAGGCCAGCTCGATGCGCGATGCGCTGAACGGCGCGGTGAGACCCGATGATCTCGACATCCTCGATGCCACCGGGCTGGCCACCGCGCTGATGGGCGACAGCATCGCCACCAACGCCTTCATGCTCGGCTTTGCGTTCCAGCGCGGCGCGATCCCGCTGTCGCTGGAAGCGATCCTGAAGGCGATCGAGCTCAACGGCGCCGCCATCGAGATGAACAAGACCGCGTTCTCATGGGGCCGGCTCGCCGCGCATGATCTGCAGCGCGTGGTCAGCGCCGCGCGCTTCAAGAGCGCCGGTGCCGCGCCGGCCAAGAAGACGCTCGACGAGGCGATCGCCTTCCGCGCCAAATTCCTCACCGACTATCAGGATGCAGCCTACGCCAAGCGCTATCTCGACGACGTCGCGCGCGTCCGCACCGCCGAGGCGGCGGCCGCGCCGGGCTCGCAGGACCTGACCGAAGCCTTCGCAAAGGGCCTGTTCAAGCTGATGGCCTACAAGGACGAATACGAGGTCGCGCGGCTCTATTCCGACGGCGAGTTCAGCAAGGCCTTGAGGGAGCAGTTCGAGGGCAATTCCGGTCTGAAGGTCTTGCTGGCGCCGCCGCTGCTGGCCCAGCGCGATTCCGTCACCGGGCGGCTGCAGAAGCGTGAATTCGGTGCGTGGATTTTCACCGCGTTCGGCATGCTGGCGAAGCTGAAGGGTCTGCGCGGCACCGCCTTCGACATTTTCGGCTACACCGCGGAGCGCAAGATGGAGCGCGCATTGCCGGTCGACTATTCGGCGATGATCCTGCGTCACCTCGACGGCAGGAAGCCGCTCGACTTGCCGCGGCTCGTGGCGCTGGCAAAGGCTGCGGATCTCGTGCGCGGCTATGGCCACATCAAGGAAGGCAACGTCGCCCGCTACCGCACCGAATGCGCGCGGCTGGAGCGCGCGATCGGCCAGCCGTTGGCGCAGGCGGCCGAATAGGGCAGAGCGTTATTCCATCGGAACGGAAAGGGCTCCAGGTGGCGGCTGGGGAACTTTCCACCGCCGCCCTGGTTGACCGGTAACCCTGCCGCAAGCCGTGGCTGGATTCGCGCGGCCGGGGCCCCTACATGATGGCTGTTCTGTTCGAGTGATTTCAGGAGGCCGTTTGATGGTCCTGAAAAACGCTTTTGTTGCAATCGTCTGCACCGCGTGCCTGACTTGGGGTGGCGTGGCGTTTGCCGACGAGTACGGCCCCAGCGAGTTCTTCAGCCTCGATCTCTCCAAGGCGGTGCTGTCGCCGAAGCGGCTTGGCCCGCCGGCGCAGTTCGAGCCGGTTCCGGTCGAGGCGAAGGCCGACCACGGTCCCGATCAGCATGCGAATGTCGAGCCGCAGGTCGAGGAGACGAAAGTCGCGCCGAAGAAAGCCGTGCGGACCACCGGGGTAACCGCGCCGCGTGAGCGGAAGCGCGCGGCCGCGCACGTTCCCGCCCGCGCCAAGCTCGCGCGCCGCCACTCGAACCCGCTCGATGCGGAGGCCCGCGACACACGGATCCAGACCTGGCCGTGCCGCACCGGCGGCATCTGCAACTGGCATCGGTGAGGCGGCGCTCTGGCGCAGATCCACGTGCGCATCCACAAGAATGTTAAGCCCGTCATCCTGAGGAGGCCGCGAAGCGGCCGTCTCGAAGGATGGACGGCCCCGTCCGTGGCCGATTCATCCTTCGAGGCTCGCTCCGCTCGCGCCTCAGGATGACGGGTTTAGATCGAATGCTCGGCGTGCTGCGTTCCAATCGACGTGGCCGAGTCATCCCGCCGTCGCAAAACCGTCGACGGAGAGTCAAGAAACCGTAAGGCCGGAGTCAAGGAGCGCAGGCAAAACCTTCGTTGCGATTCGACGAAGGTTATTCGATGCCGACAGCGAACTCCGCGAGGCGGCGAGGCCTCACCCGGCGTCAGCTTCTGGTGCGCTCGGCGTCGACCGCGGCGCTGGCGGGATTCGGCGCGCTGGCAAGACCGTATCTGAGCCGCGCCGCGGATCGGCCCGCGATCGCGGGCATCCAGTCCGGCGACGTCGCAAGCGATTCCGCTGTCATCTGGGCCCGCGCCGATCGCGCGGCGCGGATGCGCATCGAATGCGCGGCGGTCGAAAGCTTCGCCACCATCCTGCGCGCCGCGTCCGCTGACGCGCTGCCCGAGCGCGACTTCACCGCAAAGCTGTTGCTCGACGGCCTGCCGCCGGGCCAGGACCTGTTCTATCGCGTCAGCTTCGAGGACCGCGACGGCACATCAGGCGAAAGCCGCATCGGGCATTTCCGCACCGCGCCGGTCGACCGCCGCTCGGTCTCCTTCGTCTGGTCGGGCGACGTCGTCGGGCAGGGCTGGGGCATCGACCCCGCGCGCGGCGGCTTGCGCAGCTACCGCACCATGCTGGACGAGCGCCCGGACTTCTTCATCCATTCCGGCGATCACATCTATGCCGATTGCACGGTGCCGTCGGAGCAGAAGCTCCCGAACGGCGAGGTATGGCGCAACATCGTCACCGAGGAGAAATCCGTCGTCGCGCACAGCCTCGATGAGTTTCGCGGCAACTACAGATACAACTGGCTCGACGAGAATTTCCGCGCCTTCCACGCCGAGGTGCCGATGTTCGCGCAGTGGGACGACCACGAGGTGGCCGACGACTGGTCGCCGCTCGGCACCACTGATGCGACCGGCTATGAGGCGGACGGCAGTTCGCGTCTGGTGGCGCGGGCACGCCGCGCCTTCCACGAATTCATGCCGATGCGGCTGATGCCGGAGCGCGATGGCCGCGTCTACCGCAAGATTCCCTACGGGCCTCTGCTCGACGTCTTCATCATCGACATGCGCTCGTACCGCGATTCCAGCTGGAACAAGCAGGGCGATCCGGAGCAGGCTTGCATCCTCGGCCAGAGTCAGCTCGCCTGGCTGAAGCGGGAGCTGGTGGCGTCGGATGCTGTGTGGAAGGTGATCGCGGCGGATCTGCCGATCGGCCTCGTCAGCCTGGATGCGGTCGCGCTCGGCGACGGCCCGCCCGCGCGGCGCGAGCACGAGATCGCCGATCTGTTGTCCTTCATGAAGCGCGCCGGCATCCGCAACACGGTGTGGCTCACCGCCGACATGCACTACACCGCCGCGCATCACTATGATCCGAACCGCGCGATGTTCCAGGAGTTCGAGCCGTTCTGGGAGTTCGTCTCCGGTCCGCTGCATGCCGGCACCTGGTCGCCGGGCCAGCTCGACAACACCTTTGGCCCGAAGGCGATGTACCAGAAGGGCTGCTCGGCCGAGCAGGGCGACAATCTCGCGCCGTGCTTCGGCCTGCAATTCTTCGGCCGCGTCGACATCGACGGCAAGACCGGGGTGATGACGGTGACGCTGAAGGACGTCGACAACCACGATCTCTGGTCGGTCGATATCGAGCCGCGGCCGGACGCGCGGCCCGGCCAGATCATGGCGCAACACATCTAGCGCCGTCTCTGATCCCGTCGCGACATCTTGATTGCCGGCGTCTTGCCCGAAGGGCCGGTTTGCGGGCAGACTGCATGTCGGCAGTCCTGCCAATTTCATTCCCACGAAACAATTTGCTGGCGTGACGTCGTCGATGGCATCGGCGTCCCACGCGTCAGGAGCTATCCATGGAAAATCTGCAGACACAGGGCATCAGCCTGCCGCAGCTCGGGCTCGGCACCTTCCGCATGCAGGGCGACGCCTGCCGCGCGGCGGTCGAGAGCGCGCTCGGGCTCGGTTATCGGCATATCGACACCGCCGAGATGTACGGCAATGAAGAGGCAATCGGGGCGGCGATCGCGACATCGAATGTCGCACGCAAGGACCTGCACGTGACCACCAAGGTCTGGCACGAGAACCTGGCGCCGGATGCGATCCGGACAGCGTTCGACGCCAGCTTGAAGAAGCTGCGGCTCGATCACGTCGATCTCTATCTGGTGCACTGGCCGTCGCGGAGCATGAAGCTGCCTGCCGTTTTCGAGACGCTGATGAAGCTGAAGGAGGAAGGCCGCACCCGCGCGATCGGCGTCGCCAATTTCACCACCGCGCTGCTCAAGACCGTGGTCGAGGACATCAAGGCACCGATCGCCTGCAACCAGATCGAATATCACGCGATGCTGGACCAGACGCCGGTGCGCAAATATCTCGCCGCGAAATCGATCCCGCTGGTGGCCTATTGTCCGCTCGCCCAGGGCCGCTTCGCCACCGACGAGACGCTGGCGAAAATCGGCAGCAAGCATGATGCGACGGCAGCACAGGTGGCGCTGAAATGGCTGCTCGATCAGGATGGCGTGGCGGCTATTCCGAAAGCCTCGCGCGCCGAAAGCCAAAAGGCCAATCTCGACGCACTGAAGGTCAAGCTCGACGACGAGGACCGCAAGGCGATTGCGGCGCTGCGCAAGGACATGCGCTGCGTCAATCCGGGGTTTGCGCCGGCGTGGGATTGAGGCTGCAGGCCCTCAGGAAAGCAGAAAAGAAAATGGCTCCGTGAGGAGCCATTTTCCGTTGTGTCGGTCTTTTTTCCGTTGTGTCGGTTTTAGTAGTGATGACGTTTGATGATCACCGTCCGGTCATGGCCGTGATGCCAGCCATGATGCCAACCGCGATGCCAGCCACGGTCATGGCGCATTTCGGCGCGTGCGCCCCAGCCGCGGTCCCAGTGATGATGACCGCCATGTCTGATCACGACCGTCTCGGCGCTCGCGATCGACGGGACGGCCACCGCAAGCGCACCAACCGCCGCAAGAACAAAGCCAATCTTTTTCATCTCATCCTCCTCAAATAAGTGAAGAGAAAACCGTGCGAACATTGAAACGTTCCTCAGGAACCAGAGGAGTTTTCTGAACAGTTGTTCAGCAACAACAGCCGTTGCGGCGCTCGCCGCGAGCAGGCTGCATAACCGACAGCGAGCGCCGCCGCCCCCTCTCGGCGGTCTTGCCTAACTTCGGCGTCCGACGCATCATCGCGTCATAAAAATCAATGTTCGGGGGGACGTTGCCGTGAGCGAATTTTCACGCCGGGATTTTTTGAAAGTGACGGGATCGGCCGCTGCCGCCGCCATCGCCGGGCCGGCCGCTGCGGCGATGGGGCCGGACGACAAGTTCGACCTCGTGATCAAGAACGGCGATGTCATCGATCCCAGCCAGTCGCTGCGCGGCAAGCGCGACATCGGCATCCGCTGGGGCATCATCGAGGCGATCGAAGACGAGATCCCGGCTGCCCGCGCCGCCAAGACCATCGACGCCTCGGGCAAGGTCGTGATGCCGGGCCTGGTCGATCTGCACTGCCACGTCTACCCGTATGGATCGGCGATCGGCATTCCCGCCGACGAGCTGGTGCAATTCCAGGGCACCACGACGGTGGTCTCGGCGGGCGACGCCGGTGTCAACAACCTCGCGGCGCTGCGGCGCTTCATCGTGGCGCAATCGCGGGCCCGGATCTACGCCTTCGTCCATATCGCCAACAACGGCCTATCGGCATTCCCGGTGGCCGAGCTCTACAACATCGACAACGCCCAGGTCGAAGCCTGCGCGATGGCGCTGGCCGAGAACGCCGACTTCCTGATCGGGGTCAAGGTGCGGATGTCGGAAAACGTCATCTTCAAGCATGGCCTCGAGCCATTGAAGCGCGGCATCCAGGCCTGCGAGATGTGCGGCTGGCCGGCGCGGATGATGGTGCATATCGGCGGCGTCGAGACCAGGGAGCTGATGTCCGACATTCTCAATCTGCTGCGGCCCGGCGATATCCTGACCCATGCCTATTCCGGCGCGCCGAACATGTCGGGCGCTTTCACCAATATCGTGCAGGAGGGCAAGCTGTTGCCGGCTGCGCTCGCAGCCAAGCAGCGCGGCGTGCTGTTCGACGTCGGCCATGGCGGCGGCAGCTTCGATTTCACGGTGGCCGAAGTGGCGATCCCCGCCGGCTGCACCCCCGATACGATCTCCTCCGACATCCACGTCTTCTCGGGCAACTCGCCCGGCATCCCGTTCCTGCCGAACGTGATGAGCAAGTTCCTCGCGATGGGCTCGTCGCTGGATCAGGTGGTGGCGATGGCGACCTCGGTGCCGGCGCGGATCATCAACCGCACCCCGAAGATCGGCACGCTGCAGCGTGGCGCGCCCGGCGACGTCGCGATCATGGACCTCGTCGAAGGCCCGGTCTCCTTCGTCGACACCCGCAACAACAAGCGCGACGGCAATCTGCTGTTGAAGCCGGTGCAGACCGTGGTCAACGGCGTGCCGTTCGGCCGGCCCTATCAGGCGCCGTTCTCGGTGAGGTGAGACTCCGTGCAAGTGGAAACGTGGATTGCTTCGTCGCTTCGCTCCTCGCAATGACGTCGAGACGGGTTACCTCGTCATTGCGAGCAAAGCGAAGCAATCCATCTTCCGGCGAGCGAAACGGCTAGCCGCGCTTCTCCACATTGCTGCTGCGCGCCGGCACACCGAACTCCTTGCGGCATACCTCCGCCAGCACGGCAACGCCCTCGCGGATCTGCTCGTGCGAGGGGCTGGCGAAGCAGAGGCGGAGCCGGCTGCCGGAATGGGCCTTGCTGGTCGACCATTCCGGTCCCGGATTGATCGAGACGCCGGCGGCAAGTGCCGCCTGATAAAGCTTCAGCGTGTCGACATTGTCGGGCAGCTTGACCCAGAGAAAGATGCCGCCCTTGGGCGCCTCGAACTCGGCCGCGGTGCCGAACTGCTCGTTCAGCGCCTCCATCAGCGTATCGAGCTTGGCGCGCAGGCCCTTGGTCAGGCGCGGCACATGGGTCGAAAAATGCGGGGCGCAATATTCCGCGAGCACCATCTGCTCCAGCGCGCCGGAGCCGGCGTCGGTCTTCAGCGGCAGCATTCGCGACATGATCTCCCAAGGCGCGACGATGAAGCCGACCCGCAGCGCAGGCGCGATCGATTTGGAGAACGAGCCGATATGAATCACGCCGCCATGCTTGCTCATGGCATAGATCGCCGGCGGCCGTTCGCCGCTCCAGATCAAATCGGCATAGCAATCGTCCTCGAAGATCGGCGCGCCGTATTCCCTTGACAGCTTCAGCATCTCGGCGCGGCGGCTCTCGGGAAGGATCGAGCCGGTCGGGTTCTGCACCGTCGGGATGGTGTAGATGTATTTCGGTGTGATGCCGCGCCGCTTGTGATCGGCGAGCGCCGCGGCCAGCGCATCGATCCTTATGCCATCGCCATCGAGGGGGATGCCGACCGCATTGACGCCAAGCCGCGTCAGCCGGTTCAGCGAGCCCTGATAGGTTTCCTGCTCGATCAGCACGGTGTCGCCCTTGGCCAGCAATGTGTGATTGACCAGATCGAGCGCCTGCAGCGAGCCGGAGACGATCATGATCTCGTCCGCCGTGCAGGCGATCCCGGCGTCGCGCTTCAGCTTCTCGGTCAGGAACTGGCGCAGCGGCAGATAGCCCTGCGGCCCGTGCGCGAGATTGTAGGTCGCGAGATTCCTGCCCTCGCGCTTCAACACGGCGTTGACCGCCTCCAGCAGCCCGTCGACCGGGACCTGGTCGGGATCGTTGTTGCCGCCGACGAAGCTGTATTTGGCGAGCCCGGTCCAGCGTGCGGCCGGCGCAGGCAGGCCGGCCGGGAGCAGCGGTGCAAAGTCGAACTGGGCTGAGGTGGACATGGATGTTTCGCTCCGTGTTGTTATCGTTGAGAAGGCCGCGCGGCCTTCCATGAGGTTAGTTCTTGCCGGCCAACCGGATCGGCCGGCCCTGGCTGATGAAGGCGTAGTGCCCTGCGCCGACACTGCCGACCATCAGGGCCTCGACCGCCGGTTCCGCGATGTCGCCGGCGGCCGCCCAATCGACCACGAAATTCGCGCCGGTGCCGCCGCGGGTATCGGTCGTGGCGATCGCGACCTCGACGGTCGCAAACGGTTTTAGCGCGACCGGCGATTTGAGGTAGCTCTCCACCATCTTGCCTGATGTGTCGAAATAGGCGATCCGCTTCAGCACCAGCGGCTTCGTCTCGGAAGCGTTGTGCACGCTGAGCGTCACCGAAAAATCGGCCCTGAGCTTGCCCTGGCTCATCGACACGCTGGAATACACTGGCACGTAGAATGCACCGGACGCGGTGAGGCCCTCCGATGGCACCGCCGTCAACGAGTTCGCGAAATTTTGTTCAATACTTCCGGGGGATTGTGCTAGCGCCTCTGACATGCGCACGGTGAGCAGGCAGAGCAAAACTGCGAGAAAAATGCCGCCTGCGCGGATGTGACACATTGCTCGGTTGATCCTCACGCCCGGCCCTCTAGGTTGCGGCAACAGGAAGTCTTTGACGCATGCATGAACTGATTCCCGATATCACGCTCTGTATTCTCTTTGCCTGGGGGATCGGGCTGTTGGCCCACTTCTCCCGGCAACCGCTGATACTGGCGTACCTTATCGCCGGCTTTTTCATTGGTCCATTCGGCATGGGCTGGGTCAAGTCCCAGGAATCGATCAGCGTCATCTCCGAGCTCGGCCTGATCTTCATGCTGTTCATGATCGGGCTGGAAATCGACCTCAAGAAGATCATCCGTGCCGGCAAGGTCATCCTGTTCGCCGGTGCCGGCGAGCTGATCGGTGGCTGTCTGATCGGCGTGGCGTTCTTCGCCGCTATCGGGCTTGCGGTCGGCGGCGGCAAGTTCGACGCGATCTATCTCTGCGTCGCCTGCGCGCTGTCCTCGACCGTGATCATCGTCAAGGTGCTCTACGAGAAGCGCGAGCTGGACACGCTGCCGGGCCGCATCACGCTCGGCGTGCTGGTGCTGCAGGACATCTTCGCGATCCTGTTCCTGGCGGTGCAGCCGAGCCTGGACAATCTGCAGATCAGTGTCGTGCTGCTGTCGATTGCCCGCGTCGCGGTGCTGGTCGCGACCGCGCTAGTGCTGAGCCGCTACGTGCTGCCGCGGCTGTTCCACCAGATCGCGCGGCGGCCCGAGCTCGTGCTGCTCGGCGCGCTCGCCTGGTGCTTCCTGATCGGCGAGATCGCCGAGCGGCTGCATCTGTCGCGCGAGATGGGTTCGCTGGTCGCCGGCGTCTCGATCTCGACCTTTCCCTACGCGCTCGACGTCACCGCCAAGGTCACGACGCTGCGGGATTTCTTCATCACCCTGTTCTTTGTCGCGCTCGGCATGACGATCCCGATTCCGGGCCTCTCGGTGATCTGGCTTGCGCTTGTCATCGCGGCCTTCACGGTGGCGAGCCGCCTGATCACGACGTTCACGCCGCTCTACCTGATGAAGCAGGGCCTGCGCGCCAGCCTGCTGCCGGCGATCAACCTGGCGCAGATCTCCGAGTTCTCGCTGGTGGTGATCCAGACCGGTGTCGCCGCCAACCACATCGGAACCGAAACCGCGAGTGCGGTCTCGTTCGCCTTCGTGGTGCTGGCGGTGCTCTCGACCTTCGCGATGGGGCGCAGCGACCAGATCGTGCGCGGCCTGATCGGTCCGTTGAAGCGGATCGGGCTGCGCGACCTCGACCAGGAAGGCCAGGGCCGCGGCGAGGCCGGGCAGGAGGGCGGACATGGCGAGATCCGGCGCATCGTCATCCTCGGCTTTTTCCGCGCGGCGAGCGCGCTGATCAGCCAGATCGAGCGGCAGAACCAGTCGTTGCTCGAGCAGATCAGCGTCATCGATTTCAACCCGCTGGTGTTCCGCACGCTGTCCGACCGCGGCATGCATGTGATCTATGGCGACATCAGCAATGTCGACACCCTGGTTCATGCCGGCATCGGCAAGGCCGAGATCATCATCCTGAGCGTGCCGGACTTCCTCTTGGTCGGCGCCGACAATGAGAAGCTGGTGCGCCACGTCCGCGCCCTCAATCCGACCGCGCGGATCGTTGCCACCGCGGACCTCCTGACCGGCGTCGACGACCTCTACAGCGCCGGCGCCGACTACGTGACGGTGACCCGGCTCAGCGACGCCGGCGAGCTCTATTCGGTGATCGAGGCGGCCGACGCCGGCCTGCTCGACGACAAGCGCGCCGAGCTTGACGTCCAGCTCAGCGACCGGCGCGAGGTGCTGCCATAGGGCGAGCCAGTTTTGTAGCCCGGATGGAGCCAACGGGTCGCGCGAACGCGCGCCCGATGACAGGCTCCGCGAAATCCGGGGATCGTGCACGCGGAAATGTCCCGGATTGCGCTTCGCTCCATCCGGGCTACGGAAACCGCCGTCACCGCCCTGGTATGCCTGCCGGATGCATGGCGGGTTGCATAATGATACTGGCGCTGACATCGGAACCCGGCTAATCCACTGCCTGCATATAGCGAGATGTCAGGACAATGGCCGATACGATCCAGGAAGTGCTGCAAGCCTTTGCGAAGGGTGAACTCGTTGTCGTCACCGACGATGACGATCGGGAAGGCGAGGGCGATCTGATCGTCGCGGCGTCGTTCTGCACGGCGGAGAAGATGGCCTTCATCATTCGCCACACCTCCGGCATCGTCTGCGCGCCGATCACCACCGAGGACGCCCGCCGGTTGCGGCTCGACCCGATGGTGGCGCACAACGAGTCCAACCACACCACCGCCTTCACGGTCTCGATCGACTACAAGCCTGACGGCGGCACTGGTATCTCGGCCGAGGAGCGCGCCTCCTGCTGCCGCGCGCTCGCCAATCCCAATGCCGGCGCCAACGATTTTGCGCGCCCCGGCCACATCTTCCCGCTGATCGCTCGCGACGGCGGCGTGCTGCTGCGCTCCGGGCACACCGAGGCGGCGGTCGATCTGTGCCGGCTCTCGGGCCTGCCGCCGGTCGGCGTCATCAGCGAGCTGATGAACGACGATGGAACCGTGATGAAGGGCGAGCAGGTCGCGAAATTCGCCGCCGCCCACAAGCTCAAGCATGTCACGATCGCGGACATGATCGCCTATCGCCAGGCGCGCGAGAAGCTGATCGAGCGGGTCGCGACCTTCACCACCGAAAGCCCGATCGGCCCGCTGCAGGGCTACGCCTATCGCTCGCCGTTCGACGAGATCATGCATGCCGCCTTCGTCTATAACGGCATCGGCGACGGCCGGGACGTGCTGACGCGGCTGCACAAGCCCAACATCGTGAAAGACCTGTTCACCGGGCCGGCGCGAATGGAAGCCGTGTTGCGGCACTTCAAGGACGCCGGCCGCGGCGTGCTGGTATATCTGCGCGATGGTGCCGCCGGTGTTCCGGTCGAGCCGGTCGGCGAGCAGAAGACGGCGGAGGCCGATCGCCACAGGCAGTGGCGCGAGGTCGGCGTCGGGGCACAGATCCTGCGCGATCTCGGCGTCACCTCGATCCGGCACCTGACTTCGTCGGTGCACGACTACAAGGGATTGTCAGGTTTCGGCATCGAGATTGTGTCGAACGAGAAGCTGGAGAGCTAGCGCTGTTATTCCGGGGAATCTCGAGATTCCGGGTTCGATGCTGACGCATCGCCCCGGAATGACGGTGAGAGGATCACCAATTGCGCTTCGCAGCATAGCGCTTTAATTTATCCGCCAATTTCCGATAGACGATGCGAAAGGATGTTTCATGAGCGTGCGCCCCCAGGCCAAGGACAAGCCGGCTGCCGCCAGCTTCCAGTGGGATGATCCGTTCCTGCTCGACGACCAGCTCACCGAAGACGAGCGCCTGATCCGCGACACGGCGCGAGCCTATGCGCAGGACAAGCTGCTGCCGCGGGTCACCAAGGCCTATCTGGAAGAGAAAACCGACCGCGAGATCTTCAACGAAATGGGCGAGCTCGGCCTGATCGGCGTGACGCTGCCCGAGGAGTATGGCTGCGCCAATGCGAGCTACGTGGCCTATGGCCTCGTGGCGCGCGAGATCGAGCGCGTCGATAGCGGCTATCGCTCGATGAACTCGGTGCAGTCGT
This sequence comes from Bradyrhizobium sp. UFLA06-06, assembly GCF_054820065.1. Lineage (NCBI taxonomy): Bacteria > Pseudomonadati > Pseudomonadota > Alphaproteobacteria > Hyphomicrobiales > Nitrobacteraceae > Bradyrhizobium > Bradyrhizobium sp. UFLA06-06. Next base: position 85,073 of record NZ_JADFUD010000032.1, read on the forward strand.
CGCTGGTGATGTATCCGATCTACGCCTATGGCGACGAAAACCAGCGCAAGAAATATCTGCCCAAGCTCGCGACCGGAGAATGGGTCGGCTGCTTCGGCCTGACCGAGCCCGATGCCGGTTCCGATCCCGGCGGCATGAAGACCCGCGCCGAGAAGGTCGCCGACGGCTACAAGCTCAACGGCGCCAAGATGTGGATCTCGAACGCGCCGATCGCCGACGTGTTCGTGGTGTGGGCCAAGTCGGCTGCGCACGACAACCAGATCCGCGGCTTCATCCTCGAGAAGGGCATGAAGGGCCTGTCGGCGCCGAAGGTCGGCGGCAAGCTCTCGCTGCGCGCCTCGATCACCGGCGAGATCGTGCTCGACAATGTGGTGGTGCCGGAAAGCGCGCTGCTGCCCAACGTCTCCGGCCTCAAGGGTCCGTTCGGCTGCCTCAATCGCGCCCGCTACGGCATCTCCTGGGGCGCACTGGGCGCCGCCGAGGACTGCATGCATCGCGCGCGGCAATACACGCTCGACCGCAAGCAGTTTGGCCGGCCGCTCGCCGCCACCCAGCTGGTGCAGAAGAAGCTCGCCGACATGGAGACCGAGATCGCGCTCGGCCTGCAGGCCTCGTTGCGCGTCGGTCGCCTGATGGACGAGGGCAAGATGGCCCCCGAGATGATCTCGATCGTCAAGCGCAACAATTGCGGCAAGTCGCTCGACATCGCCCGCATGGCGCGCGACATGCACGGCGGCAACGGCATCCAGATCGAGTATCACGTGATGCGTCACGCCGCGAACCTCGAGACGGTCAACACCTATGAGGGCACGCACGACGTCCATGCGCTGATCCTCGGCCGCGCGATCACCGGCATCCAGGCGTTCTCGTAAATCCTTTCACAGTCATTCCGGGGCGATGCGTCAGCATCGAACCCGGAATCTCGAGATTCCGGGTTCAGCCCTGTCGGGCTGCCCCGGAATGACGATGCAGAGAAAATCCCCATGGCCGACGCCTACGACATCCCGTTCAACCGCGATTTCCCGCTGAAGCCCGGCGTGGTCGAACAGGTCCGCCCCGGCGTTCGCCGTGTCCTCTGCAACAATCCGAGCCCGTTCACCTTCACCGGCACGGTCAGCTACATCGTCGGCGAGGGCAAGGTCGCGATCATCGATCCCGGTCCCGACGACGAGGCGCATGCCAGGGCGCTGCTCGATGCGGTCAAGGGCGAGACCGTGACGCATATCCTGGTCACCCATACCCATCGCGACCATTCGCCGAACACGCCGCGGATCAAGGCCGCGACCGGCGCGCCGGTCTATGCCGAGGGACCGCACCGCGCCTCGCGCCCGCGCTTCGAGAGCGAGAAGCACAATCCGGAATCCGGCGCCGACCGCGATTTCCGGCCCGATGTGCAGGTCAAGCATGGCGACGTCATCGAGGGGGCGGGCTTTGCGCTGGAGGCGGTCGCCACCCCCGGCCACACCGCTAACCATCTGGCGTTCGCCTGGACCGAGCGCAGCATCAATTTCGTCGGCGACCATGTGATGGGCTGGTCGACCTCGATCGTGGCGCCGCCGGACGGCTCGATGATCGACTACATGGCCTCGCTGGAGCGGCTGGAGCAGCGGCCCGAGCAGCTCTATTTCTCCGGCCACGGCCCGGAGATTCCGGAAGGCCCGCGCTACGTCCGTTTCCTGGCGCGGCATCGCCGGGCGCGCGAGGCATCGATCCTGCATCGCCTCGGCAAGGGCGAGGCCGACATCCCCACCATGGTGCGGGCGATCTATATCGGGCTCGATCCGCGCCTCGCCAATGCCGCCGGCTATTCGGTGCTGGCGCATCTGGAGGACCTCGTCGCGCGCGGTGTCGTGGCGACGGATGGCGATCCCGTGATCGGCGGGACGTACCGGATGGCGTAGGGCGCTATTTCTTCACCGTCTTCGCCGGCGGTGCCTTTGGCGCGACAGGAGCGGCCTTCTTCGCCGGCTTGGAATTGTCGTTCTCGGCGGCGCTGTTGAGATCCTCGATCAGCTTCTTGACGCGGGCGGCGTTGCTGCCGAGATCGGTGTCGAAATAGCGCGATGCCGAGCGGATATCGACGCGGGAGTCCTCGTCGTCAGGCGTGACCCGGATCGAGACGTCCTCGCGGAAACCCATGATCGGCGTGCGCGCCACCGCCTCGATGCGGCCGATGCGGCGCGGCGGCTGCGGCGCGCGGGCGTCGATGACGAGCCATTTGCGGCGGTTCACCAGCCGCAGCGTCAGCTCATAGGCGCGGTCGACCGGGGTTTCGAGCTCGACGGTTTCGATATCCGGATAGGCCGCGCGCTGCTTCTCGGCCGAATAGAGGCCGGCATAGGCGGCAGGATTGGTGCCTTCCCCGGTGCGCAGCCGCGCCAGCGCCTCGAACCTCGGCGGGTCGATCGCGTCGGTGGTGACGTCGTAGATCCGCGGCAGCTTGCGGTACTGATAGATGAGGTAGGCCGGGTAAGCGAGGATCGCCGCGTCGATCAGCAGCGCGAGCAGGATCCGGCCCATGCCGCGGGTGCCGTTCTGCCAGATCGCGGCAAAGGCGGCCAGCCCAAGCAGGATCGACAGGCCGGCCAGGCCCAGCGCGCCGAAGAAGGTCGCCAGCGCCGGTTTGACCTCCAGGAACCCGAAGCGGACGATCAGGATCGAGACCACCACCGCGACGACGGAGAAGATGGCGAGGTTGCGCGACCAGGTGGCGAGACCGGACACGGGCTCCTGCTGGTAGGGAGCGGAAAACCTGCGCGCCATCGTCGAAAAATCTGCCGGTTGAGATGTCCTCAGGCGACCTCGGCCGCCGCGATCAGTGGTGTGAGACCACGGACCTGCGGCGAATTCAAGGGATTTGGGTGTCGAAGCGCCTTGGATGGGCCGTCGTGCCCGGGCCATCTGGCCGAAGATGCGCTTCACGCTCTTGCCGGGCTGCGGCGTCAACCCAGATCGTTCACGCCGCAGCAATTGTGTAGCCCGGATTGAGCCAACGGGTCGCGCGAACGCGCGCCCCGTTGGCTCCATCCGGGCTACGATTTCTCGTGTTGCCTCACGCCGCGGCGGTTGGGAACGTGTAGTCCTTGAACTGGTCGCGCAGCGCCGTCTTCAGGATCTTGCCGGTCGCGGTGTGGGGGATGCCGTCGACGAAGGCGACGTCGTCGGGCATCCACCATTTGGCGATCTTGCCGTCCATGAACTTCAGGATGTCCTCGCGCGTGGCGCTCTGGCCCTGCTTGAGCTGTACGATCAGCAGCGGCCGCTCATCCCATTTGGGGTGATGGACGCCGATCACGGCGGCTTCCGCGACCGCCGGATGGCCGATCGCGAGGTTCTCGAGATCGATCGAGGAGATCCATTCGCCGCCGGACTTGATCACGTCCTTGGAGCGGTCGGTGATCCGCATGTAGCCGTGCTCGTCCATCGTCGAGACGTCGCCGGTGTCGAAATAGCCGGTATCGTCGAGGATGTTGCTGTCGACCCGGAAATAGGCCTTGGCGATCGCCGGGCCCGAGACCTTGAGACGGCCGAAGGTCTTGCCGTCCCACGGCAGCTCCTTGCCGGCATCGTCGGTGATCTTCATCTCGACGCCGAACGGCGGATAGCCCTGGGTCTGCAGGACGTCGAGCCGCTCCTCGCCGGTGCGCTCGGTGAACGGCGGCTTCAGCGTCGCCAGCGTGCCGAGCGGGCTCATCTCGGTCATGCCCCAGGCGTGGCGCACCTGGCTGCCCATGTCGAGGAACGCCTTGATCATCGAGCGCGGCATCGCCGACCCGCCGCAGATCACCATTTGCAGATCCGGCAGCTTGACGTTGTTGGCGGCCATGTATTGCAGCAGCATCAGCCACACCGTCGGCACGCCGGCGGTGTGCGTGACCTTCTCGGTCGACAGCAACTCGTACACCGAGGCGCCGTCGAGCTTCGGGCCCGGCATCACGAGCTTGGTGCCCATCGACGGCGCGGAGAAGGCGATGCCCCAGCTGTTGGCATGGAACAAGGGGACCACCGGAAGCATTGTGTCCGACGCGGACGTGCCGAGCGCGTCCTTCGAGTTGGCCATCAGCGCGTGCAACACGTTGGAGCGGTGCGAATAAAGTACACCCTTGGGATCGCCCGTCGTGCCGGAGGTGTAGCACATCGCCGCCGCGGTGTTCTCGTCGAAGGTCTTCCACTCGAACTTGCCGTCGGATGCCGCGATCCAGTCCTCATAGGCGACCGCGTTCTTCAGCGTGGTCTGCGGCATGTGCGCCTTGTCGGTCAACACCACGTAGCGCTCGACGCTCGGCAGCTGGCCTGCGATCTTCTCCAGCACCGGAACGAAGGTGAGGTCGGTGATGACGATGCGGTCCTGGGCGTGGTTGACGATCCAGGCGATCTGCTCCGGAAACAGGCGCGGATTGACCGTATGGCAGATCGCGCCGATCCCCATGATGCCGTACCAGACCTCGAGGTGGCGCCAGGTGTTCCAGGCGATGGTGGCGACGCGGTCGCCGAGCTTGATGCCGTCGCGTTCCAGGCTCTGCGAGACCTTCAATGCGCGGGCATGGATTTGGGCGTAGGTGGTGCGATGAATGGGGCCTTCGACCGACCGCGTCACGACTTCCTGCGTGCCGTGATATTTGGCGGCGTGCTCAATAATCTTGTGACACAGCAAGGGCCAATCTTGCATCAAACCAAGCATACGCAAATCCCTCCTCGATCCTCACGCGTGATCCGCCGGCATCTTGGACGGCCGGCAGTAAAATCATGGAACTGACATGAACTTTAGCGCGGAGAAAGCAAGCCGAAAATGGCCTGTTGGCGCGTTTCGTCGCGGGGGCGCGGCAATGGTTACCGCCGCCGCCCTGCTGCTTTGCCTTGGCATGCAAGCAGGCCCCGCCGAGGCCGCCCGCCGCGCGCCCAGCTTTCCGTGGGATGATCTGTTCGGCACCCGGCCGCAAAGGCCGCACAAGGCGGTCCGCCGCTCAGCGGTGCCGCTGCCGAAGCCGCGCCCGGCGCAGGCGCCAACCCACGCGCCGGCGGCAACCGAGCCCGAGCCGCCCGCGGCCGAGACGCAGTCTCCGGCCGCGCCTACTGAGGCTGCGAGGCCCGCCGAGACGGCCAAGCCGGCCGAGCCCGCCGCGCCGCAGCTGTCGGCCTGCCGGCAGGCCCTGACCGAGGAGATCGCGGTCGCCCCGAGCATTCCGGATATTCACGGCGCCGGGGGCTGCGGCGGCGAGGATCTGGTGCGGCTCGAGGCGATCGTGCTGGCGGACAAGCGCAAGGTCGCGGTCAAGCCCGCGGCGATCCTCCGCTGCAAGATGGCCGCTGCGGTCGCCGACTGGGTCCGCACCGATATCGCGCCGCTCGCGCAGAGCCTCGGGGGCGGGATCAGCAATCTCGACAATTTCGACTCGTTCGAATGCCGCGGCCGCAATCGGGTCGCCGGCGCGCAGCTCTCCGAGCACGGCCGCGCCAATGCGCTTGACGTGCGCGCCCTCGGTCTCGCCAACGGCAAGTCGATCTCGCTGACTGACCGCAGCGTGCCGCGTGATCTGCGCGAGACGGTGCTGCACTCGGTTTGCGCCCGCTTCTCCACGGTGCTCGGGCCGGGCTCGGACTGGTACCACGAGGACCACATCCATCTCGACCTGATCGAGCGTCGCAACAATTACCGGATCTGCCAGTGGAACGTGGACGACCCGCTGCCGCAAGTCGCGCCGCTGTTGCCGGCCGAGCGCCCCGAAGAGGCGCCGCCGCGCGAGGTCGCCGCCAAATCCGACGCGTCGAAGACGGACGCACCCAGAATTGACCAAGGCAAGGCTGACCACGGCAAGTCTGACGCCGGCAAGAAGCCGGACGGCACAAAATCAGATGATGCGGCTGCGCCTGACCGCAGCGCCGAGACCAAGACGCAGCCAACAAAAAAGCGCCGGCAAAGCCGGCGCTTTTGATCGCGGTCGCGATGGGATCAGTAGGTCGTGCCGCCGCCGCCCTGTAGCGCCATCTGCGGCTTGTAGGGCGAGTCGCCGTGCTTTGGCTCCAGCACCACGACGATGGTGCCGAGCTTGACCCGGTTGTAGAGGTCGATGACGTCCTCGTTGGTCATGCGGATGCAGCCCGAGGAGATCGACGCGCCGATATATTCCGGCTGGTTGGTGCCGTGGATGCGGAACAGCGTGTCCTTGCCGCCCGAATAGAGATACATCGCGCGCGAGCCCATCGGATTGTCCGGGCCGGGGGCCACGAAGGTCGGGACGCCGAGGCGCGAGATTTCGCCGGGGGTCGGGTGCCAGGCCGGCCATTCGGTCATGCTGCCGACCTTGGCGATGCCGGACCAGGCCATGGCTTCCTCGCCGACGGTGATGCCGTAGCGGATCGCCTTGCCGTCGTTCAGCACGTAATAGAGGTAATGGTTGTCGGAATCGACCACGATCGAGCCGGGGGCTTCCTTGCGGTGATACTCGACGATGGCGCGGCGGAACGGTTCAGCCACCGGCGTCTTGACGTAGGTGGTCTTGGCCAGGAGTTCCTTGTCACGCGGCTTGAAGTTCGAGGTATTGGTTGCCTCATAGGTTGTGGCCTGCATGCAGCCTGACAACATCAGGCCCGCGGCCAGAATCCCGAAGGTAACTTTGAGCGACGACATGATTACATTCCAATCGAAAATCCGCGCCCGAAAGCGCCACTATTACGCCCCAAACGCCACGATTCCATGAGGGCAGTATTGCTGAAACGCGCCATTATTCCCAGACTTTAGATGCCTTTCCCGCATCGCGGGACGTCGTCTGTGGCTTTTTTGCCGCAACTGTTCTGGCGCCGGGTTGGTTTTTGTGCAAACAGGCAACGGTCGACGAGTCGGCGCCACGTCACTGCCGCCTGGCCGCCACAAGTATGGATGCCCGGTTAATGCCCCGGTCATGAAGCGCCCCCCAGAATCGCGCTAAGTCGGCGGGTCCTGCCAGCCCTGTTTCGTGGAGTTCGTGATGCTGTCGGTGTTCGTTCCGTCCGAGTTTTCGCTCAAGAAGGCCACCGCGACCGACCTCGGCGCGCTGCCCGAGGGAGCGGTCTGGGTCGATCTGGTGAATCCGACGGTGGAGGAGGACCGGGCGGTCGAGAAGCTCGCGGGGATCGCGGTGCCGACCCGGGAAGACATGCAGGAGATCGAGATCTCCAGCCGCCTCTATATCGAGAACAGCGCCCGCTACATGACCGCGACGCTGATGTGCCAGTCCGACACCGACATGCCGCGCACCACGGCGGTCACCTTCATCCTGACCAGCCATCGCCTGGTCACGGTACGCTACGACTTGCCGAAACCTTTCGCGCTGGTCGAGAACAAGCTGGCCCGCGCCTGTGCTCCCGGCATCACCGGCGAGCAGGTGCTGATGGAACTGCTGGACGCTGTGATCGACCGTTGCGCCGATCTCCTGGAGCGCTGCGGAGCCGATATCGACCAGGTGTCCCACGACATCTTCGAGCCGGAGAGCGAGCGCCACGGTCACGCCAAGCAATATTCGCAGATCCTGATCGCGATCGGCCGCAAGGGCGACCTGACCTCGAAGGTTCGCGAAAGCCTGGTCTCGATCGGCCGCCTCGTCACCTTCCTCTCCGCGGTGGTCGAGGGCGTGAAATGGTCCAAGGACATGCGCGAGCAGCTCAAGACCATGCAGCGTGACGTGGCCTCACTGACGGACCACGCCTCCTATCTCTCCAACAAGATCACCTTCGTGCTCGACGCCATGCTCGGCGTGGTCAATCTGGAACAGAACAACATCATCAAGCTGTTCTCGGTGATGGCGGTGGTGCTGATGCCGCCGACGCTGATTGCCTCGATCTACGGCATGAATTTCAAGATCATGCCGGAACTCGAATGGGCCCACGGCTATCCGTATGCACTGGTGCTGATGCTGATTGCGGCCGTTGTGCCGTACTGGATCTTCAAGTGGAAGAAGTGGCTGTAAACCGGTTCCACACGTCGCGCTTTGGGACGCGCTTTCTGCCTTATTTCCTCTGCTAAAATTTGAGCGTTGCGCTGAACGTTTGGGCGAAACTTGTCTGCGATAACGCCCGCCTCGAAGCCGGAGGACAGCAATGGTTGAGAAGATCATAACGCCACGGCGTAACGTCATCGACTTTGCGCGCTATCAACAGGACCGCGCAGCAGGCAAGGTGCAGGCGATCTCGCCGACACTTTGCCGTTACTGTGGCGCTGCGTTGCTGGATGGCGAGGACGAAGACGAATGCTCCAGCGCGCTGAATGACGTCGCGCTGCGGCAGCCCGAGAAGAAGTCGCGTCGGTTCTACGCAGACTAGAGGCCGAAGCCTCGGAGGCAGAAGCCTCGTTTGCGTTTGTTACGCCTGCAAGTGAAGCAATCCCAATGACGGCCGCGGCGGCGGCCGGGATCGCCTCAAAACTTCCTTCCCCGAAATACGGCTCTTTCCCAGCTTCAGACGTGCTGACCACCGTTGATGTGGATCTCCGCACCGTTCACGTAAGAGCTGGTTTCCGTGCAGAGAACGTAGATGATCTTGGCGACCTCGTCCGGCGTGCCCAGGCGATGCATCGGGATCTGCTGGTCGACGATCTTCTCGGTGCCCGGCGACAGGATCGAGGTATCGATCTCGCCCGGCGCGATCGCGTTGACGCGGACGCCGACGCGGCCGAAGTCCGATGCCATCTCGCGCGTCAGCGCCGCGAGCGCGGCCTTCGACGTCGCATAGGCCGCGCCGGCAAACGGATGCACGCGCGAGCCGGCGATCGAGGTGACGTTCACCACCGCGCCCTTGGCGTGTTTCAACTCCTCGAGCAGCCCGCGCGCGATCATGATCGGCGCGAAGAAGTTGACGTGGAAAACGTGGGTCCAGGTCTCGATGTCGGTGTCCATGGTGCCGAGCCGGCCGCCGCCCGCAGCCTTCGGCGAGATCGCGGCGTTGTTGACCAGCGCGTGCAGTTCATCGTTCTCGAGCCGCCTGCGGATCTCGGAGATCGCGCGCACGGTGTCGTCATGGCTGCCGAGGTCGACCTCGATGTGATCTTCCGGCCCGGCGCCCCACGGGCAGACCTCGGGAAACGCATGCCGCGACAGCGTGATGACGCGCCAGCCGGCGGACGAGAACCGGATCGCGGTGGCATGGCCGATGCCGCGGCTTGCGCCGGTCAGGAGCAGCGTGCGCCGCGGTGCATTGGATGGGTGGGGCATCGACGGTTTCTTTCGTTTTCGTCATGCACGGCGGCGTGCCGGGCATCCACGCCTTCGAACGACTTGGGATGACTTGGGATCAAGACGTCGATGGCCGGGGTCATCTTACACGAAGACACGCTTCGCGCTTTCGCCCGGCCACGACGGTCGCAGCTTTCAGGGATAGAGCCGTACCTTCGACCAGGCACTGTCGCCGCCGTCGCGGCGGAATTCGATGCGGTCGTGCAGGCGGTAGGGGCGGTCGTGCCAGAACTCGAAGCGCTGCGGCGTGATCCGCCAGCCGCTCCAGCCCGGCGGCCGCGGCACCTCGCCGATGACGTATTTTGCACCGGTCTTGGCGATCGCCTGCTCGAAGGCGAAGCGGCTCTCCAGCGGCTGCGACTGCTTGCTGGCCCAGGCGCCGATCTGTGCCTGCTTCGGCCTCGTGGCGAAATAGGCGTCGGCCTCGGCATCGGTCACCGGCGTGACCGGCCCGCGGATGCGCACCTGCCGGCGCAGCGATTTCCAGTGGAAGAGTAAAGCGGCCTTAGGATTTGCGGCCAATTCGCGGCCCTTGGCGCTTGCAATATGGCTGTAGAACACGAAGCCGTCGGCATCGAAGCCCTTCATCAGCACCATCCGCACGTCGGGCAGGCCGTCGGGATCGACGGTCGCAAGCGCCATCGCGTTCGGATCGTTCGGCTCGGACTTGACCGCCTCCGCAAACCATTCGGCGAACAGGGCGAACGGCTCCTCCGCCGCGGTGAAATCACCCGATGTTAACGGTGTCGGGTGTTTGATGGAGGTCGTGTCGGTCATGTCAGGAGTCCCGATTTGCATCCGCCCGCGTCTGAAAGCGCGTTACTAGCCCTATATAGGGCATGGGGGCGCGTTGGCCTATCGGCGATCCACCCCGCAGGCGCGGTGGTGACATTGATCCTGATCGGCGTCGGCGCAAGCGGCTGCAGCCTGTCGCGCAGCGACGCCTTCGCCAAGATCGACGACAAGGATGTGACGGGCTCGATCAGCCCGACCCAGGTCAATGCGGTGATGCCGACCGACAGCGATCTCGCCTTCGCCCGCAATGCCGCCTCCGACGTGCTGACCAAGGGCGACAAGGATTCCAGCCAACCCTGGGAAAATCCGGAAACCGGCGCGCGCGGCTCGGTGACGCCGCTGGCCCAGGCCTATTCGGGCGAGGACGGCAAGACGTGCCGGGATTTCCTTGCCAGCTACGTCAATGGAGCCACCGAGAGCTGGCTGCAGGGCGCCGCGTGCAAGGCTGGACAAGGGCGGTGGGAAATCCATAGCCTGAAGCCCTGGAGAAAATCCTGAGAATTCCGGTGAAGCCGGACTAGTTGCAAAAATGCCACTGAGCCCCCACATGAAGGCAAAGTGGGCCCGGACGGGTTCGCGGCCAGGACTGATTTTTCCCGTGAAGGAGACGTGACGGATGCGCGACCCCTATGAGGTCTTGGGGGTGCAGCGGAGCGCTAGCGCTGCGACGATCAAGAGCGCCTATCGCAAGCTCGCCAAGAAGCATCACCCTGACAACAACAAGAATGATCCGAAGGCGGCGGCCCGCTTTGCGGAGATCAACACGGCCAACGAGATCGTCGGCGACGAGGACAAGCGCAAGCAGTTCGACCGCGGCGAGATCGATGCCGAAGGCAAGCCGCGCTTCCAGGGTTTCCCTGGTGGCGGCGCCGGCGGCCGTGCCGGTCCGGGCGGCTTCGAGTACAGTTTCCGCTCTGGGCCCGGCGGCGGCACGGGCGGCGGCAGCTTCGAGGACATCCTCAACAGCATGTTCGGCAA
>NZ_JADFUD010000033.1:0-31783 GCF_054820065.1 Bradyrhizobium sp. UFLA06-06
TTGGTTCGCCCGGAGACAATCCGCTCCAGCACGTCCGTCAGATAGATCTGAGGATCGAGTTCATGGAGTTTTGCCGTTTATGCCGACCGCCGAACTATGCCGAATGGTTTTGGGAAGAGCCCGTCGTTCGCGCGGATTTGCCGCTGGTCGAGCGATCGTCGTCCTGCTTCCATTCGGCATAGTCTGGCATCTTACAGCGCCTCAAGGAAGGCGAGCAGGCGGTCGCTCGGCTGGAAGCGGGTTCGCTTGCGGTGTGCGTACGGCTTGAGCTTAGCGAGGGCCGCTTCTTTGAGTGCGAGATGGGCATGCAGGTAGGTCTGCGTTGTTTCGATCGACTCATGACCGAGCCACAGCGCAATTACCGAGCAATCGACGCCCGCTTCCAGCAGCTCCATCGCAGCGCTGTGCCTGAGCACGTGCGGCGATACCCGCTTGGACGCCAGTGACGGACAGCTCTCGCTGGCGACACGCACATGCTTGGCCAGGAGCGATTGGACGCTGTCGGCGCTGAGCCGACCACCGTGCATGTTGGGGAACAGCGCGTTTGCGCCGTGGCGCGCCGGTTCCTTGAGCCATGCCTGGAGGGCGCCGCGCGCGTGCGCGGTTAGTGGCGTGCATCGCTCCTTTCGACCCTTTCCGACGCATCGCACATGCGCGCCGGTGCCGAGGTGGACGGCACCCCTGTCGAGGCTGATCAGCTCGGACGGGCGCAAGCCGGTCTGGGCCGCAAGCAGCAGCAAGGTATAATCGCGACGTCCGAGCCAAGTCGTGCGATTAGGAGCGGCAAGAATCGCCTTGATCTCGGACCGTGCCAGGAAATGCACCTGGCGCTTGTCGTGACGCTTGCTTGGAATCGCCAAGATGCGCTGGATCAGGGCGCTGTGAGCCGGCTCCTCGAAAGACACGAACCGGAAAAAGGAGCGAATCGCTGTCAGACGCAGGTTGCGCGTCCTGACGCTGGCGTCCCGCTTCGTCTCGAGATCAGCGAGAAACGCGCTGATAAAGGGCATGTTTAGATCGTCGAGGGCCAAGGCCGACGGCGGCTTGCGGAGCTGCGCCTGTGCGAACGTGAACAGCAGCCGGAACGTGTCTCGATAGGATGCGATCGTGTTGGCGCTGACATTGCGCTCGTGCATGAGCCGCACGGTGAAGTAACGCTCGATGAGCGCGGCGAGGTTGCTGCTTGGCTTCATGGCTTGACCTCCCAGCGCCGGTCGAGACGGCGGGCGGCCCCTTCCATCAGCTCCGGACAGGCCGAAAGATACCAATAGGTGTCGCGCACGCAGGTGTGGCCGAGATAGGTGGAAAGCGCCGGAAGCTGCTGCTCGACATCGGTCTCCTCGCGATACCAGCCGAGAAGTGTGCGGACGGCGAAGCGATGCCGGAAATCGTGTATGCGTGGCCCGCTATGGTCGCCCGGGCGCCGTAGGCCGATCTCGCGGGACAAGCACAAGAAAACACGGTGAACATACTGGTGCCGCAATCGGCCACCGCGCTCGGCCACGAAGAAGTGCGTACCGCAGCACGACCCGAGGTGAGCATCTCGCCGTTTGGCGTAGCTGCGGAGAGCTGCACGGGTCGTCGGATGCAAGGGCACGAGGCGTGATTTGCCGAACTTGCTCTCTCGAACTGTGAGCAAGCCTTCCTTGAGATCGACATCGGCACGCTCAAGCCCGATCGCCTCGGACAGACGTATGCCGGTCACTGCGATCAGCCCGAACAGGTAATGATAAGTCCAGCGCCGCAGTCCGTTTGCGGGAGGCAGGGCACGTGCCGCCTTCAATAACGCCTCGATCTCCGCATCGCTGTAGACGTAGGGCTTGGCACGCTTCAGGGGTGGCAAGATCCCGGCGCGTGGCACCTCCGTCCCGGGATCGATGTTCGCGACATGGCGCGCGAAACCGCGTACATCGGTCAATCGCAAGACCCAGGATGCGTGACGATCGGGTGGCAGAGTCGCCCAGGCGACGGCGAGCTTCGTGGTGATGGTCACGGCCTTGCGCTCCTCCATGAAGGAGACGAAATTGGCGAGCCGCCGGGCCTGCTGCTGATACTTGTATCCAAGCCCTTGGCGCATGCTCACATATTGCTCGAGTGCGGATCGCAGAGTGGTCATTGCGCGCCTCCCGGCCACGGCAGGCTCAATGTGCGGAGTCTCTGGATATCCACCTTCGCATAGATGCGCGTGGTGTCATGGCTCTCGTGTCGCAGCAACTGGCCGATCTCTGACAAGGTGGCGCCGGATCGGAGAAGCTCGGTAGCAAGGCTGTGTCGGAAGATGTGGGCGCCGTGGTGGGCGTAGCCACGGACGCCGGCGCGCTCCAGGGCGGTCTTGGCGATCACCGTAATCGCGCAACCGGATGCAAAGCCGACGTGAGGCGCCGGCGTGCGCAGAAACAGCCGGCGACACGACGACGTCGAACGGCGATCCCGCAGGTAGGCAACGATGGCCGCACCGACGTCTGGAGGCATCGGCATTCGCGCTCGCTGCCGACCCTTGGCGCGAATCAGCATCTCGCCGGATCGCCAGTCGATATCATCCAGGGTGAGGGTCGCGACCTCGCCAGCCCGTAAACCGAGCTTCGCCAGCAGCATCAGGATGGCATAATCCCGCCGTCCCATCGTGGTGGCCCGATCGCAACCATCGAGGACCTTCTGGACCTGCGCGGCGGACAGATAGGTCGGCAGGCTTGCGAGCTTCCATTGCCTGACCGACGGTACGCAATCCGCCAGTGCAAGCCGAGTCACCCCCTTATGATGGAGGTATCGGAGAAATGCGCGCAGCGACCAGCACATCCGCTTCCCGGATTCCGCGCTCCCATCCCGGGCGTGGCGCTCGATGTAGCGGGTGACGCCCTCCCGGCTGATGTTGCCGAGATCGCGGGCACCAGCAGGGCATACCTCACGCAGGAAGCGGCGAATGGATGGCAGGTGGCAGATGATGGACCTCGGCGCCAGCCCGCGTTCCTGTCGCAGATAATCACTAAACCCCTCGAATATCTGGTGCTCCGGGGTGGTCGGCGGCAGTGGCGCAGGTGCAATCATGCCCGCCTCGCGCAACACCGATAGCAACCGCTTCAGCGCCGCCCGGTCGCCCGCCTGGATGCACAGCTTCCGCGCTCGGTACTTAAGGTACCGTTCGGTCACACGCTCATCGAGATCAGTCAGCTTCAGACCTGACCGGCAGCGCCGTGTTGGGCGCAACGATCGGCAATATACTCGAATTCTACGACTCGGGACTTATAGCTTTTTCGCTATCCAGATCGGTCCACTCGCCGCACGTCCATCTTGATGCGGCCGGTCTGCGCGCCGGTTTTTCACATTGACATGAAGCATGCACGATGAGCCTCATGACAACGTGTGCAATAGAAATGCCCGCCTCTTGCAGCCCCATTCAGGCATTGAACTGATCGCGGCAATCGTCAGCGAAAGATAGAGAAAGACGCCCAATGCGGCAGCGGGGGCGGACGGTCGTTGCACCTTCGCGTGCAATGTCGCGCTTGTGGCAACATCGGCGGGGGCGGAACAGGTTGCGCCTTCTTTCACACAGAAGTGCCGCCGCGCGGGCGGCTTTGTTTTTTATTCGACCTTATCGCGTCTCGGGCTTTCTGCGCCGTGACCATGTTAGCGAACGCCTGTTAATTGGCCACGCTGGCGTCTGGCTTCTGACAACTGCTGTTGGTCAAGGCTTCGCAATCTGCATGCGATTTGTCGTCAGGAGCACTATCAAATGAAGGTATTGTAGATCGCCTTTCTGAAAGCCGCGATGATGCGAGTGTTCGGACACTGGGTTAGGCGAAGCCCTTCAACTCGCCTGATAGTCGTTTCGCCCTGCATTCCTTGATCGCAGTGGCGAACGCATCTGCTGGCGCTTGCAGTGGGTTGGCTTATGCGGGGATGGCTTGTCGATCGGGTTCCGGCCCGGGTCTCACTGCGACAGGCGGCGGCGCGGCCGCGACGTTGCTGGCCCATCTGTAGAGCAGCACAGTGGGCCGGTGATAACGGGGCAGAATTCTCTTGGATCAAGATGTCCACGAAGCTATCGGGGAAGACAAGCTATCTGCCTGCGAACCAGTTTCGCGAAGCGCTCCGCACGGAGACAGCGTACCGTGATGCATATAGATTGCACCCGAAGCCAACTTCGCGACGACGCCCGGCGTCTTTATGTTGTCCCGCTGATCGCTTGCCCCGCAGGATGCTGTCGAACTCCCACATCAGCGATCAATGATCCCGCGCTCAGCGGCCATCCGGCGAGCGCCAGCTTCCAGATACAGACGCGCGGCGCGAATGCGCTTGGTCCTGTCCGGATCACTCTTGCTGAGCAGTCGCTCTAGCCGCACTCTCCGCCACGCTTCGACGCGGCGCAGTCGAAGCACCGTTGATGGCGGCTCAATGTGCCGGCCTACTGTCCTTGCGGCAACGTCTCACTCCCTCATTGGTTGTAAGGCTAGCCAAATTCATGCGCTCCGCCTAGCCGGTCACGATACGGTCTACGTCTCGCGACTGCCACTTCCAGACGTCCGCTTTTCAAGCACGGCCGCGAGAATGGTTTCTGCCCCCTGAAGGCGCGTTCAGGGTGGCCCAGGAACCCTCAAGCCACGGCGTGACGTCCGAGGTCGGTGGTCTCCAGCACGTTGTAGTCGGTCTTTCCCTCACGTCATATCTGAACGGACATGCTGTAGAAGCGCTGCGGAATTCCTTCCGGAGCCGCAAGCGACATGTCGGCAATGGCGCGCGCGATACGTTATTGCCGTCTTCACAGGGATCGATCGTCACGAACCACAGACGCGCGATTGCGGCCTTGATGAGCGGATCGATTTTCCCTTCGGTGTTGTACCAATCGAGAAAGGCAGTTATGTCGGTGTCGATCTTTTCAGCGATCGATGCTTCGTAGTGACGAGTTCTCGCCCGTGGTCGCCGTAGACGACCTGCATCGGTCCTGCTGAGGCATCGCGCGCACACCGCCGAAGGTCGTGAATGTGCTCTCGAGACCGGCAAACCAATGCTCCTGCCTCACGGCCCGGAACGCACGCACATGAAGCCGTCGCGAGTGGCCGAGCGCCACGAACACGAATGCCTTGACTTTCGCTCCTCCGAGCTCGACCAGGCGCTCCCCGAAGTCAATCTGCAGCTGTCGGCCCGGCGGCGTCTCAAACCGCGTCGTCGCCAGCGCCTCCGCCTTCAGCGCCTGGCGATAGGGCTGCACGGCACGTTGCAGCGTCCGCCGACTGACTGTCACGCCTTTCTCGGCCAAGAGGTCCTGGCGCACCACGTCGCCATTGCCGCGATGCCGAATGAGCCTCTCGCGCAGCCAACCCTCAAGGCCGTGGAGACGCTTCGGCCGCTCAGGCGACTTGAACGGCTTCACCCCGCCCGCCGCCACGTAATCCTTCGCCGTGTGATGGCTGCAGCCAAGCTGCCGCGCAATCCGCTTCAGATCCCACCCGCACGCTCTCAGGCGCAACATCTCCGCCACGTCATCCGGCGTCTTCATCGCTTGCCCCCGTGGATCACTCCACGGCAAGTCTTCAGTGATTTGTTCCTGCTTCATTCACTCTCTCCTCAGCTATCCGAGGAGGGGCAATTCCTCGTGACGCTGAGGGGGCAATTTTCCATGGCGCGCGACAACGATGGCGCTGCGGCGCAGTCCGTAGTGCTGATGGATCAGGGCTTGTGGACGCTGGAAGATCTTGCCGCCACGACTTGCCGAAGGAGAGAAATCCATTGCCTTTCTTCTGGCCGGGAGGAGCAAAGCCGAGAGATCCTTTTCCTCAAGTATCATCAAGCGTTTCGTACTTGATCAATTGCCGCCACTTACCTCCGTACCGCGCTTCATACTTGTAGTCTTTCCGGACGAGTCAACGACTCCCGCCGTAACGCGAGCGGGAAACGGTATCTGAACCGGATCACGATTCGGGAGCCGAGCGGCGTGTTGTCCTGCGACGATGGCAGCGATATTCTTCGCTGCGCCCATGGTAGCGACCGAATCGATTGGACGAATGAGAGGGGATGAGGATAGACGTGAGCAAGCCTCGTTGGCGTCCGGCCAGCACGACCGACATTGCTGCGATCATCGCGATCGCAGAGCGCATCCATCCCGATCTTTTTGAGCGGCCTGACGTGTTTGCGGAGAAGATGCGGCTTTGTCCCGACGGCTGCCGCGTGCTCGTCGGGGATGAAGGGATAGTCGGCTACGGCCTTGCCCACCCCTGGAAGCAGTATCAGATTCCGCCGCTCGATTGCTTCCTAGCAAGCTTGCCCGACGATGCGGACTGCCTCTACGTGCACGACGTGGCCGTGTTGCCCTTCGCCCGCGGTGGTGTAGCGGCGGCCTATATCCGGACGCTCGAGCAACTCGCACGCTCGTCGGGTGCAGTTCTAGCGTTGGTCTCGGTCTATGCCACGCGGCCGCTATGGGAACAGTTCGGCTTTCGGTCAGTCACGACGAATGCGGAATTGCGCGCAAAGTTAGCGTGCTACGGCGAAGCTGCGACCTATATGCTCTGGGATCTTGCTGCAGCGCAGTCTTCTCGCCCTCCCACGCCATCGCCATCAGAATCAGCTGATCAGGCACAGACCTAATCGTGTCGCGAGCAATCTCTTCGCGGACGGATTGTTCGAGTCTTCGAGGGTGGAAGATTTGTTCCTGTATTATGGCAGATAATCTTACGTTGTAAGCGTGCTGAGAAAGCCGCAACGCGTATGTGGGCCCACAAGGTAGAGTTGAATAACTTCGACCGCTGGCTCCAGGAAATCGACAGGATCACCGATAAGCAACGCGTTCTCTACGTTCACACGAAGTAGATAATATCCGACCCGCTGGGCCTGAACCTGGTCATCAGTGTACTGGCTCGGCAAAATTTTTCCGATGCGTCTGCCATCACCAAGGATTTAAGCATTATGGTGATCCAGGCAACGATACCTTGGCGGGCAGTGACCGCGGCGATTTGTGAGATTGTTTTGGCCCTACGCATTTCGTGAGTCCCTGTCGTTCAAGGACAATCAAGCAGCCGCCGCGGCCCTTCTTCGCAAATACCTGATCGAAGGCCGAAGCCAACGAAGCTACCGGGATTGGGGATCCCCGCGGCCGGGAATTCGTGGCAGACCCACTCGGTCGCGGAGGCGTGCATCCATCTTCGAGCCGTCCATCAGGATGAACTGGGTAAACTGGCCACGGCCGGCCAGCTTCAGAACGTCTCTACAGCCGCCATTAGGTTCGCGACGACGTCCAGCGCCTGCTCGCCGTCTTTGTCGTCGGCGACTCCGAAGGTCCACCTCCATTATCCTGTTGAGCGTCAGCAAGGCGTCGGCTTCGTCGCGGTCAGGGCCGCTTGTCCGCCAAGTAAACGATTTGCATGTGCCCTTCGTCCCACCATGCCGGCGGGGATGCTGCGATGCGAACGGGTGGACGCCCGGCCGGGAGCTGAGGCGAAAATGGGAGAAATACCGCTCGTTGTCTGATGGCGATGTCCAATCGCGAATTGCGCCCAGTGCGGCGCGTGCGCATCAAGTTCGATATGCGGGTTAACTGGCATCCCTGATCCCAAGACGGCAGAGATTGAGCCGCGCAGCCGACAGAAGCATCCACGGCAATATCAACTCTGACTTTCTGCACGGCGATGCAGCTCGCGATTAATGCTATCGTTGACCCGACGGACTGCACGAAGCTGCAATCTCGTTCGGGCTTTGCCGCTGGACGTCTTGCCGCCCATCTCAAACTGTAGCGCCATTCGCCTGCCGACGCTTCGTGCTGAATTGCAACGCCTCTGTGTTGCATAATTTCTTTCGACCTCACCACCGGCGTTTGCGCCGGTTCAGCACCGCGTCGGCCGAGTGCAGATTGAGGCTGATTCCTGAGGCAGCTGATCCAGCCCGCCAAGGAATGCGGCCTTCGGGGCGCGCGTGACCAAGTAGCAATCTCAGCTGCCAGGATTGTGTCACCGAGGAATCGAGAATTTGGAATATTTCATCGCATTATTGAATGATGGGCTCGGCTTCACCTCATTGGCTGGCCTTAACTTTCAAACGCGGCAGAAGCGGTTGATCAAAACTGTCGCGCCAAATGTCTTATGTGTCGTCGAACGCATCGATTTATTAGCTGCGAGCCGGGCGGTTGCCGCTTGAGGTCGCGGTAATCATGCATTGACGTTTCGGTGAACATGACCAGAGAGCAGTCTGGTTTAGCGATGGGAAGATCGACATCGAATAGAAGAGGATGCCAACCGAGGATGTAAGATTGAAATACTCAACTATTGCGTTTGGCTGCTCTCGACCTCTAGAGATCGAATAGCTTGAGCTCGCTCGGTCGGTCCAAGCGTTACGATCGCGAATGGGCGCGTCGACAGCACCTTCCTGAGAACGAAGCGAGCCTTTAGATGAATAGTGGAGAGCCGGTGTGAGTGCACTCGTGTGGAATCAAATCGGGAATGCAAACGAGCTGCACATAGTTGGGCGTCATTTGGCAACTATCGTGGTCGTAGGTCTTCTGGGGCGCGCCGGCTCGGAGAACATCGCAGGGCCTAGCCAAGGCCTCTTTGGTGATACCCGCCTGGCATCAATCGGCGCCCTATTATCAGCGCTCTCAAATAGGTTGCTCGGGGGCATTCAGGGCGGCCCTGCGCGAAAGGGCTAGGTGGCCGCCGAAATCGCAGGCGGAGATCGGCTTGTTTACAAAACCCTGCGAGCGGCTCAGAGGCCGTCGCATTCGGAGGTGTGATGTCTTCGGTCAACTCCATGCTTCACCTGGGTTTGAATCTTCATGGCGCTGGTGGGCACTCTGCCGCGTGGCGCTGGCCGGGCACAGATCCAGGCGCCTTTTTCGATATCGAGCACTACGTCCGGGCCGCGAAGCTTGCGGAGCACGGTCTGCTGGATGCCGTATTCCTCGCCGACACGCCCGCGATAAGTTCCGACATTACGCACGAGCCGCCGCTGAACGGGCTCGAGCCTACGTTGGTTCTCTCTGTGATTGCCCGCGAAACGGAGCGGATTGGGCTGATCGCGACCGCGTCGACAACCTACAATGAGCCATACAATCTCGCCCGGCGTTTTCAATCTCTCGATGTCATCAGCGGCGGCCGCGTCGCCTGGAACGCCGTCACGACCTCGAACTCGGCGACGGCTGCGAACTTTGGCGGTCATGAGATCGCACGAGCGGATCGGTACAGACGCGCCGAGGACTTCGTTGAAACCGTCCGTGCTCTCTGGCTGAGCTGGGGCGACGAGATGATCATCGCCGATCAGGCTGCGGGAGTTTACGCAGATCAAAGGCAATTCCGGCTACTCGACCCGGCTACGAATAGCTTCGGTATCCGAGGTCCACTTACGCATCCCGCTTCGTCGCAAGGTCATCCCGTCATCGTTCAGGCAGGCGGTTCGGAGCCCGGATTACGGCTTGGTGCCCGCAGTGCAGATGTCGTGTTTGCGGCAGCCGGGGACTTGGCAACGGCGCTGCAGGAGGCCGCGCGCCTGCGCGCGCTCTCTCGGCAATTCGGACGCTCCGCGGCTCCGCTCATCCTGCCAGGCCTGGTCACCTGCATCGGCGGAACCGAGGAAGAGGCGGCTCGTCGCAAAGAGCAGCTGGACGAGTTGCTCGATCTAGAGCGCGCCGTGGCCGCTCTTGCACGAAGCATGGGCGTGGCAGTCGAGAAGCTTAGCCTCGAAAGGACCATCCCGCAGGAGATTTTGCCCGATGCAGATAAGGTTCCGTTTTCTGTCGGCCACCATCGCACGATTGAAGTCCTCGCACGTCAAGGCCGGACGGTTCGCGAGATCATCAGTGCCGTTCAAGCGTTTGGGCATCGCCTGATCGTGGGCGCACCCGAGCAGATCGCGGATTCGATTGAGGCATGGTTCCGCGCCGGTGCGGTCGATGGTTTCAATATCATTCCGGACGTGCTGACGGATGGCACTCCGGCCTTTGTCGACAATGTGGTGCCCATCCTGCAGAAGCGCGGACTGTTTCGCAGAGAATATCGGGGGCAGACACTGCGAGAGCATTTCGGGATTTCGATTCCTTTCGAGCCGGCAAGAGCCACAGCTGGCTCACCGCTGTGACATTTCCTCAACACCAATGCTCCGGAGCCTGGATATGCTTTTACCGACTGCGCGACCCACGAGGCGCTTCACTGGCCAGTCGAGCCATCTAGCAAGAAAGATGGCGGTTACCCTTGCCGTGCTCTCAGGCCTGTCTCAATGGGCACCCAGCGTTCGTGCTCAAGAAGGGGTAGCCGTGAAGCGGGGAGGCGTTATCCGTTATGGGCATTTTCAAGAGCCTGCCTGCCTGTTCGGCGGGTGGGTGCAGCAATGGTACCTGCAACGCCAATACAGCGACAATCTGGTTGCTCGCAGCGACGACGGCAAGATTGCGCCATGGTTGGCCGAGTCCTGGACCATCTCCGACGACAAAAAGGTGTACACATTCGAGATAAAGCCGAATGTGAAGTTCACGGACGGGACTGCTCTCGATGCGCAGGCCATCGCTGACAATATCAACGGGTGGCTCAGCAATGACCCCGATCTTCGCAATCCCACTGCTGCTCCCTATCTTAGCGACAGCTTCGAATCGGCAAAGGCAATCGCTCCTCAGAGGCTGCAGGTAACCTTGAAGACGCCGTTCCAGCCCTTGCTCAATGTGTTCGCCCAATCCTCACAAGGCATTCTGTCGCCATCCGCGCTCAAACGTGGACTTGCGGTGAATTGCGAGAATCCGGTCGGCTCGGGTCCTTTCATCGTCGACAAGTGGCGCCATGGGCGGGAAGTCACCTTCCGCCGCAATCCTGACTACAATTCGGCGCCGGCCACCGCGAAACACCAGGGCCCGGCTTACGTTGACGGAATAAGCTGGAAGTTTCTGCCAGATCAGACTGTCCGATACGGCTCGCTGATCACAGGCGAGACCGATGCCATATACGATATCCCGGCCATTGCATGGAAAGACGCTAATTCCCGCTTTGGAATATTGCGGCATATTACCGGCGGCACTCCTCTACGCCTTGCGTTGTATGCGGCCAGGCCTCCTTTTGACGACGTGCTCGTCCGCAAGGCTTTCGCTTATTCTACTGATCGAAAGGCCGCGGTTGACACATCCTTTCTTGGCTCTTTGCCATTTGAAGGCAACGGTGCGCTAAGTCAAAGCTCGCCGGAATACCTGCACGAGCTCGGGCGGGCGTATACGTACGATATTCGGCAAGCCAATCAGCTGCTTGATCGGGCGGGTTGGACTGAGCGCAACCGTAACGGCATCCGTGTCAAGAACGGCAATTCACTGACGGTGCGCATTTCCTATTCGAACGCTTTTCTGAAGCCCGATGGCGAGCAAGCCTTGCAAGTAATCCAGCAGCAGGCAAGGGTGGCCGGTTTTGACGTACGTCTTCAACCCACTAATCCCGCTGATTTCTTTGCCGGACGAAATCTCGGCCCCGACGATTATGAAATCGTGCTGCTCTATTGGGTTGCACCCGGCGCCGAGATCTTCCGGATTTCATGGAAGCCGGACCAGAATGGTGAACCCAATCGATTCAATCCGTCGCGCTTCCAGGATTCGGCGCTTTGGGGGGTGATCCAAAGGGCGGAGCAGAATTTTAGCAGCGCTGAACGTGCCGGTCTTTATCAGCAGGCGGAACGGAAGATCGTGGATGAGGCTCCTGTGATTGGCTTCACGGTGCTGGACGTGACTTTGGCCACCAGCCCCAATCTGAAAGACGTATGGCTGGACCACGGGTCGGTGGGCGAGCCCGTCTTCTATGACGCTCATTTTGATGAAAGGAAATGAGGCCGTGAAGCTCGTAGCCCAAAATCCGCTTGTTTGGTTCGCGCGCCGCATACTCTCCGGCGTGGTTGTCGTGTGGGCTGCAGCAACGTTTGCGTTCCTCACGCAGTGTTTGCTGCCAGGCGATCGCGCGCAGATCATCATCAATGTACGGAGTGGTAACGTTGGGCCGGCGCCTCCGGCAGAGCTCGCAGCTGTCAATGCGCAATATGGATTTGATCAACCGCTCGTGGTTCAGTATGCGAATTACATATGGCGAATCCTGCACGGAGATCTTGGTGAATCATACCAGCAGCATCGACCCGTCGTAGGAATCATCGCAGAGCAGATTGGTCCGACTATTGTTCTGGCGATCGCCGCGCTGCTGACGGCATGGGCTATTGCCGTCTTGGCCACCCTGTTGATCGCCGGCAGAGACAACATATGGTCGAAGCTGCTCAGCGGCGCGCAAATCTTCCTGGCAACCGTACCGCCTTACTGGCTAGCTACAATTCTGCTCGTCGTCTTTGCGGTGAACTTGCGGATCTTTCCCGTTGTTGGGGAAAGTACTGCCATGGGACTCGTTCTCCCAACCCTTGCGCTGGCTCTCGAACTGTCGGGCTTTTTCGGACAAGTCGTTCTGAACGAGTTCACGCGCGTGCTCGAGCAGCCCTTCGTTACGTCCGCGCGAGCTCGAGGTATGAGTGATTTCGGCGTCAGACTTCACCATGTCCTGCGTCATGCCGCATTGCCCGGCATTACGTTGTCAGGTTGGGCTCTTGGCAAGCTTCTGTCGGGGGCGATCTTGATAGAGATCGTTTTCGCCCGCCAAGGCCTGGGTGGAGTTCTCGTCGCAGCGACGTCCTCGCGGGACGTTCCGATTGTCTCGGGAGCTGTTTTGATCTCGGCGGGCCTATTCGTTCTTCTTAGTGTGATTGTCGATCTAGCTTACCGGATGCTCGATCCGAGGATGAAGCTGACATGAGCAGGTTCGCGGAAGTCACGGTGTCTCAGCCGCTCAGAGAAGTCTTGGAATTCATCTGCAATGTTCCCTTCCGGGTTGCTGCCTCGCTTGCCATCATTGGCTTCTTTGTCCTCGCGGCCATCGCGCCAAAGGTGCTGCAGACGCACGACCCACTCGCTATCGATTTGAGCTCGTCATTGCAGTCGCCTTCGACCGTCCATTGGTTGGGTACAGATCAATTGGGCCGGGATCTCTACTCCCGTGTGCTGGAGGGGGCTGGCCAATCGCTTGCCATCGGACTTGGTGCGACCGCGCTGAGCATATCCGTTGCACTCATTCTCGGCGTCGCAGCCGCACTTTTCGCTGGCGTGGTCGACAGCATTCTCACCCGGATTTTCGACGTGCTCTTCGCAATTCCCACGCTCTTGCTCGCCCTGGTGTTCGTCACGGTCTTTGGGCCGTCGGTGCTGACTGAGGTCATAGCCGTCGGAATCGCCACGGCGCCAGGCTATGCGCGCATGATCAGGGGCCAGATGCTTTCTATCAAGGGTACCGGGTACGTGGAGGCAGCCAAGGCGCTCGGACATCCGTTTCCCCGTATCGCCTGGAGGCATATTCTTCCGAACACGATGAACCCCCTGACAGCTATGATGACAATCGGCGTCGGTCAGGCGATTATCTGGGCGTCGGGGCTAGCCTTTCTAGGTCTTGGCGTTGCTCCCCCGGCCCCTGAATGGGGCGCGCTGCTCAATGCCGGGCGCAACTATGTGATCTATTCCTGGTGGCTTGAGGTCATACCCGGACTGGCCGTGACGATCTTTGCCCTTAGCCTCACCATTGTCGGAGGCCACCTGCAGGACCGTCTGGAAGGAAAGGCTTGAATGTTGCAGGCTCCTCCCAGGCCGGTCTCGCAGCAGGCAGACCTCCTCACGGTCGATTCGCTGCGTGTCTCCTTCGGGCGCGACATCGCCACGAAAGTGGTCGTGCGCAATGTATCTTTCTCCTTACAACCGGGGCGGTGCCTCGCGATCGTCGGTGAGTCCGGCTCAGGAAAGAGCGTGACCGCGCGGGCTCTCATAGGCCTAGCCGGTCGCCACGCCAGGGTCCATGCACGCCAACTGAGCTTCGATGGGACGGACCTGATCGGCCTTAACGATCGTGGCTGGCGGCGCATTCGCGGCAGCGGGATTGGCTTCGTACTACAGGATGCACTCGTTTCGTTGGACCCGCTTCGCCGGATCGGCAAAGAGATTGGCGAGGGCTTACGCCTGCATGGTGCCGTATCATCACGCCAGGAACTCGCACAGCGCGTGATTGCTCTCCTCAAGCTCGTCGGCATCCCTGAGCCCGAGATCAAGGTTCAGCAACTGCCGCATCAATTGTCCGGCGGTCAGCGCCAACGGGCTCTCATCGCTGGAGCACTTGCGCTCGAGCCACGCGTCCTCATCGCCGATGAGCCGACCACCGCTCTAGACGTGACAGCGCAAGCTCAGGTGCTGGCACTGCTTGAGGAAACCAAAACCCGGGGTAAAGCTCTGATCCTGATCAGTCATGATCTGGCGGTGGTCTCCCGCGTGGCGGATGAGGTCCTCGTTATGCGTCAAGGCGAGGTCGTCGAACGCGGTACCGCCGCTCAGATATTTGCAGATCCACGACATTCCTATACTCGTCAGCTGCTGGATGCCGTGCCATCAGGCCGGCCGCGCGGCTCACGCCTCTCACCATCGACCATTGGCGGACGAACGCACCCACCCGTGCAATTGCTGCCGAGATCTCGTCCCATCGTGCTCGAAGCCACAAGCCTCGTGAAGCGGTTCAGCGGCCCGGATGGCGCTTTACGGGCGGCCGTCGACGGTGTCTCCTTCGAATTGCGATCCGGCGAGACATTGGGCATCGTGGGTGAGTCCGGGTCGGGAAAGTCCACGATGGCGCGCATGGTCCTGGCCCTCGAGGAACCCGACGAGGGCGCCGTTCAGTTTGAAGGAAAGGCTTGGACCAAGCTTGCCGAACGTGAACGGCGGGCTCGCCGACGGTCGATATCGATCATTTATCAGGATCCGCTTGGCTCGTTTGATCCACGTTGGACGGTCGGCGGCATCTTATCCGACAGCCTTTCGAGCAACGTCGAGACGTCGACCAAGCGTCAGGAGCGCGTCATCGAGCTGCTCGATCTAGTCGGATTATCCCAGAGCCTGCTCGACCGGCGACCGATCGAGCTCTCGGGCGGTCAGCGCCAGCGCGTCGCGATCGCCCGCGCGATTGCACCAAATCCTGCCGTGATCGTCTGCGATGAGCCGGTTTCGGCGCTAGACGTCTCGATCCAGGCCCAAGTCCTGGACTTGCTCGGCGATCTGAAGGCTCACCTCGGCATAAGTTATCTCTTCATCTCCCATGATCTCGGCGTTGTTCGTCATATCAGCGATCGCGTCATCGTGATGCGCCAGGGGAGAATTGTCGACTGTGGCGATACTGAAGAGATATTTCTCAATCCACTATCTGAATATACTAGGAGCCTTATCGCCGCCATGCCCCGTCTTGTGCGCGGTCCTGAGATAAGTCGTTCGTCAACGATTCTCGAAAGAGGCATCGCGTGAATGCTGCCGAATTCGACTTTCTGGATCATAAATAGCCGATCTTCGATCGCCGAAGTATTACCATTTTGCGCGCCAGTTTGATCACGATTGCGGGCTCGTTCATCGCTCCGCCGGCACAGTGTGTGGTACGCGGTGGGTCGGCCGGCGCACGGAGCTGGCCAGTCGCGCTCGTACACTCCCTGTTCGCGAATCGACGGTTGGAACGTGCCGAATCCCTTGACTATGTGCCCCTTCTCGGCCATCGCGCGTCTCGCGAGCGAGCTCGGAACTTGGTTTTTCGATATCCTTGCGAACCTGGTGCGATCCCCGACAAGAGACGGCTTTTGTCGGGTTCAAAACACTTGGCGTCGATCCGATGATCTCGATTTCATCGCATTTATTCAGCCCCTTATTACAGCTGATCGGGTGGCACGGTCATTGCTCAGGTAATTCCGAGTACGGCGCTACATAAGCGATCACTTTCGGCCCCAAGCCGTGGCTTCATTTTGAGAAAGAAGCAAGAACGAGAACTTCGCGCATTCGGTTGACGGATGCATTTGCCGGGAGAGAGCCGTATCAAGCCAAATCGCGTCTTTGGGCATATTTGCATAGTCGTTGAGCTTGCGTCGTTGACGTTGGCGGGCCCGGTGGATCATCGCAACAAGCAGTGGTGGAGGGGCCATGGTACATTCTGTCGACGCGCGCACCACCGCGGCTGCGAAGGCCCGCCGCACAATTGCTGCGTCATCGACCCATCGATTCGCGGTTTGGCAGACCCCCGGTGTGACAATCGCTTAAGCTTACCCGCACTTGCCGAGTGACAAGAGCTTCACAACGAGAAGCCGACTCGCAATCCGGGCAATATGGAATCGTCGACATGTCGCAAACGATCGACGCTAACATCGAGTGCAGCGCAAATGAAGAATCAGAGAACTGGGCCGGGCCGATAAAAAACGTTTCATCCGATGGAGAATTTGTTCGATACTGGAGCCGAGCTTCTGATCGGCCGCGCGCAGTGGCGGCCGTTGCGAGGCGAACTGAGGAGGCTATCAGAAGAACGGGGATTGGCCTGCAGCTATCCTCCGAGAACTTCAGTGGTCTCGACCTATCCGATTTCCCGTTGCGGCGCTGCACCCTCAATCGCGCGCAACTCTACGGAGCAACGTTAGATCGGGCAGACCTTTCAGGGGCGAACCTTATCTGTCCCGGGCTAGAGAGAGCAAGCTTCCGTGGCGCCAAGCTCGATTGTGCGTATATGCACGCGATTGCAGCACAAGTCTGCAACTTCGATGATGCCAGTCTGCGCAATGTAGTTGATGCGACCGGCAGTCTGTTTCACGGTTGCAGCATGAAAAGAACGCGTTTTGATAACGCGATGCTCAGTGGACTTCTCGCCTATCAATGCGACGCGAGTTACGCTGTATTCGATGGGGCGGAACTGCAAGGCTCGACTATTAATGAGTGCTTCCTTTCTTCCGCTTCTTTTCGCTTTGCCAAATTGAGCCAGGTCACGATCACGAAGACGTATCTTGCGGCTTGCTCTTTTTTTCAGTCAAAGGGTGACTGCTTATCGATCGTGCGTCCCACGTCGGTCGACGGCCTTGTCCTGGAAGGCGCTCATCTTCCGTATCTGAGACTCTCAAAGGTGAGCGGCCGGATTACGGCGAGAGCACTGAGCGCCCCATTTGCTGATCTGCATCTGTCAAATCTTTCCAGGATGGAGCTTGAACAGGCAGAATTGACCGATGCACGGCTCCTGTCCGTAAACTTGTCCGACGCGAACCTCGTCGGTGCCGTGTTGAACGGTGCATCTATTCGTTCCTGCCAGCTCGATGGAGCGGACCTGTCCCGGGCATCAGGCGAAAGCATTTCGATAATAGAAAGCACCATGCGAGCCGCCAAGTTTGTGGGCTTTCGTGGCCGCTGTGCGTTTATGCGCGACTGCGATCTTGAGAATGCAGACCTATCTCAGGCTTACCTCTACAGGTCGATACTTACCGGTGACCCCCCGCAATCAATGGCATTGGATCGCGCAAATCTCGAAGGATCCAATCTAGTGCAGGCATATCTCGCTGCGGGAATGACCGGCAGTAACCTCGAGGCTGCGCGCCTGGCATACATTCGCATGAATCAATCTTCCTTGCGCGACGCGAACTTGAGTGGAATATCCCCCTTTCAGGCAAGCTTCGTAAAGGTCGATTTTGCGGGCGCAACGATAACCACATTCGAGCCGCCGTTCTTTGCAGATAGATGTCCGGGACTACAGACCGCTCTGAAGGATGGTCCGCCGCGCGAGCCGGAAACCTATCTGGCTGAGTTGTCGTCGTTGATGAGACGTGGTCGAGCTGGATCGACCTGATTGTTTCAGAGGGCGCGAAATGAAGACCTGGGAAATACAATGTCAGGCAGACTGGGTCGATTGGGACCGAGCCCTTTTGTGAGGTGAGACATGAAACTCTCGTCGATGTTAGCTGACCGTGCGCGGTCGATGCGGCGCTCAGGCCAAGTCTTCCGTAGTCTGAGCGATGGGACAAGGCCGTCCTTGTGTTCAGAAGAACTGGATCAAGTCACATGCATCTAGATTCCCTTTCAGCAGGCAGGGCCTTCCTCCGGGAGGTCGCGAGAACAGGCCAGACGATTGGCACGGTGCACACTTTGGGCGCTCTGCACCGCGGCCATGCAGAACTCATCAGAAGGGCGGCAATTGAGAATGACGTTGCAATCGTCACGGTCTACCCGAACAAGAGCCAATTTGAACCCGGTGTTAGCTACGAGTTCAATCTGGACGACGACATTGGGCTTGCGCTACGCGCGGGAGCAACCGCCGTGCTTTCGTCCAGCGATGCCGAGATGTTTCCGGCGGGCTATCGAACGTTTCTAACGCAAGACGACTATGATCTGCGTCTGGACGGGCCCGAGGAACACTTGAAGGAAGCTGTTACCGGTTCCATCCGCTGGATCTGCTATGCACGCCCCACTCGCAGCTATTTTGGCTTGAAAGATATCGGTCAGGCGATCTTGGTAAAGCGCGCCGTCGCAGACCTGCTTCTTGACTGCGAAATACGATTTGTGCCGACGGTGAGATATAGGAACGGAGTCCCGATTTCGTCGCGGCTACGACGCTTTAGCCGCTCTGAGCTCGATGAGCTTTCGTGCCTCTTCATGGCACTGAACCATTTGAGGAAAGAGATCGCTAAAGGGACGTCCTGCATCAAGGATCTGATAGCATCAGCCGCACCTCTGATCACATTCCGACAGTTTAAACTCGATTTCGTTCGGATCGTAGACGCTGATAGCTTCGAAGATCTGGAGCAGGTCAAGCTCCCTTTCATAATCATTGGTGCGGCAATGGCTCATGGCCTCAGGGTCTTTGATAGCATCTACGTTCCCGATCAGGATACGCTCCTGGAAGGTCCCGCGGATATTTGGATTGATTTGCCTGAGGAGCCGTAGCCGAACCATCCTGCGTGGAAGCAGCATGCGTCGCCATCGGCGCGTTGCAAATCGACTCAATCGAGGTGATCGAGCCGAATCCGTTCGCTCTCTCCTCTCGGATCCTGGTCATGAACGCGCCGCGACCCACTCGAGCCATGCTGGAGCGCAGGGGGCTGTGTTATGAGTGCGCATCCTGGCTTCGCCGGCGAATTGGCGCCACCAGATGGTGAAAGACGCGCGCTTGAAGCACCACTCGGGTGGAGTAAACGCCTCGTTCTTGGCATTCTAATCGAGTCCGGGTTTCCTTGTATTCGGCCTCGAACACGTCGGATGGCTTGTGAGGGCCTATTGCGGCGAGGTCCCCGAAAAGGTCTCCAGGTTCTTGTATTCACCAGCTAGCCGCACGGCCGTCGGCAGATGCTCATCCAGCTTCAACGCCGCGTAAACCGCCGGCACGATGCCGGCGACCAGCGCCGTGGTGGCCGTGAGGTATTCGTACTTGTTGTCGCCTTTTAAGATTTCCCAACTTGCAAGCGCGCCAAAGATGATCGGCATTACAAGGAACACAATGCGCGTAGCGCCAGCGCGCGCTAGACCATGAGGGTGTTTGACGTATAGGCACCCTATTCCTAGTATTTGCTGCACGCCCCACTTCGCGGCGAAGCGCTCAAGTGCCGCCGGATGAAGGACAGCCTAGCTCTGCACTTGACGGAACCCTTCCGTCCACTTGACTTGCCCCCGCAAGCGACCGGGTTCGCACTCGTCGTGCTACGGACCAAGCGGATCCGGATCCAGCGTCAGGAATCTATCGTCGACCTCGATGCCGAAGCCGTCGGGCGTCTTGCCGTCGGTAAAGTTCTCGGCCGCATGCGCCATCCAACCCAACGAGATGTCAAAGAGGCGGGCTTCGTTTTCCGGATAGCTACCGCTGACATCGGAGTGGTTTCCGGCGAACCACACCTGCTGCAGCCAATCCGGATGCTTGAAATGTCGCGCAAGGGCTGCCCCGCACATTCAGTGCGAGAGCGGGCCTTTGTCGGCACTTGCTGCGCCGATTGTCGGTATTGAGACTCAACGCCAGAAACCTGACACTACGCGCCGCTACGGAGTGCCTGCTGGGCCTGCGAATTCACTTCGGCACGCGATTTGCTCTGTTCACGCATCATCACCAATCGCAGTGCGATGGTCTTCGGGACGGACACGGCGCTGGCGCTGGTCAAGCTGGAGCTCAAGGCGGTGTTCGGTTCGATCTTCCAGCGCTTTTCCGCGCTCCGTCTGACCGTGGCGCCTGAAGAACTGAAGTTGCGCAAGGAGATCATCCTGGCGGATTCGAGGAGTTGCCGGTGCTCTGGTGATGTGGTGGACGCCCCCGGGAATCGCGATCTTCTCCGCAATTTGCCGGCGCGCATGGCGCGCGCCGATCAGCCAGCCAACAGGTAACCAGGATGGACGTGCAAGAAACCACGGCAACATGCGGGGACGCATTCGCTGAACTAGCGTCGCCAGCGTGCATGCACGACCCGTATCCGTTCATGCGCTGGTTGCGCGAGCACGATCCGGTGCATCGCGCGGCGTCGGGCCTCTTTCTGTTGAGCCGCCACGCCGACATCTATTGGGCGCTCAAGGCCACGGGCGATGCGTTTCGGGCTCCGGCGCCGGACGAACTGGCGCGCTATTTCCCGCGTGCGGCGACCAGCCTGTCGCTCAATCTGCTGGCGTCCTCGCTGGCGATGAAGGACCCACCGACGCATACGCGTCTGCGCCGGCTGATCTCGCGCGATTTCACCATGGGCCAGATCGACAACCTGCGGCCAGGCATCGCGCGCATCGTCGCCGCGCGCCTGGACGGCATGGCGCCCGCGCTGGAGCGCGGGGAGGCGGTGGACCTGCATCGGGAATTCGCACTGGCGTTGCCCATGCTGGTCTTCGCCGAACTGTTTGGCATGCCCCATGACGACATGTTCGGGCTCGCCGCCGGCATCGGTGCCATTCTGGAAGGCCTGCGCCCGCGTGCCAGCGATCCCCAGCTCACCGCGGCGGACGCGGCCAGCGCCAGGGTGCAGACCTACTTCGGCTGCCTCATACAGCGTAAGCGCACCGACCCGCGCCACGACATCGTGTCGATGCTGGTCGGCGCACATGACGATGATGCCGACATGCTGTCGGATGCGGAGTTGATCAGCATGCTGTGGGGCATGCTGCTGGGCAGCTTCGCCACCACTGCTGCGACCATCGACCATGCGGTCCTGGCGATGCTCGCGTATCCCGAACAGCGGCACTGGCTACACAAAGACGCCGTGGGGGTGAAGGCATTCGTCGAAGAAGTCCTGCGCTGCGACGCGCCCGTCATGTTCAGCTCCATTCCGCGTATCGCCCAGCGCGACATCGAACTGGGCGGCATGGTGATCCCGAAGAGCGCGGACGTGCGCATGCTGATCGCGGCCGGCAATCGCGATCCCGACGCCTTCGCCGATCCCGACCGCTTCGATCCCGCGCGGTTCTACGGTACCAGTCCTGGCATGTCGACCGACGGGAAGATCATGCTGAGCTTCGGCCACGGCATTCACTTCTGCCTCGGTGCGCAACTAGTCCGGGTGCAGTTAGCCGAGAGCCTGCCGCGAATCCAGGCGCGCTTCCCCACGCTGGCCTTGGCCGAGCAGCCGACCCGGGAGCCCTCCGCGTTCCTTCGGACGTTCCGCGCGCTGCCGGTGCGGCTGCATGCGCGGGGGAGCTGAGATGCGCGTCGTGGTCGACCAGGACCTGTGCGGAACCAGCGGGCAGTGCGTGCTGACGCTGCCGGGCACCTTTCGCCAGCGCGAACCAGACGGCGTGGCCGAAGTGTGCGTGGCGACGGTCCCGCAGGCGCTGCACGCCGCCGTGAGGCTCGCGGCGAGCCAGTGCCCGGTCGCCGCCATTCGGGTCATCGAAAGCGACGCTGGCGATGGCGAGCGCGCCGGTGCCGACCCTGCGCCTTCTCCAGCGGAGGGCCGAGCGCCATGCCGCGAGAGACCAATGCCATCCAGGAGGACACGATGGGACGGTTTGCAGACAAGGTGGCCGTGGTGACCGGCGCAGGCATCGGCAAGGCATGCGCCGTCGCTATCGCGCGCGAGGGAGGCAGAGTGGTGGTCGCCGACATTGATGGCTCGGCGGCCATCGCCTGCACTGCGCAAATTGCATCCGAAGCGGACCGCGCGCTGGCCTCGGCCACAGACATCGCCGATGCGCACGCGGTGGCAGCGCTGTTCGAAACGGCGGAGCGCCACTTCGGTGGGGGCGACCTGCTGGTGCATCTGACTCCGCGCGACCGCGGGATCCTCGACCTGGACCTGGCGGTCTGGGATCAGACAATGGCGACCAATCTGCGCGGCACGTTGCTCTGCTGCCGGCAGGCCATCCCACGGATGATCGGCCGCGGTGGTGGCGCGATCGTCAACACGTCGTCGTGCCAGGGGCTCAGCGGTGACACCGCGCAGACGTCCTACGCCGCGTCGAAGGCGGCGATGAACATGCTGTCCGCCTCGCTCGCCACCCAGTACGGTCATGCGCAGATCCGCTGCAACGCGGTTGCACCGGGTCTCATCATGACCGATCGTCTCCTCGCCAAGTTGGACGAGTGCACGCAACGGCATCTGCGGCGGCACCAGCTCCTGCCGCGCGTCGGCCGCCCCGACGATGTGGCTGCGCTGGTGGCGTTCCTGCTCTCCGACGATGCTGCGTTCATCACCGGCCAGGTCGTGTGCATCGACGGCGGCATGCTGGCGCATGTGCCGACGTACGCCGACGGTGGCAACAGCCGCGCCGCGCGGCCTTCCGGCGAGACCGCCGAAGCGGACACGTCGCCGCGCTGCTGATGGACATGATGCTCAACCCGCTGAACCGTCGGCATCGGCTACGGCACGACATCCCGGTCGTGCCCGGCGCTTTCCCCTTGGTCGGTCATCTTCCCGCCGTCGTCTGCGACCTGCCGCGCCTGCTGCGGCGCGCGGAACGGAGGCTGGGCAACCACTTCTGGCTGGATTTCGGCCCTGCCGGACACCTGATGACCAGTCTGGATCCGGATGCTCTCGCACTGCTCCGGCACAAGGACGTATCCTCGGCGCTGATCGAAGACATCGCGCCCGAATTGTTTGGCGGAACGTTGGTTACCCAGGACGGCATCGCGCACCGGCAGGCGCGCGATGCGATCCAGGCGGCGCTTCTGCCCAAGGGGCTGACCCAGGCCGGCATCGGCGAGCTGTTCGCGCCCGTCATCCGGGCGCGCGTGCAGAGGTGGCGCGACCGCGGCGACGTAACCATCTTGCGCGAAACCGGCGATCTGATGCTTAAGCTGATCTTCAGTCTCATGGGAATCCCCGCGCAGGACCTGCCGGGATGGCGTCGCAAGTACCAGCAACTGCTGCAGTTGATCGTCGCGCCCCCGGTCGACCTGCCCGGACTGCCCTTGCGGCGCGGCCGCGCCGCCCGTGACTGGATCGATGCGCGGTTGCGCGAGTTCGTCCGCGCCGCGCGCGAACATGCCTCGCGCACCGGGTTGATCAACGACATGGTGAGCGCCTTCGATCGCAGCGACGATGCGCTTTCCGATGACGTCCTGGTCGCCAATATCCGCTTGCTGCTGCTTGGTGGTCACGACACCACCGCCTCGACGATGGCCTGGATGGTGATCGAGCTGGCGCGGCAGCCTGGGCTGTGGGACACCCTGGTCGAGGAGGCGCAACGCGTGGGCACGGTGCCGACCCGGCACGCGGACCTGGCGCAGTGTCCGGTCGCCGAGGC
Source organism: Bradyrhizobium sp. UFLA06-06 (assembly GCF_054820065.1). Taxonomy (NCBI): domain Bacteria; kingdom Pseudomonadati; phylum Pseudomonadota; class Alphaproteobacteria; order Hyphomicrobiales; family Nitrobacteraceae; genus Bradyrhizobium; species Bradyrhizobium sp. UFLA06-06. Next base: position 23,501 of record NZ_JADFUD010000033.1, read on the forward strand.
GATGTTCCGCGAGACGCTGCGCGTGTATCCGGCGACGCCGCTCCTAGTGCGTCGCGCACTGCGTGAATTAAGACTCGGCCAACGGCGCATTCCCGCGGGCACCGATCTGTGCATCCCACTGCTGCATTTCTCCACCTCGGCGCTGCTGCACGAGGCGCCTGATCAGTTTCGGCTGGCGCGGTGGCTGCAACGCACCGAGCCGATCCGGCCGGTGGACATGCTGCAGTTCGGTACCGGCCCACACGTCTGCATGGGCTACCACCTGGCATGGCTGGAACTGGTGCAGTTCTGTATCGCCTTGGCGCTGACCATGCACGAGGCCGGGGTGCGGCCGCGGTTGCTAAGCGGCGTCGAAAAAGGCCGGCGCTATTACCCGACCGCACATCCGTCCATGACGATCCGCATCGGATTCTCATGAGCTGGCATCGCATGCCCCTGTGGCGAGCCAACGGCGCCGGCGACGCGCAGCATTGCTGCACTCGGTGCGACGCCGACAACACCCTGGCGGCGGGGCTCGCCGTGGCGGTCTCCTGTCAAGGACAAAAACAACATGCAGACCGGTTCCAGGCCACAGGACGACAGAACTGATGATTCCGCGCCCGGCGGATCGGGCACGCAGGCGCGCGGCGCATCCGGCTTGCTGCTCCCCGAGATCTGGATGCAGGACGGCGCAAAGCGGGTCGAACTGGAGCTGGCGCGTCTTCTCTGCGCCGAACATGACGGTGAGACCGAGCTGATGGCGGCGATGCGCTACGCCACCTTGCATGGCGGGAAACGTACCCGCGCCTTGCTCTGTCTGGCTGCCGGCGCATTGGCCGACACACCGGCGCACATGCTCGACAACGTCGCCGCCGCCATCGAGATGATGCACGCCTGTACCCTGGTTCACGACGATCTGCCCGCGATGGACGACGACGTGCTTCGCCGCGGCCGTCCGACCGTGCACGTCAAGTTCGGCGAAGCGACTGCGATCCTGGTCGGCGATGCGCTGCAGGCGCACGCCTTCCTGACCCTGGCGAGCCTGGATGCGCCGGGCGACAACCGTATCGCGCTCGTGCGCGAATTGGCGCAGGCGGTGTCCGCCGAGGGTGCCGCAGGCGGGCAGGCCATGGATCTGTCGCTGGTTGGAAAGCACGTCGAGCTGGACAGGATCGTGGCGATGCACCGGATGAAGAGCGGAGCGCTAGTGCGCGCGTCCGTTCGCATGGGCGCGCTATGCGCAGTCGCGGATGATGCCGCGCACGCTGCGCTGTACTGTGCGCTCGATCATTACAGCGCTTGTTTCGGCCTGGCGCTGCAGGTGATCGACGACATTCTCGACGTGACAGCGGATACCGCGGCGCTGGGCAAGACCCCCGGCAAGGACGAGGCGGCGCAGAAGCCGACCTGCGCGTCGTTCATGGGGCTGCAGGCAGCACGCCAGTTCGCGCTGGATCTGTTGCGCGATAGCGGGGAGGCTATCGCGCCGCTGGGGCCGCGTACGGAGCGGTTGGCGCAAATCCTACAGCGGACCAACGCGTATCTGTTCAAGCATGCGCCATCCGCATGAGCGCGCCCGTCCGCATGGAGGCGCCCCCGTGGCGTTGCGATCGGCCGGCGGCAGCGGTGCATGCTGCACTGTGTCCCGAGTTCGCGCCGCTGATCGCAGCGGTTGGCCAGCATTGCCGCGGCGCACGTGGCGCGCGGCGCGCAAGCCTATGCGGCCGTCCGGCGCTGCTGAGGCGCCGGACCGCGACGGGCCTGCGGCGACGTGCGCGGCGTCTGCCCGATTCTGGTTCCCGTCAATCGTTTGCAGAAGGAACATCCCGCGTGAATGCGCTGTCCGAACAGATTCTTTCCGAATTGCGCCGCCTGCTGAGCGAGATGAGCGATGGTGGCCGCGTCGGTCCGTCCGTCTACGATACGGCGCGAGCGCTGTGGTTCCACGGCAACGTCACCGGTCGGCAGGACGCATACGCGTGGCTCCTCGCGCAGCAACAGGCCGACGGCGGTTGGGGAAGCGCGGACTTCTCGCGGTTCCGCCATGCGCCCACGTGGGCGGCGTTGCTGGCATTGCAGCGCGCCGATTCTCTTCCCGGCGTTGCAGACGCAGTCCAGGCTGCAACCCAGTTCCTCCAGCGCCAGCCCGATCCCTACGCGCATGCGGTGCCGGAAGATGCGCCCATCGGCGCGGAGCTGATCCTGCCGCAGCTTTGCGGCGAGGCCGCATCCTTGCTGGGCGACGTGGCGTTTCCGCGCCACCCGGCGCTGTTGCCGTTGCGGCAAGCGTGCATGGTCAAGCTGGGGACTGTGGCAACGTTGCCGAGCGGCCATCCATTGCTGCACTCCTGGGAAGCCTGGGGGACGTCGCCGACCACCGCATTCCCGGATGACGACGGCAGCATCGGCATCAGTCCGGCGGCCACCGCCGCGTGGCGTGCGTACGCCGTGACACAGGCGAGCACGCCGCAGCTCGGGCGCGCCGATGAGTATTTGCAGATGGCATCGCGGGCGACGCGCAGCGGCATCGAAGGTGTCATTCCCAATGTCTGGCCGATCAATGTGTTCGAGCCATGCTGGTCGCTGTACACCCTGCATCTGGCCGGGCTGTTCGCGCATCCCGCGCTCGCCGAGGCGGTGCGCGTGATCGTCGCGCAGCTCGACGCCCGCCTGGGCGTGCGCGGTCTGGGCCCGGCCTTGCACTTTGCGGCCGATGCGGACGACACCGCCGTTGCGTTGTGCGTCCTGCGCCTTGCAGGCCGCGACCCGGCGGTCGATGCGTTGCGCCAATTCGAAATCGGCGAGCTGTTCGTCACCTTCCCCGGCGAGCGCAATGCCTCCGTGTCGACCAACATCCATGCCCTGCATGCGTTGCGACTGTTGGGAAAGCCCGCCGTCGGCACCAGCGCCTACGTCGAGGCCAATCGCAACCCGAACGGTCTGTGGGACAACGAAAAATGGCACGTTTCGTGGCTGTATCCCACCGCGCATGCGGTCGCTGCGCTGGCCCAAGGCAAGCGCCAGTGGCGCGATGAGCGCGCGCTGGCGGCGCTGCTGCTGGCGCAGCGCGACGATGGCGGCTGGGGCGCGGGTCGCGCGTCCACGTTCGAGGAAACCGCCTATGCGCTGTTCACGTTGCACGTGATGGACGGGAGCGAAGAGCCGACAGGGCGCCGGCGCATCGCGCAGGCGGTGGCGCGTGCGCGGGAGTGGATGCTCGCCCGCCATGCGGCGCATGCATTGCCGCAGACGCCGCTGTGGATCGGCAAGGAATTGTATTGCCCCACACGGGTCGTGCGCGTCGCCGAACTCGCCGGGTTGTGGCTGGCGCTTCGTTGGGGGCGGCGCGTCCCGGCCGAGGGAGCGGAAGCGACGCCATGATCCAGACCGAACGCGCGCTGCAGCAGGTGCTGGAGTGGGGGCGTTCCCTGACCGGATTCGCCGACGAGCATGCCGTGGAAGCGGTCAGGGGTGGCCAGTACATCCTGCAGAGCATCCACCTGAGCCTGCGCGACACCAGCGCCCGCACCGGCCGCGATCCGCAGGACGAAACGCTGATCGTGGCATTCTATCGCGAACTGGCGCTGCTGTTCTGGCTCGACGATTGCAACGATCTTGGCTTGATCGCGCCGGAGCAGCTCGCCGCGGTAGAGCAGGCGCTGGGGCAGGGCGTGCCGTGCGCGCTTCCCGGATTCGAGGGCTGCGCTGTGCTGCGCGCTTCGCTGGCCGCGCTCGCCTACGATCGTCGCGACTATGCTCAGCTTCTCGACGATACCCGGTGCTACTGCGCAGCGCTGCGCGCCGGGCACGCGCAAGCGGCGGGGGCGGAACGCTGGTCTTACACCGAGTACTTGCACAACGGCATCGATTCGATCGCCTACGCGAACGTGCTCTGTTGCCTGTCGTTGCTGTGGGGGCTGGACATGGCGACCTTGCGCGCGCGTCCGGCGTTTCGCCAGGTCCTGCGGCTCATCTCCGCGATAGGGCGCCTGCAGAACGACCTGCATGGACGCGACAAGGACAGGTCGGCCGGCGAGGCCTACAACGCGGCGATTCTCCTGCTGCAGCGCTATCCGGCTATGCCTGTGGTGGAGTTCCTCAACGACGAGCTGGCCGGCCTTACGCGCATGCTGGACCGGGTGATGGCGAAAGAACGCTTTCCCGCGCCCTGGGGAGCGTTGATCGAGGCCATGGCGGCCATCCGCGCGCAGTACTACCAGACCTCGACCAGCCGCTACCGCAGCGACGCTGCGGGGGGAGGCTAGCGTGCGCCGGCTTCGTCAACGGCGAGATCAAGCGGCGGACCGAAGTGGTCGGCATCTTTCCCAATGAGGACGCCATCACCCGTCTGGTCGGCGCAATCCTGTTCGAGCAGAATGACGGGCGGGGCGTCGAGCGTCGACGCTACATGACACTGGGAACCATCGCCCCGTTGGGCGATGATCCCGCCGTGAGCCTTCCGGCTATCGCCACTGACCGATCCAGGCCCATGCCGGCACCCGCACTCAGCTACACCACGCTGCGGGGCACGATCATACAAGAAGGCTCAAGAACGCCCACAGAACCGTTCTTCGGGAGGTTCCTTATCGATTTCCGGCCATGGGGGCAGTCTGCGTGTCCGCTGCAGGAAGTCGGCGGCTCCGCGTCAGGTTCTCGACAGATATCGCACATAGAGCAGGGTTTCCAGAGGCGATCATAGCTGGCGATCGCTGCAAGAATACTGGAGCGCCCGGTCGGAGTGCTTCGACGCGGCATTTTGGGCGTTCACGATAGTTTTCTGCTGGGTTCGATGCTGCCGAGTCGATTCCGTGGCAAATCACAACCGACCTCAGGCTTCAAATTGGCCTATAGTCCGAAAGTGAGAACGAATGAAGTTCGAATCCACCAACTGGGTGCGTCAACAATCGGGCACTGCGGGCCCGCAAGAGAGCTCACCGGCTCCGTCCACAGATGCGGCGGCCTTTGAGCAGCAGCTGAGCGAGATCGCTGTCCCGTCTGCTCCCGTGCTCATGCAGGTCCGCGCCCATCAAGCGGAGGCATCGCGATCTGAGGCGAATGCCGGAACGGATGAGGCGGTGCTGGGCGCCGCAGCGCTCCAGACCGCTCAGTCAAATTGGGTCTTGGTAGGTCGCAGCAAGGAGCCGCTTTATGCTAAGGATGCGCGCCTTGTTTCCGGCCTTAAGCAGGCGCTCCTGGGAGCTGCCGAGAGCACCGCCACGAGCTACGTCGGTTATCTGCTCAGCTTGAGCCGCTGGCTCTTTGCAAAGGACAAGCCGGGCATTGCTGATCGGCTTCATGACGAGTCGATGGACAAGGATGTCGAGGAGTTCATAACCAAAGGTGGGACGGCGAACGTCCGTTGGGCACTAGCTCGTCTGCGGACCTCTCAATTGACGGGGGGAGTCGTACCGATCGCAGGCCGCCCTGACCTCACTCCTTATCCCAGGGATGGACTTCTCATCAAAGAATACAGACAGCAAGCGGTGGCGGCCGGAACTTCAAGTACCGCCAAAACCTATGCATCCATTCTCACGGATTTCAGCCACTACCTTCGTGCAAACAACAAGCCTGGCATTGCTGCTCGGCTTCAGGACGAGAAATGGAACGAGGACGAACCGCTCAATGAAGAGATCAAGCGCTACAAGGACGCCGGGGGTAACAAAAGTATCGGCGCGGCACTTGATCATCTGCGTAATGGAGCGAGAAAACTCAACGGTCCGCCTTTTCATCCCGAAGACGCGCCCTTGATTTCCGGACTTCAAGAAGCACTCGTTAAGGCTGGGTACGAGGAGATCACCGTTAAGACGAATTATGTTCGTCCTCTTCGCAGATTCAGCCAGTGGCTCTTTGCAAAAAACGAGCCGGGAGTGGCTGCTCGGCTTAACGACGAATCGCTCAGCAGCGACGCTGCGATCTTCGATCAAGGTCGCAGGCACCTCGTTCTTACCGCACTAGATCGTCTCCGCGCCTCTCAGTCGCCGGGCGGAGTCGCGTCAATCATTGCCCGGGCAGGGGGCATTGAGGCCGCGGCTAAGCAGGGCGCGTCGCAGCCCGCCTTCAGTTGGCCAGCGGCACTCGCTGAGGGGGATGATCGAGATTTATTCTATGGGACGGTCGACGAGGCCGGTGCATCGTCGTGTCTTCAGCCACCGCGGCATGGCCCGGCATTGAATCCTACAGAGTCCCCTCATCCCGTGAACTGGCGCCATCAGGACGACGAGCTAACGGATGAGCGTTACCGCAACATCCTCATGCCAGGCGAGCAGATTCCCATCATGCGGTCGAGCGGGCACCCATCTACGCCGCCTCCGCACAGTCAAGGCGGTGGAACGATGCTGAATGCCTCGGCGCTACCGCCCGGCCATGCAAAATTGGTTTTCGCAGGTAGCAGCCTAGATCCTGTTTATTGCGAAGATGCCTCTCTTATTGAGGGGCTGAGGCCGGCACTCATCAAAGCTGGGGCCTCCGAGAGCACGGTCGGTCGCAATCTACGTGGTCTTTTCAGCTTGGGGCATTGGCTCGTGAAGAACGACAAGCCGGGCATTGCTTCCCGGCTTTACGACAAGTCGCTGGACAAGGATGCCCAGGAGTTCGCCGAGAAGGAGGAGCAGGCCATCGCTGCCCCACTGGATTATCTTCGAGCCTCCCAATCGCCGGGCGGCATCACGCCGTTTGCAAGCCGGGTTGAGCGGAATCCCTATCCCCAGGATGCGGATCTCATCAAAAGGTACAAGGAAGAAGCACCCCCAAGCACCGCCAACACCGCCAGGAGCTATGCAACTCTTCTTATCGATTTCAGTGATTACCTCCGTGAAAACGATAAGCCCGGCATTGCTGCTCGGCTTGGCCACGGCTCGCTGGATAAAGATGTCAATCGGTATAAGGAGGTGGACCCCCATGGCCGCAGTAAAGCCGGAGCCGCACTGGCTCATCTCCTGAAGTCGCCGGCGGGTGCTACAGCGATCGAACTCCTGCGTCATATTCGCCCCCTGCCTGATCTCGAAGACGCGGTTCGCGCCGAGATGAAGCCGACCCTCTCCGCGGCTGCGCAGCACAGCGGGTCGAACGGAGCTGTCAGCTGGCCGAAGATTCTGCCTGCGAACCAGCAGGATCTGCCTTTAGAGACGATGGACGGACCCAGCCCCTCGCCGCCTCCGCAGGGCGACGCGGTTGAGCGGCCGCTGATGCAGATCCCATCCCATCAACTGGCGACGTCACCAGCGCAGAGACAAGCTCCGGCGTCGTCGCCGGACGAGCTGATCGGCGAGCAGCTTCCGGCCGAAGACGCGGAACTCTTGACGAGGTTTCGCGTGCACGCCGAGAGGCGCAAGCTTACCCCAGGGGCCATCAACAACAATGTTTCCGGACTTGGGACTTTTGTCCGCTGGGTTAACGCAAGTCATCGGGGCCCTGTAGCTTCTCGGCTGCGAGACGGTTCATCGCTCGATGAGGAAATAGCGAAGTACAGGAGCTTGGGCCGTGACCCCCAGAACCGCATTAGGTCGGCTGTGGACGTTCTCCGGCGGCTGCTGCGTGGGGGGCAAGAAGTCGAAGCACCCGAACCCCGCGTCCTCGGTGCCCCCCGTCGCCTAGTTCCTCATCCAGAAGATGCGCCCCTCATCGAGGGCGCGCTGAGCCAAGCTCTGAAAGATCTTAAAACTCCGACTGCGAAGCTGAGGCAGTCCGCGCAACAGCGGGCGAGGCGTCTTCGTGCGCTGAGTGCGTGGCTGAGAGGAAATGGCAAAGGGAGCATCATCGGGCGGCTAAACGGCTCCAGCAGGCAGCAGGTATCCCTCGACAATGACGTAGTAGCATTCCAATGGACTGGAGGCAGAGTACACGGTCCCGATCTGTCGCATCTTCGCAGCTACTTGAAACTCGTCGAGGCGAACCGAGAGCTGGGGCTGCCAGGCCCTGAGCAGCCGAGCTCGCCGGCCGCGCAGGGCGATCGGTTTTCCGGCTCTTCGCGGGATCTTCCCTCAACGCCGGCCAGCCTAAGCGCTGGAGCTTGGGTTTGGTTGAGTGAACAGCTGCAAGAACCAGGATCACCATCCAGGCCCGCGTCAAATGCTAAGGGCAGGCTTGAGCCATTTGTTGATCTGAATGCGCCACCGCCGTCCGAGTTGCGCGAGGATGCTCAGTTTGCGCCAGCCGATCCTTCCAGGGTTCGCTCAGACACCTACGCTGGTCTTGAGCCATTTGTTGATCTGAATGCGCCAACGCCCTCCGAGTTGCGGGACGATGCTCAGTTTGCGCCAGCCGATCCTTCCAGGGTTCGCTCAGACACCTACGCTGGTCTTGAGC
>NZ_JADFUD010000033.1:31881-32047 GCF_054820065.1 Bradyrhizobium sp. UFLA06-06
GCCATTTGTTGATCTGAATGCGCCAACGCCCTCCGACTTGCGGGACGATGCTCAGTTTGCGCCAGCCGATCCTTCCAGGGTTTGCTCAGACACCTACGCTGGTCTTGAGCCATTTGTTGATCTGAATGCGCCAACGCCGTCCGAGTTGCGGGACGATGCTCACTTT
>NZ_JADFUD010000033.1:32140-86031 GCF_054820065.1 Bradyrhizobium sp. UFLA06-06
AGCCATTTGTTGATCTGAATGCGCCAACGCCGTCCGAGTTGCGGGACGATGCTCACTTTGCGCCAGCTGATCCTGCCAGGGTTCGCTCAGACACCTACGCTGGTTCTGTATCATTTGTTGGTCGGGATGCGCCCAGACCGCAGGTGATTGATCTAAATCCGCCCACGCTGCCGGAGCTGCGTGATGATGCTCGTTCTGCGCCTTTCCCGCGCACATCCGCCGATGCTCAAATCGGGGCTATGGATCCGACAGCCTCCTCCTACGGCCGCAGTAGACTAGAGCTCGGTGCCAAGGAATGGCTGGGCGACAAGCATATCAACAGGGATTACGAGCTCCTAGCGGAGGAGTTGCGGCGGAGCCGTCCGGAACTCGCCGCCCTGACGCAGTTCGTGGACCCCCTGATAGCTCACTATCGACTGCGCTTCGGCGCCGAGCCCGACATGCTCCGCGCGTTGAAGCGCATCGGCTACGATCCAAATGGTAATGGTCCCGACTTCCTGTTCCTGCCAGTGAACGACGCTATGGATCCTAATCGCCCCGGCACGCATTGGTCGCTGCTGCTCCTTGATTGCCACACGCAAGGAGAGCCGGTTGCCTATCACTACGACTCTGTCCGGGGACACAACCACGAGGCGGCAGCGCAGCTCGCACGACGGCTGCGTGCCCGCCTGGAGTCACCCAGCATGGCCCAGCAGCGGAACAGCTATGATTGCGGCGTCTTTGTGGTGGACGGCACGCGGGCGCTGGTTCGACGATTGGCCCAAGGAGAGCGGCCAGCGCACGAGCCGCTGCACCTTGACAACCTCGTCGCCAATCGGCGGTCCCTCCAGATTCGACTGGCTCATCCCGGCTTGGGCTAATGGAGCTGGCTGGAGTGGCTCTCCCGGACACTACACCGGGGGGCTCGCCCAAGCGAGCCGCCTGTTTGGCCGCGGAAGCCGAAGCCCAGGGGGCCTTGCTGATCGAGAAGCTCAAACTCACGATCAAGAAGCTCCGCCACGAGCAGTTCGGACAGTCCTCCGAGCGACGCGCATTGCTGGAGCAGCTCGAGCTAAAGCTCGCCAAGGTGGAGGAGACCGCGGCGCAAGCTAGAGCATTCGCCGATCATGTTGCAGCGTATCCTGCGGCGATGAAGTAGTTGCGGCATTCGGTTGCTGTGAAGCGATCAATGATGCCACCTTCGCGGTCCAGAGGCCTTCGACGGTTCGTTTTGCGGCCTGACGCAAGAGCGCTTTGAGCTTGGCGAAGGCATTCTCGATCGGATTGAAGTCAGACGTACGCATCCGGCGACGGCCCTGGTCAGGTCGCTTTGGGCGGATCGCCGATTGCGATTAGGCGGCGTGAGCGATGCGCGGAGGGCGCCAGTTCCAAGGCAGGAGTTCGTGGATATGCCTGGAGGGATGATCTGGCAGGCGGGCCAGTAGGGAATCGAACCTTTGACGGCGGTCTGAGGCCTCTATCAAGGTCCATCTCCCCGTGCGGAACTCACAGCCGCCTTGATCGCGCTTGCGACACGCGCCACATCGGTGCGCTTCAAGCCGGCGACGTTGATGCGGCCAGATGTCGGCATGTAGATGCCGTGCTTTTCCCTTAGTTTCAGCACCTCGGTCTGTGAGAGGGGCAGAATGGAAAACATGCCCTCTTGCGAGCCGATGGCGACGGCATTCGACCATCTTCCTCCCAATGCGTCGACGAAAGATTTTCGCAACGCGAGGAGGCGATGACGCATCGATTCCAACTCTTCACGCCAGTCCCGGCATAGTTCGGGGGAGCTGAGGATGGTCTTCACGATTGCGGCGCCGTGATCGGGCGGCATTGAGTAGCTGGCGCGGGCGATAGCAACAAGATTGGACCGAGCAGTCTCTGAAGCTGATTGCAAAGACGCGACCGCAAACACCGCACCCGTACGCTCGCGATATAGTCCAAATGATTTCGAGCAGGACACCGCGACAAGCGCCTCTGGAACGGCAGAAATTGTCGAACGAAGCGCGGCGACGTCTCCGTCGAGCCCGGCACCGAAACCCTGATAGGCAAGATCAATCAACGGCGTAAGTCCGCGCGCAGCGATCATCGCGGTGATCCGACGCCAGTCGTCCGCCGTCAGCACAGCGCCGCTCGGGTTGTGACAACAAGCATGGAGCAAAACTGCGTCGCCGGGCTCGGCCTGGTGTAGTGCATTCATCATGCTGTCAACTAGAATGGTCTGCGAGGCAACATCAAAGAATGGATAAGTCTCGACCGAGAGACCGGCACCCGAGAAAATTCCTGCATGATTTGGCCAACTCGGTTGACCTAGCCAGATCTTACCCTGTCCGGTCCCGCGAATCAGATCGGCAGCGAGCCGCAAAGCACCCGAGCCACCGGGTGTCTGCACACCAGAGGCGTGGATGGTTGCCGTATGCCCGCCAACCAACGACCACAGCAAATCAAGGAATGTTTGATCACCCTCCGGCGCCACGTACGCCTTAGTGTTCTGGGTCTCGCAAATCAGGTGCTCCGCAGCCTTTACGGCACGAAAGATCGGCGAATGACCGGCCTCGTCGCGATAGACGCCGACCCCAAGGTCGATCTTGTCTGGTCGGGGATCTGCGTCAAAGAGCCCAATCAGCGCAAGCAGGGGATCGTTGGGTTTACGGCTTAATGTTTCAAACATTGTCGGCTTTCTTGATCGAGCGGAAACCGGCCGCATTTGACCGGATGGTTGGCTGCGTTCAGAAGTCAGAGAGTCGCGGCGCAAAGTCACGCGTCATAGTCGCGCGTACTCCTTGGCGCGACGTCCGTTTTGCAGGACGAAGTTTTCGAGTTCTGGCCGCCCAGCGCCCGCGCACGACAACGGTCCCGGCTTGCGACGGGCTGGGTCGCGATGGCCCACCACGCATCAGTTCGGGTTCAAGGTGTTGCCAAATCGAATCGCTGCCGAAATCGGAAGCTTCCGCAGCTCGGGATGGCTCTGCCCGCGATGGCGCGGGTGCGATCTCCTGCCAAATCCGATCCTGGTCGTAATCGGGGGCTTCGGCCAGCGCCTGCAATGCGCTCGGCTCATGCTCAAAGCCCGCTGAATCGGAGGACCGTGGTGCGTCGGGCCGTGGGCTCGTGTTCGCTGGGTCTGTTGGGTTGAAATCCATGCTGTCTATCCTCTCAAATGACTGAGCCGCGCGAGCCCTCGTTCGACGAAGGTCGTTCGCGTTGCGACCTGCGGAAAACTATTTCAAAGGCTCGCGTTGAGCGCCGGCCTCCGAGTTACGGCCAAATGGTGCCAAGCACGCTTCCGGTCGAGCATCGAGTACCCCGAAAGGTGCACGTCCACTGCGTTCACTGGACGGCATCGCCGTCTAGGCATCCGCGCTTTCATGGTGTGGCGCTCAGCTTTCCAGAAGCTGACGGGCAGATGGATTTAGGCCGATAGGACAAGACTGATTTTCGTCGTAAACTGCGCAGTGCCACGGTGAGTAGGCCGGGGAACTCTTGCCACCGGCACCGGGTCACCGGAGGCGGTCGTCCCGCCCCCGGTTTCCAGAACGTGGCGTATGGATTTACCGTACCGACGCTCTTCGACAGTTGGGTCACAGCACTGCAAGCGCCTGCAGCTCCCCACAAGGGAGGCGTAGCCTTCCGCCACTGGCATGCACGGCGCCGATATCGGTATGTTGCACTCGATCGATTGTAAGAATCGATTTGTTGCACACTTCAATCCCTGATCGCCGCGTAACTAGCCTCGGCATCCTAGAAGAGGTGCCGTTCGCGTTTTAGATTTCATTTCGCGGAGGTTGCGCCTCCTCGTAATCACCGATCTTGCGTAGCCCAGAGTGCCTTCCAAAAGCAAAGCCGGAGTGTCAAACGCCATCCGGAACTGCTCCCTCATATTGCCTTAGATGAGAATGTTACCGAAGCGCACCCTGGTGTCTTCTGGATCGCGTGACGCGAGTCGGAGCAAGCCGCTCGCGAAGCGCGCCCTCCAGATCGCCCGGAGCGAGCGGCTTGCGGTGATTCGGCGAAAGAACCTGTCGGCATTAGATAGTAAGAGACGAAGCTTGGACCGATAGTTTGATCTCTGTGCTGCTGATGAGCTGTCGAGCGGAATTTGATCGCCAGTTCTTCACCAATCGCTGCACCGTACGCCGCTGATGGCGGCCGAACCGACCGGGCGCATGCGCTTGCAGGCGGGTGAGAAGATCGACCGCGGACAAGTGCGGAGCCGCGGTGAGCCATTCCTCAATGATGGGAATGTAGGGGTCGAGCATCGATGGCCGACGTGGCACAGGTTTGCGCCGCACGTAGCGGCGCCGATGAATACCCCGCTGCTCACCCTGTTTCCAACATCGCCGAGCTCGCGGGCAAAGCCCGCCAAGTCGCTTTGCACCGGCGCGACAGCCATCGTTAGCTTTCCAGCCCGCTGATCAACGCGCTTGCGCGGCTCATTTTGAGCATCCCGCGTCTGTGCCAGCAATGCCACCGGATCAGGCGTGCGGTAAATTTCCCGCAGCCGACGTTTGAGTGCCTCATCGAGCCGCGGGTGGACCAATGCTCCCTATGGGAGTCGAATCGGTTGATGTTGGATGACGTCGCCTCTTCAAGACCTCTTACAAATAGAATATCAAAGGCCTTCTCGAATTGCTCTTCTTGCCCGGTGGCTTGCTCGTCATACTGAATGTGAGGTGCGGGTACTTCTTTCATCTTCGCATCATCCGCTTGAAAAGATCGGCCGCGAGACGTCGGAAGATGCTAGATATGCACGAAATACCTCGCGCGAACACGACTTGTATGATGGCTATCAGATCCTGCAGTATCATCTCAAGCAAATGCGGTACAGATCGTACGTAGATCCATCTGGCTCAACGGGACCGAGTCTTCTCTGAGAAGCTCCAACGATACGCCTGCGCTATCAAGATCGACCTTTGAGCTGTCGATTCCGTGTATATTTATTTCTTGCAGGCTAAGTGGACTTCGCAGTGCCATTGCCCTCGGCGCTGCTGCCTTGGCGGCGGCCCTGTCGTGCTCTCTACACAGCAGGCCGCTCGCCTACTCGACGCCGATGCTGAAGGGGCAGATTGGCGGGAAGTTGCGCGCGTTGTTCGCCGCGAGCCTCACAGCGGTGCGCAGCGCCCGCAGGACCGTCGCCACGCACCACTTCGGCCACGTCGTCCGGTTCGCGCTGGCGAAATTCTTCGCGATCACCACGCCACCCAATTCGATGTCGCGCTGGCGATACGCGGAATGGAGCTGAACATCGCGGGCGCGTCGCACGGCTTTTTTGCCGCTGTCGCGCCTGGACGGACTCAAAGAAAACGGCCCCGGCGGGGCGGGCCAGGGCCGTCAACTTGGAAGGTGCGTCAGCCAAGTGGGGTCAAGGAAGACGCGAAAACAGTTGTAGCGATCAACCGACCTCATGTTCAACTATATCAAGGTTTAGAGCTGGTGTAGAGCCGTAAGCCTCCTGTGCCGGCCGGCCTGCCGTCCTTCCTCAGGCGGCGTGATGGAGAGCCCTGTCGACGTGCTTCTTGACTTGCCCGCGCATGTCTGTCGTAACCCTCTGGCCGAGCTCCCACAATTCCTTGTTCTGGTCGAAGGCCTTGCGGGCTCGCTCGGTGGACAAGGTCAAGACCTCGGACGCCGATCCGCTGCCAAGCAGATGGGCGAACAAATCGAACGCGAAGGCGGTATTGGCGTGAGAGATTTCGAGCACCTTGAGCCCGTAATCGGTCGCGACGCCCGCATTGCGCGAGTACGTTTCGCTCAACGCCTCGGTCATCTGTTCAGAGGCTGTGCGCGCGCGAGCAAAGCTCTCCACAGCTAGATCGCCGACCACTCCGGGCAATGCGATCTTCGGGAAACCCAACAACGGCATTCCGAGGATGTTCGTGCCGTTCACCGTGACTTTCATTTCACTTTCACTCAAGGCGCAGTCCCCTTCTCGCGCGAAAGGATCGCTCGCAACGCTTGCATGCGTCACGACAGCGCTGACGCTCCGTGTTAGATTCTGAGTTTTGGGTGAGCTTCGATCCCGCCCCGACACTATTCTGCGGGACGAAGGCGCCACTGTCGGTTCGGTTTGCGACTCTCGCGGAGAATTTCTTGAAATTGTCAAATCAAGCCAACGTATATTTATGGAGAGTGTTGTGCATAACGTGCGTGCTGTGAGCAGCGGAAGGCTCCTGTATCGGCGTGAGGTTGTGCGAAGTATCATCGGCATTGGCTGCGCTACCAGGCAGTTTGCGCGCAAACAAAAACCCTGGCATCGCTGCCGGGGTTTTGCATTTCTTGGATCGCTTGAGCGCGGACTTTAGAAGTCCATGCCGCCCATACCGCCGCCCGGAGGCATCGCGGGGCCGCCGGCGTTCTTCTTCGGCAGTTCGGCAACCATCGCTTCCGTGGTGATCAGGAGCGCGGCAACCGAGGCGGCGTTCTGGATCGCGGTGCGTACGACCTTGGTCGGATCGATGATGCCCTTGCTGACGAGATTGACGTACTCGCCGGTCTGACTGTCGAAGCCGAACGCGTACTGATCCTTCTCCAAGATCTTGCCGACGATGACGGAACCATCCTCGCCCGCGTTGATCGCGATTTGGCGGGCCGGAGCCGACAGCGCCTTGCGCACGATCTCGACGCCGGTCTTCTGGTCGTCGTTCTTGGTGCGGATGCCCTTGAGGTGCTCGGAGGCCCGGAGCAGGGCGACCCCACCGCCCGGCAGGATGCCTTCCTCGACGGCCGCGCGGGTCGCGTGCATCGCGTCATCAACGCGATCCTTGCGCTCCTTCACCTCGACCTCGGTCGCGCCGCCGACGCGGATCACCGCGACACCGCCTGCGAGCTTGGCAAGACGCTCATGCAGCTTCTCACGGTCGTAGTCCGAGGTGGTCTCCTCGATCTGCGCCTTGATCTGGGCAACGCGGGCGTCGATGTCGGCCTTCTTGCCACTTCCGTTGACGATCGTGGTGTTCTCCTTGTCGATCATCACCTTCTTGGCGCGACCGAGCATCTGCAGCGTGACGTTCTCGAGCTTGATGCCGAGGTCTTCCGAGATCGCCTGGCCGCCGGTCAGGATCGCGATGTCCTGCAGCATGGCCTTGCGGCGATCGCCGAAGCCCGGAGCCTTGACGGCTGCGACCTTCAGACCACCGCGGAGACGGTTCACGACCAGCGTGGCCAAAGCCTCGCCTTCGACGTCTTCAGCGACGATGACGAGAGGCTTGCCAGTCTGCACCACGGCCTCGAGCAGCGGCAGCAGCTCGTTCAGCGAGGAGAGCTTCTTCTCGTTGATGAGGATGTAGGCGTCGTCCATCTCAGCGCGCATCTTGTCGGCGTTGGTGACGAAGTAGGGCGAGATGTAGCCGCGGTCGAACTGCATGCCCTCGACGACGTCGAGCTCGGTCTCGAGCGACTTGGCTTCCTCGACCGTGATCACCCCCTCGTTGCCGACCTTCTTCATGGCGTCAGCGAGGAACTTGCCGATCTCGGCATCGCCGTTGGCGGAAATGGTCCCGACCTGGGCGATTTCCTCGTTCGAGGTCACCTTCTTGGAGTTTTTTTCTAGATCCGAGACGACGGCCTCGACTGCGAGATCGATACCGCGCTTCAGGTCCATCGGGTTCATGCCGGCGGCAACCGATTTAGCGCCTTCACGGACGATCGCCGCAGCCAGCACGGTCGCCGTGGTGGTGCCGTCGCCGGCAGCATCCGCCGCCTTCGACGCCACCTCCCGCACCATCTGGGCGCCCATGTTCTCGAACTTGTCCTCGAGCTCGATCTCCTTGGCGACCGCAACGCCGTCCTTGGTGATGCGGGGCGCGCCGAACGACTTCTCGAGCACCACGTTGCGGCCCTTCGGACCGAGGGTGACCTTCACCGCATTGGCAAGGATGTCCACGCCACGCAGCATGCGATCGCGGGCATCGACGCCCAGTTTGACCTCTTTAGCTGACATATTTTCCTCCTTGAATTGAGATTCGTCTCTCACCTGCGAGGCAGGGATGAGCGTTTGCGGCGGTCAGCGTTAGGCCGCCTTCTTGGAGCCGGCGACGCCGGTGAGAACACCCATGATGTCGCTCTCTTTCATGATCAGAAGCTCCTCGCCGTCGATCTTGACCTCGGTGCCCGACCACTTGCCGAACAGGACGCGGTCGCCGACCTTGACGTCGATGGGGATCAGCTTGCCGGCTTCATCGCGGCCGCCCGGGCCAACGGCGATGACTTCGCCCTGCGAGGGCTTTTCCTTGGCACTGTCCGGAATGATGATGCCGCCAGCAGTCTTCTCTTCGGCGTCGATACGCTTGACCACGACGCGGTCGTGAAGCGGACGGAATTTCATGCGATCCTCCTTGGCTTTTGTGATTATTGTTGGATTGGCAGTCGCAATAAGCGAGTGCTCACCGCTTCTCACATAAGTCTGTGACACTCCGGCGCAAGAGCTTGGACCATGTCGCCTGTTCGCCCTTGGTGTCTGAACCGTGCCCCTCACTTTGCCGGGGCTGTTTTGGGCAGGATCGGACGTGGCTGCGGGCATACTAAATCGACGCACCAACGCGGAAGTAGGTCCTAGCCCAGAACAGGCCCAATATGCTTTGATGCGCCGGTTGGGACTGAGACGCATGGGTGGCTGATGTACATCTTCATTCGAAAGTACACCAAGGTTCGTTCGGTTGCGGATGCTGCTCGCCGCGCCAAAAGCGGCATTGGTCAGATCCTAAGGGAATCGCACGGATTCAGATCTTATTACGTATTGGATGGGGGCGATGGCGTCGGTGTCGCTGTGATGATATTCGAGGACCGCGAAAGCGCCAATGCTGCGAACGATAAAGTTCTGGATTTCGTTCAAGCAAGCCTGCATGACCTTAATCTTGGAGACCCCGAAATCATCGCCGGGGAAGTTTTGGTGAAGGTAGATGCGTAAGTCTTTCGCGTGTCGGTTGTCGCGGGAGGACCAAAAGGGTCGCCGCTACGTCGGCGGCTGTCCCGGACTGCTTCACCTGTTCCAGCGCTCTTCCAACCTAGGGCGTCCTATCCATGCCCTGTTCAGGCACCGGGTTGTCCAGCCCAGCTGCGGCGTTCCCTGCAGTCGCGCTTGAGCTTCCTGGTAGGGGCCGACGTAGCGAAGCTGGGTCGGTATTTTGGATGCGACGTATTCGTGCAAGGGCACGTTCTGCGGCCTTCCTATCGCACTCGTCAAAGGCAAATCCGAAGCCGGTGCGCAATCGGTCCGGCAGCAGCTCGGCACTCAGGGTTTGATACCAGCGCGGCGGCCGCAACCATGGTCGCCCGCCGGCGAAGATCTGTCGGGCCACCTCGCGCGCGGCCGTGCTGACGGACAATGTATCCGATTGCATCACCGCCGCGGTGTAGGCGGCGAACGCGTCCCAATCCGCCGGCAAGTCGCTCGACGTCAGCCCGAACAATGCCCCAAACAGCCGGCTCTCGGCCCAATAGCGCTCGCGCTCTTCGACCGTGAACGGAGGCAGGATCAGGTCGTGGACGGCCAGAGCAGTGTCGACGAGGGTCGCGTGGACCCAGCGCAACGCTGCGACCTCGTTGGCGCGGTAGGGCGAGCCGCTCTCGAACGGACCGATTGCTTCGGGCAGGCGGCCGACGATCATGGTATGGCGGTGGTGCAGGTGCCGGGCAGCGGTAAGGGCCGCATCGAGCGAGCCGAACACCATCGTAAACACTACGTCAAAGGTTCGATGGAAGCGACCGATCGGATCCGCGAAGGTTCGCGAGTGCTCGGCCACGGCGGCGGCGACCCAGGGATGCGCCAGCTGAAGCAGCAAGGCACGACCGGCGCCCAAAAAGGTGATGGCTTCTCGGTCG
Organism: Bradyrhizobium sp. UFLA06-06; assembly: GCF_054820065.1. Taxonomy (NCBI): domain Bacteria; kingdom Pseudomonadati; phylum Pseudomonadota; class Alphaproteobacteria; order Hyphomicrobiales; family Nitrobacteraceae; genus Bradyrhizobium; species Bradyrhizobium sp. UFLA06-06. The sequence goes on from NZ_JADFUD010000033.1 coordinate 41,942, forward strand.
ATCCGCCAGGTCATCGACCCGGGACCAAAAATGCCCTCGACCGGTCCGGCGGCCCGAGCCCGGACGAAATCAAGAGCGAGCTCAAGGTCGCTTTCGGAGACCAAATGCGCACCTTCCGAAGCAGACGGGGGCATTCCACTGGTCCGTGCAGTCTATCGCAATTCAGCAAGCCATAGCTCTCTCAACCTTGTCGCATGATGTCCACCCGCGCGGAATACGGCGGCCTGACATTTGGTCGAATCCCGTGCGGGTAAGACTGAGCCGGATGCGGCGGCTGCTACGGCACCGTTTGCTGAAGAAACTGCCCCGCCGCCGCCGTCTTTCATACTTCCTCTCGAAAGCTTATTGTTTCGGTCGAACGAGCTCACTTGGCAGCGCTGTCGTTCAGAGTATCTTATTCTGCGATTCAAGAACTCCCGAAACGAAACGCGAGGAACGCTCATGACCGTTGCTGGTTAAAACATTACCGCGCGCTCGAGAGCGTTTTTGATCTGCTCGACGCGATTGGCGGTCAGGCCGTATAGCAGGTTGATTGCTGCGAGTGTCGCGGGAAGCTGCCGCAGGTAAGTGGCCGGCGCGCCAACTTGGCTTGCAAGCTGGCCGAAGCTCCAGTGGGTCGGGACGAGCGGCGTGTCCGAGCCGGGCAGCATCAAGGCCAGGGGCTCAGGATCAGTACCGCTCGCCTCGACATGGATGAGCGCGCTGTCGACCACGCGCGTCCGGCTGCGGTCCGGGCAATCGCGCATCGTGCAGGCCAATTCGTTGAGTGACAGATAACTCATCCGCCGGACGACAGAACCACTCCGAGGACACCCGACCAACGCGCTCGCCGCGGCTCACATCCACCCTGTAACCGAAACTGGGGGGCGGCTGGCATCAACAATCTGCGTATTCATGGGAGCAATCTCCATGACGGGCGCCGGAAGACTCTTCTCCGACCCTCAACCCGTCACGGCCAAGGCCGCTCCCCTCTGCCTCCCTGTATCGTCGGTCGGCAACGCCAACGCCCAAAACGTGCGACCAAGACGCGCGACCAAGGCCTTCGAGCAAGACCCGCGACGGCGACTCACGATATCCGCCGCGCCGGAGTTTCCGTCAGGAATGGAAGCCGAAGGGTGAAAACCCGGCGCAAGCCGGGATTTCAGCGCCAGCCGACAGCCCGGTCCTGCAGGGAGACGGCAATAAAATCAGCCAACGCTTGACAAGACATTTAACCGGCATCGTAGAAGGCGGCTTGATAAAGCTCCTCGACTTCGTGACTTCGTCTGGCGTCAACTGGGAGAATTCGTTGCCGCGGGCGCGCTTTGACAGTCGCCCTTTATTCTGTTGCGAGAATCCAAGCAGTCTGGTGAGGGGCCGCTGCGCCATGCGATCATGTTTTCGACGCCCGAGCGGAATGAATTGAAGCTCTGCAAGAACCGGGCTTTACTCGGAAGATCCTGGTCGATGGAAGCGGCATGGCGGAGGACGAGGGGCTCTCGTTTCGAATCTGAACTGACAGCTAGCTTATATTCCGGAGCGATACGGCGGGCCGCTGATGAAGCCCGCGAATTCTTGCTGAAGTATGGCCGCGAGTATTTAGCGCTAGATGTTAACTATCGAGCCGCAAAATTCTGTGAGCGCAAAAATTGTTGGCCGTAGCTTTTCCGAAGAGACCTACTTCCGGATTCTAGGCTGCCCGGTGTCGGCCGAAATGGCTCCATCATTAGCGTAACGCATGGTTTGAATCTCAAAATGGTCTCGCCTCTCGCGCGAATTTCCTCTGTTCCTAGGCTCTTCGCCGCCGCCTTCGGGGAGACAGGCGGTCTTGACCCGCCCGATCACTGGTTTGTTGGCGTGGCAAGCGCTTGCTGAGGATCGAGCGTGAATCGGCGTGCTCGCAATGCCGGCGACCATAGGATCGACCTCCTCGCTCCGCTTGCTAGCGAGACATTAGACATACTGCTCCAATTTGAGGTAATCGTCTGTGAGGACAGGTGAGCGGATGGAAGAAGCTGCGTCTTGAAGAAAGGCATTCAGAGTCCGACTGGCGCGAATGCGGCCTTCGAAACATGGGCGCGCCGGCGCGCGAGAGCGAAGAGCTGCGAATTCCGAACTGATCAGGTCAGGGGCGGCTGCGGCACAATCTGAGGCGGAGGAGCAACCAGCAGATATGACGGCTTGTGCCAGTCCTAGTGTGGCGAGCCAGCCCGCATAGATTAGCACCGCACCGTCTGTCTCGCTGAGCCCAGAGAGTTCCTTAATTGCAGCAGCATGGACTGGCGCCGCACCAAGAGACAGAAAAAGATCGGCTATTTCGTCACGTGTGGCTCTAGAGAGAAGGCAGCGGCCGAGATGTGATAGGAGCGTCTCGGTCGGACCTTCGAAGATACGGAGAATGCGGGCATCTCGATAGATTTTAGCGACAGGCGTTCCCTCATCGTATCCACGGCCACCCAGCAGTTGGACACATTGATCAGCGACGAGGCCGCACCACTCCGACGATAAAACCTTCGTTGCCGATGCAAGGTGGACGTTAGGCGCGCCCTGCGCTGAGACAAGTCGGCAGGAAGCATACAGCATTGCCTTCACTACTTCGCGCCGGAGTACCATCTGCCCAAATAACTGCTCGATATAGCTATTCTCAATCATGCGCAGCTTACCTAGTCGACGATGGCTCGCATAAGAGGCTGCAACCTGGATAGCGCGCTCAAGGGCTCCAAGACCCATTGCCGCCACACCGATACGCCCGCGGTTCATGCTAGATGATGCTGCTCCCCAGCCGTCTTGATCGCGAGAGAGCACGTAAGCGCTCGGCACCTCGACATCTTGGAACTCCAGAGTATTTTGGATAATGCCACGCAAACCCAGTGTGCGATGCTCGTGGGTGACCTTTAGACCCGGAGCCTGCCTATCAACTAATACACCAACGAGCCGACCTTTCGCATCTGGACCAGAGGCTCGGGCAAAGCAAACGATCCAGCGAGCCCAGTCAGCGAGGCCAATCCAGATTTTGCGGCCAGTGATGCGAACTCTATCTCCGTGTATAAAAGCCGATGCCTCTATATGCCGCGGGGCAGAGCCAGCTCCAGGCTCCGTCAAAGCGAAAGCGCAAAGGTCGCCGCGTGTTGCACCCCACATGACCTGCCTTTGTTCAGGGACGTGCGGCGCCGCTTCGATGCAGGGCAAGGCCAGGAAGTTATGGATGACGAGGGTAGAGGCAGCCGAGATATCAAAGGATGCGGTGGCGGAGATGAGGTCGATTGCCTCTTGCAAGGGAAGAGCTAATCCGCCGTGCTCTACTTGTGTAGTGAGGCCGAACAGTCCATGCCTTGCAAATATGCTGTGTAGGGTGGGAGGAAATGCCCGACGGTCATCCGCATCTGCGAAATTCAACTGACTCAGGTCATCGATTAAACTGGAATATAGGTTAGGTGCAGCACCTTCAGCTGTACGTTCCTGCGATTCCCCGAATAGCGGGTAAAATTGAGTGTACATAGCCATTAAGCCATAATGAGTGAATGCGCTCTTCGTGCCAATCATCCCCGTGGCTAGCTCGATTACACGTTGGTATATTGCGATGCGGGCTATATAAACGCATGCCTCAGATCGGGATTTTTCGCGAGCGCTACGCTGACATCACGTCGAGCTATCGTGGGGGCATGACGCCTCCACTTCCGTGTCCAAAGAGAACAGTTCAACCGGGAAACGTCGACAATCAACTCACCGAAATCTTGCGCAATGGGCGCTTGCTCTGTTGGCCTTGGCGGTCGAGGCCGAGGTTGCGGACTTTCTCGGCAAGCATGCCGATTGTCCCGCGCTGCCGCCGACGCGCTACAATTCCTGCTCCTGATCACCCGCAGCAGCGTCGCCTGGAATGAGCCGGAGATCTCTCCGATTTCATCTAGAAACAGCGTCCCCCCTTGCCGGAGAGCAAACCATCCGACTACCTAACTCATCCCAGTACCACGAACTGACCATTCCGCCCTTCGAGCAGCGAGGTTGGGTTAGACTTGCCTCAGTGGCTTGTATCGCAGGGGCACACGTTAGACTGGTCCCAGTGCTCGAAGGGCAGGTACGCCGCAGATCAGCGAGCCGCCGAGCAAGGCGGTCTAGGCGTCTGGGTAGGTTCGTTCGCGGCACCGTGGCTCTATCGCGACTGCGTCCGGGCAGGTGGTAAGCAGTGAACCTCCTTCGAATTGATGGACACCTGTAGTAGGCTCGAAGAGCCAGGAGGTGTCGGATGGAAGGACGTCAACGTCGGTCGTTTAAGGACGACTACAAGCGGCAAGCGGTTGACCTCGTAGCGTCGAGCGGGCGCTCGATCGGATCTGTGGCCAAGGAGCTTGGCCTGCGCGATTCCGTGCTACGGCGGTGGGTGGAGCAGCGAGAGGCCCGGCTGGAGCCGACGGCAGCGACGCGGCGCCCCACAACGCAGGCGTCGCTGCCGTCGGCGGACCACGCGGCAGAGATCGCGCGTTTGCAGCGAGAGAACGAGCGGCTGCGCATGGAGCGCGACATTTTAAAAAACTGTCCAGCACAGTGGCGCGCCTGTGCGGCGTAGAAACAGCCTTGTGCTACCCTCGGCGGCTGGGAGGGTAGCGGCCGTTCGATTATTGGAGGCACAATCCCCGTTAAAAAACATGGTCCATGGGTGCATGCGAACTTGAGAGTGGTGACGTCGCCCTGGCGACGATCCCGATTAGGAAGATGACGATTGGCATAGCTCAAACCCTCCTGCTCATTATTGAATGGAGGATTGCCATGCTCAAGAAGAGGACGGCCGGCGACCGCCCAGAACCTAGGCCAGTCAACGTCGCGGCCGCCGCCGTCGACATCGGATCAAAGATGCACATGGCTGCGGTGAACCCCGCTTGCACTGACGTGCCTGTGCGCTCTTTCGGCACATTCACGCGAGACCTGCATGAGCTGGCGGACTGGTTCAAAACGTGCGGCGTGACGAGTGTCGCAATGGAATCCACCGCGTCTTCACCTGCACATAGAAGCAGTCGGCCGCCCGATGCAGTTCTACGTCCTCGTCTCCTTCGACGACGATTTTGTCGACGCCAACCGAACCCGCGCCCAGCAGGCAATTCGTCAGATAGAGGTGCTGATACAGGAAGCCACGATGCACGGCCTCGATGCGCACCAACTGGCGTGGATCGAGTACGTTTGGTTTCTTCTCCTCGTACTTCTGGGTCAAGGAGCGCCATCCTCCCAGCGGACGGCCCGCAAAAACTCATCGCGTGTCAGGGCACAGAGGGCGAATTCGCCGCGCTTCAGGGGCACCCAGACGGGAAGCCACGCCGGGGCCGGCAAGGTAAAAGATATAGGCGCCGGCGTTGAAGAAGACGTGGGCTGATGCACGCTTCCATTTTTCGATGAACGGCTTGCTGGGTCCCATCCATCGCATGATTGCGAACTCCTTGCCGTCGAGATTGACGACGCGGGATTTGAAATCGAGCGACACCCTCGTAGCCCTGATAGGCGGCGAGCACCTCCCCGCGCGCCGCCTGCATCCGACCTCGCCGCGGTTCGTGCTTGGCCGCGGCGATCTCATCGAAAACGTCCGTCGTATCGACGGCGAGCAGCGGGATAGAGCGCATCGCCGCTCTTGCATCGGTCGCCGTAAGGGCCCTGTGTTTTTGCCATGGGCTTGTTCCCGCTAGACCAGCCCCAAGGCCTTCAGCCAGGCCTGCACCTGTCCGAAAGCGTCCTGTTGCCATTGATCGGGGGTACGGTCTCCGAGGAGATTCGTTTCCTCGACGAACTTCCGCACCGACGTTGGGCCGTAGGCATCTTCCTTGACAAACTTTCCGGCGATGTGGGCGTAGCCTTGTTTGCCTTCCGCCAACTCGAGCAGCGGCTTGCAATCCGCGGCGAGCGCCTGCAGCCCGCCGGGGTAATTGCGGATGCAGTAATAGATATCGTAGGCGTCCTTCTGCTTATGCCGGTTTTGGATGGCATAGCCCTTCATGGCCAGAAGAGCCGAGATCGAGGCGATCGCGATCTCGACGCGGTTCTTGCCGCCCGAGGGCATCGAGCCGTCGATCGCCACCATCTGATAAAACTGGAGCGCAAGATCGGCGCCGTCTGCGCGCTGAACGGCAAAATTCTCAATGAGGGCCGGCTTGTTCTTGGTGAGCTCGACATGGCGCGGCATCAGGAAATCGACGATCACGTCGATGGGCGGGCTGCCGTCGTTGGGGACGACCTGTCGCACGAGCTGAAACTTCTTGAGCTCGGTGCGCTGGTCGTAGCCGTTCTCCATTAGGCTTTCGATGAGCGCCTTGTATTCGGCGTCGTCCTTGAGGGCTGCGGCATCGAGCGCGATGTCGATATCGAGCGTGCCGACATGGGCCATGTCCTCGTTCTCAAGCAGGAGCCAGGGCACAGCGCCGCCGATGACCGCGAACTTGCCCTTGAAGCTGCCGAGGATCTGGCCCATTTCGACCAGCACGGATTTCACGGCCGCCGTGGTGCGCTCGTCGTAGTCGGCAGCGGACTGCGGCTCGGGCTTCACTTCTTTTGCCATTGGAGCTTTTCCTCGCGGAGATGCTCGGCGGCTTCCCTTCCGCGCTCTCCGGCTACGTAGAGGTCAAGGTAGGTCTGGACGGGGCTCGTGCACCGGACATACGGCGCGGGCTCGATGGAATCCCGAAAGAGTCCCTCGTCCTCGACTTGCAGGACGCTAACATTCTCACCGCGTGCCGGGGAGGACAAATCAAGGCGCTCTTTGAGTACCGAGAGGCCCTTCTCATCGGCGTAAAAATAGTTGGTACTTATACGGGCGTATGGCGCGAGCCACTGCGCCGCCGAGAAGGAGGCCAGCATGGCCTCACCCTTGCGGCTGGCCTCTTCGAGGACGTTCGGCAGGCGCTGTTGCAAGGCGCTGCCGTGTGAGGTGGTGTAAAAGAGAAGCTGCTGGCCTGGTGGCTTTTCATAGACCGCCCGCCAGCTATCGAGCAGCGCGTCGGGACGAATAAGGCTAAGCCCTTCGCGGTCGGTGCTTGCCCATTCGCGGTCAATCAAGGCATGGCGGACATTGCTGACATGGCCGAGGCTCACATTAGCTTGTTCGGCAAGCTCGGCGACCTTCCAGGCACGTTTGGGATCGCGTAGCAGCAGACGGAGAATCTGGGCGGACTTTGGTGCAAAGATCGATTTGATTTCGCGGCGCTCGGTCGCGGGCTTGAGAGGAACCGCGCGTTCGATGAACACGCCCCCGAAGACCAGACGGCAATTGCCTTCAAAGTCTAGGAAGCCAATATTCTCTTCACGGCAGAGGCCCTGCGCGGCGGGCGACAGGTAGGGCGCGATGACGACGCCGTACGCGCCCTTGTCGAGGCTCTTTACGTAGTGCCGGAGCTGGTCAATCGCGGCCCGCACGATGCGCGGCTGGCCATTGCTCTTGAACTCGCAAACGATCTTCTGGGGGCGTCCATTCGACTTGACTTCAACGAGCAGGTCGAGCTCCCAGCGATGATCAGGGTCAATGACGTTCTGCTTGACGGCCACCACGGAGAGGAACGGGACTTCGGCCAAAACGGCTTGCAGCCGGTGGGCGGCTTCCTTCTCGAATTTCACTGTGGGGTATGGTTTCAGCATTTGCTGAAAATAGCCATACCAGTGAAAATAGTCAAGCAATTTTCACTGAAAAGATCGTCTTCAGCATTCGCTGAAATGGCTATTTCGAGTGAAAACTAGTAGTAACCAATTGACTCTGCTCGATTCCATATGCACTCAGACCTCCCCCCGTAGCCCAAAGGTTCCGAGACGACGGCTCGCGAGAGCCCGGTCCCGCTGGCGGGACGCGCCCGAAGGCTGGGAACCCACAGAACCGGCGGAAACGGTTTCCCTTCGGCCCTTCGGGTGCCGGATCGGCAAATCCATCCCGCGCGGCCGCCGCTGCCGGCTTCGCTTCCCTTAGCTGCCTCCCGATAAGGTCGAGGTAGATGTCCGCCAATCAGCGTGCCGTTATCGAGCGAATGCTTGCGAGCGGCGAAAGCTGCAATCAAGCCTCGTCCGGACCCGCTTTTCTTTCGCTAAGCGAAGGCGAATTCGGACACCACCTGAAGGCAATTGATAACAATCTCGGAGAGCAGACGGCCATCGTTGCCGACGCATTTTCCAAGTACCTGAAGATGGGCGAAGTCCCGGCGCCGTACTATCCCTGGCGCATTGCCATCATTCTACGGCGCGAAAAGAGATTTGATTTAGAGAAGCTGTTCCTTGCCGCGTGGTGCGGGCATTTCTCCGACGGAAACGGTGTCCGGTACGCTCAACTAGCCGATCGACTCCGAAAACTGACATAATCGCATCTGCGATTAGCAGTGTGGCTCCGGAGCACCAGCTGCAGTGCTATCCTAGCTTTCGCTCCAGTTCGCTGTCATTTTCCAGCAATGGCACCTCCAAACTCGGAATCTCCGGCATGGCTTTTCCAGCGATGGCCTGAAGGTCGCCGATCATTCCCACCGTGGAATCGATGACGGCCAGTATCTGGGTCTCCCGCTTGGCCCACTGGCGTCCCATAAATTTGCGTTCCTTGTCGAGATCTTCGCGCATGTCGTTGAACTTCTCGACTACGGCGTCGACACGCTGCCGAAATTTCGTTCCCGTCAGGTAGTGGTAGACCTGCTCCATTTTGGTCTGTTGACCTTGTTGGACGAGGCGCGAGGTGCTCACGTCGATCAGCGCTTGGCGGAGCGCAACCGCTACGGGCAATGCGCAACGCGGATGAGCCACCCAGATGCCGTCGACCAGGTCGAACTGCTCGATATGTTTAGGCAAGACATGGGAGATGATCAAGGCGACGTCGGCGCCGGAGCGGCGCTGGTCGTCCCGCAACTTCGCAAGCCAGCCGTCGCTCCACGCCTTGGTACGCTTCGTCTCCCAGAGAATAATGCCAGCAGGCTGGCCAATCGACCCGTTGACCTGCTGGATCACGTCGGCGCCAAGCTCGCCTTTTCCGACCGGCTCAATCGTGTCGGTCGGAAACCGGCCGCGAAGTAATTCCTCCAGCTCAAGCTCCAGCACCTCGCCCTGGGACTGCTGCGATCCTTGTTCAGCCTTGCGTTTCAGCTCCTCGATGGTGCGCGTCATTGATTCAATGGTCTGGTCCTTTTCGGCGACGCGCAGCCGTGCCGCCTCGTCGGCCTCCTGCCTGGCCTTGATCTGGATCGGGTCAATCTGCGCCTGAACGCGTTTCTCAATGGTCAGGTCAAGCTCGCGCTTCTCTTCATCGAGTGCGCGTTGCTTGCGGATGAGTTCGGCCTGCGCCTGCTGCGCCTCCGCCAATTTGGCGTTGTTCGCGTCGAGCATTTGGCGAAGCTCGGCCGCCTCGTTCGTCCGGGCCTGGACTTCGGCCGCGGCTGTCTCGCGCGCCTTTTTCGCTTCTGCGGCGACGAGTTGGCTTCGCTCCGCCGCCAGTCGGCTGGCGACCTGGTCTTCGACCTGTTCACGATCCTTTTGAAGCTTCTCGCGCTCCTGTTGGATTGCTTCGGTCTTTCGTGCGACCTCGGCGTCCTTGCTGGCGAGTTGTTCCTGGAAACGCTGCCGGGTCTCCGCGAGGAGGGGAGCGGCGAGCGATTCGGTGAGCCGAATCTCGTGGTTGCAATTGGGACAGTGAAGGGTAGGTTCATGCGCGGCCCCAGCCGCGGTCGCTTTGAATGTCATGACCCCTCCCGCTCAACGTAGTACTAGGCCGGAATGAATGTGATCCGGCCGACCTCGCCACGCTTCCGATGTGGCTTTACCGTTATTTCGACATCCTGATCGAACGCTGTCAGCATCCGCAGCAGCTTTTCCACCGAAACCAGCTTGAGGTGCCCCCGAAGCAATTTGGACAGGTCCGGCTGCTTCATCTCGACGAGTTTGGCGGCTTCGGTCTGGGTAATCTCCCGCTCCGCCATCAACCGCTTCAGCTGAACAACGAGAGCAGCCTTGAGCTGGTGCTCCTCGGCGTTCGGCAGGCCGAGATCAGCGAAAATGTTGCCGGAGCCCCGGCTATGGGCGGGCAGCTTCTTCTTCGTGCTCATCATCGGTCTCCCTTTGTTGCCCTGCGAATGGCCTCGGCGTCGCGTCGGCGCTGCCGGACCAAGTCAATGTGTCTTTGCGGTGTGGCAATGCCGCTGGTGGACTTTTTCTGGAATGCGTGCAGGACGTACAGGACGCCCTCTAAAGGCGTTGTGTAGACGGTGCGGTAGGTATCACCGTCGAAATTGTCGCGAATCTCCAAAACCCCGCCAAAGCCCTTCAGAGGCTTCGCGTTGCGCGGGTGTTCGCCAAGCTGCGCTTCGAAAAGGGACTGGCCGATCTCGCTTCGGACGGCCGCGGGAAATGCCCGCAGGTCTTTCTTGCTCGAACCCACGAATACGGTGGGTTTGATCGTGCGCAGTAGATCATTCACACACAATTATAGTAATATACCTATAGTCACTTGTCAACAGCCGCCTGCGAAAGGAGCCATCAGGGGGTTGTCGTGCAATTGCCGTCGCCACTATCGGCACAGCCGGCGTAGCCCGGCCAAGTGGCTGGCATCGACGATCTCCATCATGTTGACCAGCGCTGCTGCAGCTGCCCTGCGCTTTTCCAGCCTCATGGACGAAAACCCGATGAGGTCGTCTATGCTAAGGACCATTCAGATGGATATCGATGAGCTGAGAGATACAGGAATACGGCTACATGGGCTAACCAAAGCCGACAGCGTTTATACATTTTATCACGATGAAACCGAATATATCCGCAGATTGCATATCGTCGATGATGGTCGCCTGAATGTTGCGGAGCTGAAGGTATTCGTCTTGGGCGGTGCTGTGCATGAGGGCGAGCCGCGTCCCATAGAGATCCAGTCTCTTCGCGAAGCAATGCGCATTCAGAAATCGGCGCCAGAAATCAAGCTGGAGCATGTGGCCAGCCGAAACGTCGGCCGGAGCAATTGAGGTCTACGGCAAACCGTGCCTTTGAACCATGCATTCTCACTCTGGACAGGGGTATCCCACGCAAGATCGGTCAACCTAGCGATTTCGTTGAGCAAAAGGCGCCAGACCGCGTCGGTCTCGACAATCCCTTCCATGTGACAGGCCCAAGCAGGTTCGACCGGAACACGCGCGACATCGCGGCGTCACGCAGATCACGCGGCAGTCTCCTGGAGGAAGGAAGAAGTTCCCTTAAGCGGGTCTCGAGCAGCAACAGATCAGCAAAGCGATCGACGTCATGGGGAAGGGATGAAAGGTACGCCACACCGCATCGAGCGCCTGATGAACGGCGCGGGCATCCCCGGCAGGCTTGGGACGTTACCGAGGTCCTGGGAACTTCCGCCGGCCAATGCCGCCTGAATCGCAGGATAGAGAACTCCAGTCGTTACCGGGGCTATAAAACCGCCGGCGAGACGTGCGGCGACAAGTGGAAGGGTAAGGATTTCACGTCCGATGTTTCCCTGGCGCGCCGCCGCAAGACGCTGCATTCGTGTCGCCAATGGCCCGTGTATGACGAGGGTAGATCGGACGATCATCGAGCCAGATCCTGTAACAAGTCGTCGGTCAGGCTCTCTTCGGCGATCGCAAGACCGTGGGTTCGCATCGATGCTGTCAAAGCATCGTCCCATAAGGCGTGGACCTCGAGGCCGGCTAATGCAAAGCCGGGACGCGGCGCTCGTGCCACTGCCGCCACATATTCCTTGGCGTCGAACCGCCAGGGTACGGCCCCAAACTCACGGATGACGTGATTGGCGATGCGCAAGCCTGGCCAATCAAAATCTCCATGATAGTGCAGGCGGGCGCCCGCGATTGCGAGTTGCTGCAATATGGCGCGTTGGGCGGCGGCAGGCATTCCCTCAGTGCACACCATGGGCGCACAGTTCACGCCAAGTTCGTCGGCTGCGATCGCGAGAACATTCGGGTTTTCACAAACGTAGATGTCTTGTCCTTTGACCATCCAGAGGGGATCGGACCGCAACAAAAAGCGCAGTGAGGCGTAAGTTGGCTCGCCTGACGGCAGCGGCAACAAGCGGCCGCTGCTGATCTGGAGGTTCAAAAACAGGGCAGGCCGTGCGAGTTCATTGACCAGAATTCCTGCCTTGGCCCAAATGTCACGAATCCGCTCCTCGCCATTGTCGCGAACCCTGGCGCTCTCAAGCGCTGGCGCGTCGTCGCAAATGTCCCGGTCGAGATTCACCTTGCGCCAAATCGCGAGTACCAACGTCGCTACGGCTTGTCCCGTGTCGAGCGCGTGCGCGTCGCCAAGGCTTTTCGCCGCCAGCTGTGCCCGGGTCATACCCTTGGCTGGTAGAAGCTTGAGCACAATATCTGCCTGCGAGCAAAGTCGGGTGGCGACGTCTGTGTCACCATTCGAGAGCCGCTTCACCAGGCCCATCCCGAAGGGCGTTTGGAGAAAGCTCGAAAGATCCTGATGGGTTGCGCCAGACAGCGCCTTCGACCATCCTGCTCTCAACTCGGCCCGAGCCGTCTCTGCGTGAATGATCGGACCGTCTATTGATTCCAGCGCGTCGCGCAGTGACGGTGCGACACCTGCTCGGCTCAAGGCGGCGTCGATCATTTGCACATCGACCTGCATGGAACTTGAGAAACGAGTCGGTCGACCCATCAGCCCGGCAAGTGCCGCATGCTCGGCGCTGCTGAGATTCGAAAGCCGAAACCCCTGTATCTTTCCATCCACGGGGCCTCGCTCGAAGCGCTGTCGAAGACGCTTTCTAAGTGGAGCCCGCGCATCGCCGCCGAGCAGACGCTGGAGACGGCCGTCCCCTTCAATCATGCGCCTGCAAACCTTCGATTTGGATCATTTTCACGCTGCTTGGCGCGGCCATCCCAGGTCCAACGGGAGACGTGTACTGCATCGATATTCTCAATTCTCTGAAGGTGGCAGATCGAGACGCCGGGTAGTTCAGCATAGCACCCCCACTCGCGTTCGCTTGTTACGACGAAATCGAGGTCGAACTCACGAATCAATGCCATGCAGTGGGCCCGCGCAGAATCGTCAATGCCGGCAAAAACCTCGTCGAGCAACACGAGGCGCGGAGAGTGGGGCGAGCCGCTCTGGCTATAAAAGCTGGCGACCGCCGCGAACAACGGGACCGTCAGGCCAAGCGCGCGTTCGCCGCTCGATGCAGGCCCGGACAGCTTGCGCCACTGCTTGTCCTGCCAACGTTGGACGGTGAACCGGTGCCAATGACGATAGTCGAGAGCTCGGCTCAATTGATCGAGAAGGCTACCGCCCGTCGTCGAATCCGCATTCGCCCGCTCGATATCGATTCGATCCTGCAACATGGCTCCGACCACGCTGCGGTCCTCGGGACTCCAAAGATCCGTGCTTGTGTTCAACAGCCGCTTTCGGGCAGCATCCAATCCAACGGGCGCCCCCTCGGCCCCCTCGGCCAGCGGAAGCCACTGCAGCCTGAAGCGGACTCCGGTCGACGTTGGTCGCTTGTACAGCTCCTCGTTGATGGCATCGACTTTCCGAGCTGCATCCTGCATCAATCGCTGGATCGCCGCGGCAATCTCGGCCTGGAGGTGATTTTCCAGTATCTCTCGCTCGCGTGCCGTCAGCAGCTCCCGACGCTGAGCAATTTCATGCTTGAGCCGTTCCGTAAGCCGATCCGGCCTTTCCGGCCGATTTTGATAGACGACAGTGACCACCAGTCCATAGTCGGCCGTTTGGTCCATTTGGGCCTGGTGACCGAGCGCGCTAAGGGCGCGGCTGAGTTCGGTGTAATCCACAGAGAGATGACTTTGGATCCGCTTCCACGCCTCATCATCATGCGGAACGTCTGATAGGGCCTGTTCGGCTCGGCGCGCGAGCGTCAGCGCCGGCTCAATCGTCCATGCTGCTCGAGAGTCAGGTAGGTCAATTTCAGGAAGGGCGATCGGCAGAAGGTCGGTTGCAGCAAATCCCTGCAATCGAGCAACGGCTTGTTGACGCCCTGCAATCCGCTCCTGCAATAGCTCGTCGGCTGAGGTCACTTTTTGCTCCGCCCGCGCCCGTTCCTCACTCGCGCTTCGGGCAATTGCTCCCTTTCTCTTCAAATCAGCTTCGCTGAGCTCGAGCGCGGTTCGGGCGGTCTCAAGCTTGGCTTGTAATTCGGCAACCTTCGCGCCTACGGTTTCTTGCAGCGTCTCCAGCCGTATCCTCGCCTCGCTGGCATTGCGCCCCTGCTCGATTGCGTGCGCAATATTTGCGTCCGCTTCTTGTTTGGCATCTCGTTCACGGTTCTGTTGTTTCAGCAATTCCGATTGAGCCTGGCGCAACTCGCGAGCCGCATGAGCGAGCGCAAATACCTTTTCCGTCAGCTGCGCAAGCGTGGTGTCGACGGCGTTCAATTGAGCGTAGTCGTCGGGAAGATGCAGGTCCTGAGCGTCCTTATGCAGGATCGAGCGCGCACTGCTTCGGCGCTCGACAGATTCCGCCAGTCTTTGCGCGGCTTGCTCGAGCCGACCGGAAGCCGAGGTAAATTCACGGGCAGCCGATGTTACTTCGGCGTGGCAGGCTCGCAATGAATCGTCTCCAGGGGCACCACGCCACTCCTCCGCGGCACGCTCTTGGTCGCGCGCTTGCTCCGAAAAACGATCTTCCAGAGCAGCTCGTGCTTGAGCGAGCTCCTCAAGCCTGACCGAGATAGCCTCAAGCCGGCGCGCGCGAGCCGCGGCGCGGGCAGCATAACCTATATAGATTGCAACGGGTTTGGACCAGGCGCCGGAGAGCGCGCCAATTCGGAAGCATCCGGTCGGCGATAGCCAGGTCTCCGCCTCGCCGCTATCTTGCTCCGTGCAGCTCATGCCAAGTAGCAGGCTTGTGACAATGTCCGCCGAGACTTGATCTCCCGCAGGCTGCAGCCAGTGCGCCAACGTTTCCACCTGACACGGACGTCCTACCAGTTCCGTATCATGGAGCCGTCGCGGCCCACTCGGAATGTGCACAGTTCCGTCAGGCTCGACCCATGCATCGAGAAGTCCCGATGCCTCAAGTGCGGCTTCGAGGCCGGCGCGCTCCGAGGCATCAAGACGCTCGTGGAAATCAACCAGCTGCCACAGAGGCGCGCCACGGCGGTCAACTCGAACCCCCGCCGCGCGAAATGGCGGAATGGACGGTACAGCGTCCACGCCTTTTTCAAGGCGCTCACGCTCGGCCGTTAGATCCGCCTCTTCGTTCTCGATTGCCCGTCGTTCAGCGACGAGCGCCGAACGGCGCGTGGCGAGGCGCTCGCTGGCGACCTGCTGAGCTTCTTGCAACGAACCGCGCGCCGGGTTCTCCCCCTCCAGGGTAACAACCCACGTCGCGAGCAAGTTCAGCGATCCTTGTGCATCTCGCAACGTCAATTGCTGCAGCGTACCAAAGTGCGTCGCCCAGGCATCAAGATGTGCACGTCCCTCACTTTCCACGGCCTGATCCGCTGCATCACGTCGGGCCTGGGCTGCCTTCGCTTCCTCCTGCCGCTCCTGATGTGACCGATCCTTCGCGTCATGATCCCGCTCGGCCTCGTCGACGGCTCCCCGTAGACTCCTCACATGCGCAACCTGTCCACGACGTCGCTCAATGATTTGCCGCAGATCGCTTTTTGCAGCTTCGCAAGCCAGCTCGTTCAATTCAGCGAGCTCGGCGATATCCGACCCGGTCAGAAGTCCCTGGTTCCACTGTTGGTCGGTGCCACTGAGCTGAGCGAGCGGCAAGGCGGCCTTTCTAACGTCAAGTACCTGGCCGCCTATGCTGGCGAGGCGTTCGCCCCGTTCAAATGTAGCGCCTTGTTCGCTGACAAAGCGGCTCTTCGATGCCGTTGACCTTGCGTCGGCCTGTTCGGCCTCACGTTTGCGATCGCTCGCTTCTCTTGCGGCAGAATCCAGTCGATTTGCGTCCTTGTTCGCCGGGTCAGATAGCAGCACTTCCCAGCGCGTTCGGTTTGTGGCCACGATCTCTTCTGCAGCGCTATGGGCGCCATTAGCCTCTTCCTCCGCCGCTTCTAGAGCTGCGAGCTCAGAGCGAGCTTCATTAGCTGCACGACTGGCATTGTCGAAGCCTGTTTGCGCGCTACGCAGGCCTCGCGCCTGTCGTCGTGTTTGCGTCCTAGCGTAAGTCCGATACCGATCCGTAAATTGACCGACATAACGAGCGAGCGCTTGGTAGTCCTGCAGCTGGCGACGGTCTTCCTCAAGTTGATTGAACGCATCGGCCACGTCGGTCAAAAGATCGGTGGACAGGGGAGGGAGTGCTTCCGTCAACGCGGCCGACAAACTGCCTTCATCCGGCTTTTTCGATAGCTGCGGTTGCCGAAGCTGGATCAGTGTGTCCATCAACGCCGAATAGCGCGCATGACCCAATTGGAAGAGATGTTCGTCCACCGCACGGCGATAGCTGGCCGCCGTGTCGTAGACTTGCCCATGATCGGCCAGCGTCTCTCGAAGCTTCTCCTTGGTCAGCACAACACGCTGCGGGCTCGTGAGCCACACGTCTTCACCAATGCGCTGACCGTCAAGAATGAAGAACCAGCTATCGACGTTCGGCCGTGCCGCGACCGCCAACAAACCACTGCCCAGAGTGAGATACCGTGGCTGTCCGTCCTCTGACAAGCGCCCGAATTCAATCCAGGTGTAACCCATCCGGCGCTCGTGCTTCCCGAGCAGCAGATTCCAGGCCATCTTCTTCGTCGCGTCGCCGTCCGGTTCGACTCTGGACGATTTCAGCTGGGCATCAAACAGAAATGGAAGCGACAAGGAGAGCACCTTGGACTTTCCGGTCCCGTTGTTCCCACGAAGCAGCAGGTGTCCATCGCGAAACCAGAACTCCTCGCTGTCGTAGTGAAAGAGATCGACCAATCCGAGGCGAAGCGGCTGCCACCGCTCGCGGGCGGGAGCGGGCAGGTCCGGCTGGGCTCCGTTATTGCGCATCGTGATCTTGCTGGCCGGCTGATTTGCGCGCCGTGCCGGCCTCCCGAATCTCCGCCTGTCCGACGGCGAAGCGACTTATTGCAGGCAACGGACGGACACCGTTCGCCGACATAGAGATCAGACGAAGCTTGCGCAACCGCTCCAATGCGATACGTGCCAGTTCACGCTGCGTGCCTGGTTCCCGTGCAGATTTTCGCCAATAACGGCCATAGCGTTCTCGCGCCCTCTCTATGAAATTCGTGATGTCGACTTCAGTTGAGATCTGATGTTCAGGCTCGCCTCCATCGCGGAGCGTACCCGCAAGATGCTCGGCTACCAGGAGCGTGACGTGCGCCTCGGTGCCTTCCGCCGGCATGGAAAGATCGGTGAGCGTTCCGGTCTCGTCAGCAAGCGCCAATCCCTCCGCGCGCTGTTCGGGAACGAGACCAGCAGCTTCCGCAAGGCGAGCTCCCATCGGGCCACGCTGATTTAAGAAGTACGCGCGCGTCACTGGATCGAGTGAGTCGGTGTACACGACCGGATCGTCGAGGAGGCGTCGCGACAGGTCACGCCGTGTAGCGGTCCTGCGGCCGTCGTCGCTGTCCGGCACATGTTCAGCGGTAAGGGATTGCAACCGCTGTTCTACATCCCGCGGCGCTTCTTCTGCGGCCCATGTTGAAGGACCGCGTACTGCGGCAAGAATCCCGGCAAGGACGCGACGCTGGATGTCATAGAGCGCATCATGCAGATGTTCGGAAGTCTCGGAAATGTGATGCACGAAGCCCTCTTCCTCACCCGCGACGCGAACGAGAACACCAATGTCTAAAAGATGGCGACAGACGGCCACAAGTTCGCGTCGTTCGTGGTGCGTCTGCAGCGTAAAACTGAAGGCAAAGGCATTCAGTGAAGGCTCCGCGGCGAATGCAAGCAGCCGATCGCCAAGAACGCGGAGCGTGATCTGCGGATCAGCGCGCTCAAGGACGGCGCACGCCAAGCAGAACAGGATATAGCGGCGTCTATCGTAATCCGGGAAGCCACGCGTGGAATCGAGAAGATCAGCAGGACGCTTGAAAAGACGAGCGCAGTCGCGCTCGACATTCAGTATCCATCCCGTTTCGCGCGCGAACCATTCTCTGAGGGTTTCGGAATGTCGACGTACAGCCGTGAAATCAGGATGCGCTGACGTCATCAGCGGTGTCATTAAGAGAGCGCGAAGCGCGGTTGAAATCTCCTCTCGCACGTAGCGTGCTTGATGCAGTCCAATGTGCTGGCTCTGGACGCGGGTCGCCTTGCCATCCGGGCGTCCGGCGTCGCCACGCCGGATTTGACCGTCCTGCTGTTCCGTCACGCTACTCATGTCGCGCTTCCATGGACGTCACGGTGAGAAGGTGGTCGCGACCGGTGAACAGCCCTGTTTCGGTTGCGATCTCTGCAGTCGAGTCTGCGTCGAGCGGCTCCAGGCGAACCCGCAACAGGCCGTCGCCAGTTTGTCGTTCGACAACCTCGTCGGGGTGCGTCTGCGCTGGAAGCGTTTCACCTAGCAGGGTGAGAAACAGCTGGAACCCGTGACGATCGAGCTCGCCGAACTCGGACAGACGCGTGGGCTCGCCGCTCGCGAGCCGCGCGCGCGCCTCCTGGATTTCACGATCTTCTTCCGTCAATTGCGCCTGGAGTCGTTCTCGCTCGGCTTGACGGTCCTGCACGCGCGGGAGCGGGCCACGCGGAGCCATCTCGCCATATTCGCGCAAGCGCGGGTGTATGCGCACGGGCGGAGCATCATTCCAAGGCGTCGTAGCCGGCAGATCGCTTGTTTCCGCGCCGATCAGGAAGTGCCGGGCCGGATTGAGTGCGAACGCAGCGCGGGCAAGCCGATGTGCCTCGTCCTCGCTGGCGCAATCCGCAAACCAATGGGCAAGGACACGAAAGTCCGCGGATCGATCGCTGCGACCGCTGCGGCGTTCGTTCAATGCAGCGATGACCGCGAGCAGATGCGGGATAGCAGATCGAGCCCTCGATCTTAACACTTCGCCTTGCGGCGGATCATTTCCCGCGCTGACAAACCATCCTCGCAGTCCCTTCCATCGCTCTGTCCAAGCATCAAGCGACTGCGTTGAAGGCTTTTCCTGTTCGTTTTCTTGTACAGGAGCCGCGTCTCGCGATTCGCGTTGTGACGCCTGCTGCAGAAGGGGGCTAATGACTGGGTCAAGCGCGACAAGATGCTGCGCAATACCACCCGAGCGGCTGACAAGGTCACCGATGAATCGATCAAGATAGTCAATCAATCTCTTCTTGTAGGCGATAATTGCGTTTGTATCCGAATGTTGAAGCTCGATGCTGCGTCCGATGCTAACCATGAACGCTTGGGCGTTTTCGGCGAGACCTTCGAAGACTCGAACCAAATCACGCAGCGTCTCATGAATTTTCGCGGCGTCGAACACCGGTTCTTGCGCGAGGTTTCGTAGAACCTGCAGCTGCTTTGCGATGTCTTCGAGCGCAACGCTCTGCAGCTCGGCTCGCCGCCTTAGTGCTTGGCTGAATACAGCAAGGGCTGACTCGACCGCCTCCCCGCCTTCAGAAAGACGATAGAGGAAACGCGCACGATAGAAATCGCTGATGCTAGCGACACGGGCCGTGTCAGGCTGCGACTCGAGATTGCCCCATTCGGTTAGTTGCGCCAATGCGCCCTGAAGATCTTCGATCCTGGGAGGTGCGGCATTCCACTGCGCTTCACCAAGAACTTCGTCGGGTCTGAGATGGAGACGGAACTGTCGCTTGGCCGCGGCGAACGCATCCATGATCTTCCGATAGAGTTCGGACTTTTCGGCGGTGACATGTTTGAATAGCTCACGTGCATCAACTCTCATGGAATGCCGCTGCAAACAGAGGGGGGACTTAGTGGTGATTTAATCAGCGCGGAACAATAAGTGAACGGCTGTGTAGGTCAACCGGGAGAGACGGAGGGTTGAATAAGTCTAGCACCGCAATTTTTTGTGCGGTGCGGCAAAAGCCGACGACATCGCTGTTTTTGAGACCTGCTCAGTCGGAACCGGGTTTAGATAGCCGTCTTGAATTTGGACCCGCCCCGAAACGGAGTATCGGTTCATGGGGCCCCGTGCCAACTGGAAAGGCTTTCTGCGTCCGTCTCCCGTCAAGTGTCCCGCCGCGCTTTAGGCATGGCTAGGAAGCTGAAGACTTACCAAACCCCGCTCGGCTTCTTCGACTTGGCGATCGCGGCTCCGTCGATGAAGGCTGGCTCTGAAAGCCTGGGGCTCGGACAGCAATCTTTTCCATCAGGGCGCGGCAAAGGAAAGTGAGGATCCAGACGTCATCGCAGGAACCACGGCGGCACCGGGCGTCGTTCTGAAGCGTCCCGTGGGCTCAAGCGGGAAGTTCAAGGAAAACGCACGAACTGCCTGCTGGTCTCGCCATAGACGACAGTTGGAAGAAGGCATACCGCAAGTCGCCGAGCCGCAAGGCGCAGAAGCATCTGAAGAGAACCGCCGACCGGAAGGCCGCACTCGCTTTCGAGAACGAACGAGAGTATCGCGATCGCGAACGCGCCAAGGAAGAGGCTATATCAACTCACATGTTCCGTGCGCGATTCAATTCACGATTGATGCGATCTTTGACCCGACGAACCGCAAGAAGCTCCAACCTCGTTCGGGTTCGGCCACTGATCGTCTTGCCATCGAGTTCAAAACTGTAGCGCCACTCGCCCGACAATACTTCTCGAATGCTGAATTGCACACCTCTATGCTGCATAAATAGTTTCAATCCCGATACACAATGGCCCCCAGCGCCGTCGTCGTCGAGCTCCAGATTGATCTATGATTCCCTCAATCCTGAAAGCGTTGACCCGATACCGAAGTGAGCCGCCGATCCATAGGACCGGCGGCCAAGTCAAGGGAGGAAACGCCCGTTAGGGCAGCGGTAGGAGAGTATACCGCTTAGGCACCGCCAATCTCCTGGCGGATCTCGCAAAACAAATTTGCAATTTGGCTAGAAGATGATCCCGATTCACCGAATGAAGGTGATGCGAGGTCTACGCGTGCTGGCTTCAAGTAATTCAATTCAGCCTGTAGCAAAAGCAAAAGTTGCGTACGCGGCGTACAAACCGAGCTCTTCTTTTCGGTTACACCTTCAACAGGTCGAAGCTGTTTCGTCGTTTTACAGGGCTAGATTCGAAAGGCACGCAGCCTGCCATTCGATCTTGCGGAGTAGGCGCCACTTGCGCGATAAACTCTCCGGCTTCACGCTCGGAAACTCTCCGCTAAGCGCAAGAAATTCATAAGCAGCGCGTCACCTTGATCGGTAAGTACTGACTCCGGGTGGAACTGCAGGCCGTGGGTTGGGTGATGCCGATGGGACAAAGCCATAATTTCACCTTCATTTGAACGGGCTGTCACCGCGAGAGGCGACGCGTCCGCCTCACCGAGTTCAATCGCCAGAGAATGGTAGCGTCCAACAGAAAGTGGAGACGGGAGCTCTTTGAATAATCCTCGGCCATCGTGAGCTATGTCGGAAGCCCGGCCGTGCATCGGACAACGGGCGCGCACAACCCGGCCGCCGAAAACGCTCCCAATACACTGGTGCCCAAGACAGATGCCGAGAATTGGGATGTGGCCCGAAAGTTCGCGGACAACCGCTGTGGATATCCCGGCCTCCATTGGTGTGCAGGGGCCGGGAGAGATGACGATCGCCCGTGGCTTGAACGCAACAAGATCGGCGCAGCGGATCGCGTCATTCCGGACAACTTTGGTTTCTGCACCAAGCTTGCGGAAGTAGCGCGCAATATTGAAAACGAAGGAGTCGTAATTGTCGATGATGAAGATCAAAATACACCGGACGGATCGGCATTAAAGGCATCGAACAGTCGCTGGGCCTTGGCAAGCGTCTCTTCATATTCGGCTTCCGGATCCGACATCGCCGTTATTCCGCCCCCTGCATGAAACACAGCCTGGTCGTCGTCAATCATTACGGTGCGGATCGCAATGTTGGTATCCATCTGTCCATTGAATCCGATGAAGCCAATCGCCCCGCAATAGACCTCTCGCGCCACTTGCTCAATGTCCGCAATGATTTCCATTGCTCGCACCTTCGGAGCTCCGGTCACGGAGCCGCCTGGAAAGCAGGCGCGAAGCAGACCGACGGCGTCTTGATTTGCAGCAAGTGCGCCCCTGACAACCGAGACGAGGTGGTGCACTGAAGCGTAGGATTCGAGGTTGCATAATGCCGTAACCTCGACCGAATTGTCCGTACAAACGCGAGACAGATCGTTGCGCAGCAGGTCGACGATCATGATATTCTCGGCGCGGTCCTTTTCGGATGCAAGGAGGATTTCGGCGCGGCGCCGATCTTCCTTCGGATCCACGGCGCGCGCGATTGTTCCCTTGATGGGGCGAGTTTCGACCTGTCGTCCGTCGAGCTTCAGAAACCGCTCAGGAGAGCTCGATGCAATCGTCATCTTGTCGTAGCGCAAGAGGGCAGCGAATGGTGCCGGGTTCGATAACCGCAGCTGGCAATAGAAGGTGAGGGGATCGAACAGGGGCGATATCTTGGCACTAAAGCGTTGTGCGATGTTCGCTTGGAATATATCCCCGGCCAGAATCAACTCGACGACGCGCTGGACCGCCGCGATGAAGCCTTCTCGGCCAAAGTTCGAATGCCATGCGCCCGCAGTGCTGGGAATGGTGAGCGGCGGCAACCTTGGCCTGACTAGCAGCGCCGCAAACTCGTCGGCGCGACGGCGCGCACGCTCGGTTCGCCGAGCGGAGTCCTGCTCCGGCCATCCGGTCGAGACGATCCAGCACTTGCGGTCCCGGTGATCGAAACTGACCACCACGTCATAGAAATTTAGTACCGCTTGAGGCAATTGCAGACCGACAATCGACGGCCGCGGCAGCCGCTCCAGCGTTCGGTTCAGATCGTAACCAAGGAAGCCGGCAGCGCCGCCCTGGAACGGCGGGAGATCGGGGCGATGCGCCTCTCGATATCTGGCTAGAAGGTTGCGGAGGACGGCCCATGGATCACCTGCAACGATCTTGTCGTTCCAACTAGCCTGTCCATCCGACACAAAATATGTGCTGAACGGCTCGCAGGCCAGATAGGAGTAGCGCCCAAGCACCTCATGCTCTGCCGCGCTATCGAGAAAGGTAAGGTGTGGCCGCTGCGCAAAGCATTGCAATGCCTTGACTGGATCAATCCACGGCATCTCCAGGACGTGCATGAGGTTATCGGTTACTAAAGGGCAGCACGTTGTGAAGCCCGCACTAAAGGTGATGCCGTCCTGAAAATGAGCAGTTTTCGTCCCGTCGGCGGCGCGCTTAGACTACTCATCGGGTTATCCGCGGCCAGGTGGTCGCCTGGGCCGTGCTATCTGGGCTAACCCTGACATCCCGGCGAAATGCACATCTGTTGATGGCTCGTAGTCAGCGGCAAGCCGCAGCTCCCGGAGTGGTCGTACGCGCCGGATCGCTTCTCGATACAAATCGTGCGATTTGTATGCAGCCAGATCGCTCTCGCTGTCGAACTCACCATACACAACGACGTCGATATCGTTGCCGAGTTGATCGCTCTTGCGGTTGAGCGCAATCTCGAGCCGGCGCGCATAAGGTATTGAGGTGAGTATCGACAGACCTTCGACGATCTGGTCGATACCGGCCTCATCCTTGGCTGTGAAGAAGACAATGTGACGAATCATGATGATCGATAAGCGTGACGCAGTAGCCTCGGGGCGTTCCTATAGCGAGATCAAGCCCCACGCAATGCTGTGAAGGCGACAGAAAGTTTGCTTTGGCCTCGCGCGCCGTATTCTTTTGGGCGCAGG
This sequence comes from Bradyrhizobium sp. UFLA06-06, assembly GCF_054820065.1. Lineage (NCBI taxonomy): Bacteria > Pseudomonadati > Pseudomonadota > Alphaproteobacteria > Hyphomicrobiales > Nitrobacteraceae > Bradyrhizobium > Bradyrhizobium sp. UFLA06-06. The sequence goes on from NZ_JADFUD010000033.1 coordinate 65,618, forward strand.
CGGGTAGCTCTTTGCGGGGACCTCCGCGGCAGCTGATTCGAGGAACCAGCGAGCCGGCTTGGCCTCTTCATAGGACAGTGCGTCGCGCAGAAGCTGAGAACGAGCAACAAATCCCTTCGTTGAGCCATTGCGAACTTGTGAATGTCAGGGCCATGCAGCACGTCTTCGCTATTAGAGCAGGCGAAATCAGCCATTTTCGCGCGGGACTTATGTCCGAAGCGTACCGTTCTGCATCTGTAAGGACACATCCTGCCTGACGTGGATGTCTTCGTACGATCGGGACAATATTTGTAGGCCGATAGCAATCTTAACCTGACACAACACAGCAAGTTCAACTCTGGGAAGAGGCGGTCTACGCGCGACAAATTTCGAAGCTCAATCTCTGTCATACGGGGAGGCCCCTTTTGGCCCAGTGCGATGGCCCTAACTCCGCGCCGCTGTGCAAATCAGTGAGGCGAGGTGAAAGGGCGACTGAGCCACCTGTGCTCCATTGGGACCGGATCACCGTACCGCGATTGTAGGCTGCCGGATCGTCACAAACGACAGGCGGCCCTCTCGATTGGCCATATTTTTGAGTTTCACCGACGCTGAATGTCATGGGGAGGAGACGTGAGGACCATACTGAATATTTTGGACGAAGGGACAAGAGGTCAGGCTCGATGAGCCCGCAGCGGATTGTGGTGGCGGGTACGGGCGCCGGGATTGGAAAGACGGTTTTCTGCGCAGGGCTCGTTAATCTCCTCGGTGCGAAGTTTTGGAAACCGATTGAGGCTCGCCTGGAAGGAGAGACCGATACTGAGTGCGTCGCTCGGCTCGGTGGTCTTTCAGCCGAACGAATCTTGCCAGAGCGTTATCGCCTGCATGCGGTCGGCTCGTCCGACGGTTTCTCAGAGGTCGACGAGGTTCGTATCGACACGGATTCGCTCGACGTGCCGGCCTCCGGTGAGCAGCCGCTGGTGATCGAGGGGACCGGCGGACTGATGGAGCCGCTGAACTGCGGTACCCTTTACATTGACGTCTTCGAGCGTTGGCGGCTCCCTGTTGTGCTCTGCGCTAGCACGGCGCTCGGGACGACCAATTCCGCGCTCTTATCCATAGAGGCTCTCCGAAGACGTCAGATCGATGTGCTCGGAATTGCCTTTGTTGGGGAAAAGAATCCGGATGCTCTGAGAGCAATTTGCGAGGTTGGCCGGGTGCGTTGGTTAGGGAGACTGCCCTGGATTTCTCCTCTGTCGGCCGAGACGCTGCAAGCTGCGTTCGCGGCTTCCTTCCGCCGCGATGATTTCATGCCACATGTCCGCAGCGCCACCTACTAGGCCTCTCGGCCGGGTTTGCAGCTTCGCCGCATGCTCTCGCCGTTGAGATCGATCCGGTGGGCCTTGTGGACCAGGCGGCCGAGGACGGTGTCGGCGTAGGTGGGATCGCCGAACACGACAGAGTACCCCTATTCTTGAGCGGGTCGTGTCTCACGTCACGATCACTGACCCGCATCATTTCCTATTTGGGCACCGGCTTGAGGTGTTGAAGGAGCGGTCGGGGCGTGGTCCCGCCTACGTCGTCGTCGCGCTGCCGGACGGACGGCGGCGGGCGGTTCGGGTCGCGTCGACGGACCTTGCCGAGACGGCGATCACTTCCCGCCCGGACGCGGCCGATCTGCCGCGCGTCAGTGCACGTACGCTGATCCCATTGATGCAACATTTGAGCGCGAGTCTGAGCTTTCTCGACGAGAAGGTGATTCGCGATGACCCACCGACCGCTTCCAGGTCGCGTTGCGTATCGACCCCTGCCGACGTTAGCAAATCCACCCCGTCATCCGACGGCTGGCATTCCGCGCCTGTGGCCGAATCTATCGACCGCGACGCAAACCCAGATTGCTCAAACGATCGCCGCGCTGATGCGGCGAATGCGAGCGATCCCCGGCACGCCCGGAAGGGGACTGGGTCGTGCTGATCAGCTCGAACATCGCTGACGAGCGGCTCACGACCGCACACCGAGCCAAGTTGGCCTATGTCTACGTGCGGCAGTCATCCGTGAACCAGGTGCGCCAGCATCAGGAGAGCACCGAGCTACAGTACCGCCTTGTCGATCGCGCCATCGGTCTGGGCTGGCCGCCGGAGCGTGTCCAGGTCATTGACGAGGATCTCGGCAAATCCGGTGCTGGCGGCGTGGATCGTCATGGTTTCCAGAAGCTCATTGCCGAGATCGGCCTTGGCAACGCCGGTCTTGTGGTGAGTCTCGACGCTTCTCGCTTGGCCCGCAATAACCGGGACTGGCATCAGCTTCTCGAACTGTGTTCGGTATTCGGCGTGCTCATTGCGGATGGTGAGCGGCTTTACGATCCGCGCGCCTACCACGACCGCCTGCTGTTGGGCTTGTCCGGCATCATGAGCGAGGCGGAGTTGCATCAGCTTCGGATGCGCCTGCACCAAGGGGAACGCCAGAAGGCGGCGCGGGGTGAACTGCGGCTGCCGCTACCAGCCGGGCTCGTCTACGATCGAGTGGGCACAATTGTTCTCAATCCCGACGAGGAGGTGCAGGCCCGTCTTCATCTCGTGTTTGCCAAATTCCGGGAACTGCAAAGCGCTCGCCGCGTGATGCGTTACCTGGGCAGGAACGGATTGTCCTTGCCGGTTCGACCGCTGCTTGGGCCATCTCCACACGAGATCGTCTGGCGTGCGCCAGATAGTGCACGCGTCCTTAGTATCCTTCAAAATCCGGCTTATGCTGGGGCGTATGTTTATGGCCGCCGGCAAAAAGATCCGAGCCGATGCCGGCCGGGATCGCTGACGGGAACGGTCAAGGTGGCGATCGCGGATTGGGCGGTTTGCCTGCACGCCGCTCACCCAGGCTATATCAGCTGGGAGGAGTTCATGGCCAACCAGGGGCGACTGGCAGATAACGTCTTCCGCTATGAGGCAGGACACGCTGGCGTACCGCGCAAGGGGGCAGCCCTGTTACAAGGAATTGCGATCTGCGGCCGTTGTGGACGGCGCATGAGCATGCGTTACACGGGCCCGAATGCTGACTATCCGGTCTATTGCTGCCGGTCGGATCGGGACCAGCAAGGCAGTGCTCTGTGCCAGGAAGTCCGGGCCTTGGCCGTTGACGCCTTGGTCGAGCGGGTGGTCCTCGACGCCCTGGTGCCGGATCAGATTGAGATCGCACTCGCGGCGGCGGGCCAACTGGAGCAGGAGAGCCGTCAGCTCGAGCGCCAGTGGGCGCTTCGCGTGGAGCGCGCCCGCTACGACGCCGAGCGCGCTCGACGTCAGTATGACGCGGTAGAGCCTGAGAACCGTCTTGTGGCGCGCTCACTTGAGCGGGCTTGGGAAGAGAAGCTGCGTGTCGTCGAGGCGGTCGAGCAGCAGCATGCGCGTTGGCGAGCGCAAGAGCCGCTTCTGATTGGCCCGGCGGAACGCGCAGGGCTACAAGCGCTCGGGGAGAACCTGCCGCGGATTTGGAACGCGGCCACCACGTCGGCAGCCGATCGCAAGCGCATTCTGCGATTTGTCATCCGCGAAGTCGTTCTTGATCAGAAGCGGACCCGAGGTCAGGTGTGGCTCAAGATCGTCTGGCAGACCGGCGCAACCAGCGAGCATCGCGTTCAACGGCGGGTTCACACCTACCGCAATTACATCGACATTGATCGGTTGCGGCAACGGATCGTCGAGTTGAATGCTGAACACAAAATGGATGCCGAGATCGCGGCAATACTCAATCAGGAAGGCTTCGTCGCGGCCCGAGGCTGCGCCTTCAAAGGCGAGAACGTCTGGGTACTGCGTTCCCGCTGGGGCATTCCAACCGTCAAAATCAATGGCGTGGACAAGAATCCGATGCGCTGGCCCGACGGTAGCTTCTCGATTCAGGGCGCGGCGGCCTGAGCTTGGAGTAACCCCGCAAACAATCTTCGATTATCTTGCGCGCGGATTGCTGGCAGGTCGTCAGTTAGCCAAAGGCCAGCCATGGCAGATCGAGCTCTCAGACGAACAAATCAGTCAGCTTCGCAAGCGGGTGCGACGCACCAAGCGTTCGAAGAAGGAGGCATCATGAAGTCATCGGCTCGCCGATCAGTGCGTGCCATTGATCGACGGGAAGCTCGCCGGTCACGATGGTGGAGCGGCGGCGGTAGCGATCCTCGAGGATCTCCAGGAGGTCGTGGCGGGCTGCCGCTTGTCTCGTCGCTGCGGAAGACCCATCCAAATGCTTGTACTGGCGACGATGGAGCGGGAACGTTCTGATATCATTGATAGGTTTAAGAAGGCATCAAATGCTGCGCGCTGAATTACGCCGGTCAATCTCCAGGTCACTGACTTACTTGAGTGAAGCCAGAGCCCGACGCGGCGCATCTGTTCTTCCAGCTGGTCGGCCGTCGCCACGAAATCGGCGCCATGCTAGCGTTGCCGAAGGAGGCACCGTGTTCGCTGATCCGAGGTTGCCGTCGACTCTGGACCGGCTCTTGCACCACAGCTACAGGATCATTATCCGCTGCAACAGCTGCTCGCTCTGCGCCAAGCGAAAGAGGGGCCTCATCGGGGCGCCCGCCGCTGAGGCCGTCCGCTCGGCTCTGCCTCCCTTCGTCGAGTCAGCGGCGTAGGCATTTCCAGAACCAAACAATTCGGAGAACGTCTTGCCAATTGTGGCAGAAGAGGAAGAACAGCGCCTGCTACAAATGATCCGCGAAGCTGAACTCGCGCAGCGCGAGATCGCTCAGAAACTTGGCCGCACCGCTAGCGCTGTTGGCTCGTGTTTTGTTGGCACGTCAGCGAATGCTCAGAAATCCACTTTGTCGCGTCATGCTCCGTGACAAACCCCTTGATGACTTCAGTTTCGCCGTCGGCCCACAGAATATCGATCCTCCAGCCGGAGCCGGGGTTTTTACAAGCCATGAAAGCTGGTCGTTGCTCGATCATTGCGTGACTATGCGCCGAGGGGCGCCAGCTTCAATCAGTAATCCTGCCTTACTTTGCTCTTTTTTGGCTTTCCCGGGCCTGTCCGCGCCGCTTTCCTGCTCGGCTGCTCTTCAAACAGTCAGCGGATCCGATTGATCCCCTTCATCACCGGCAGTCAAGAAGCGCTGAGCGAGGGGGCGCGCCTCTAAAGCGCGATGTGATTAGGTTGAATCGTCATCGCGCTTTAGCTCTTTGTTTGAGCGTGATCTTTTCGGAAAACCGCTTCGCACTTTTCCGGATCATGCTTTAGCGGTCCGATCGCAGGCTTTTCGTACGCATGCACTACGCGGCTTTTTGGACCGCACTCGACCGGCCTCGGGTCGTCATCCCTCCATAATTGGGTGGCCGAGGAACGCATTGCAGGCACGTTCGGCTTCAGCAAATGCTCCGAAGGGCGATCCGGGCACCTGAGCCGCGGGCTTATTCAGAAAGTCTGGCCGATATGACGCAACAAAGCCGGGTTCTCCACGCAAGCCAGGTCCGCTTCGGCTCTCGTCGCTGATAACGAATGAATAGTCGTCACTGCTTGCGATCCATAGCTTCAGATCGCCGGTGTCGACGCGGCTGAAGTGCAGGGCCATACTACCCTCCACATTTGCTCGGCTAAGCTACAGATCAACTCAATGGGTTCATTTGTGATGCATCTCGGATCATGCGGCACCCTAACCGCCTTGCTCTCTATAGGCGGGCATGCGCGCCCCAATTTTTACGTCGTGTGTTCTCGAGGGCATGAATTTAGATGTCATTGAAAAACAAGCCGAGCAACTGCTCAGGACACTGGCTCGGCTCTAACCCGGAGGACGCTGATCAAAATCACCAAATCTAAGTCCAACGCCAGGCAGACCCCCGGTAGCCCTTCTGCTACTTGGTGGCGCGGGAGCCCGTTACTTCTTCTGCGGCTGGCGCAGCTCTTCAATCTTCGCACCGTGGCCGGCTGCATCAGTTGCGTGCGGCGCAACTGCCTCAGGCCTACATCGAGTTGCGGGCGGATTGCCGCATATGCGGCCTATCTCAGCCCATCCGACGCATTTGCCATTCGGGCCACGATAACCGGGGCCGCCCCGTTCTCCGCATTCGGCGGCTGCCGGGCCCGCAACACAAAGCAATAGGGAAATGGCGGAGATGAGCGGGATGGTCATGGCGCGGCGTTCAACTCGGCGGGTGCTCCGCGTGGGGTGTCGAAAAAACGGACTGCGTTAGGTTGTTCCCGGCGGCGGCTTATTCTGAAACTGGATATTGCACTTCTTAGCGATCGAGGCTTGTTCGATTGCGACCATCTGATCCTTCATCTGACCGAGCTCGGCTGCGGTCTGCTTGTCACGGCCAACTAGGAACGCTGCCGGCCAGAAAACGATGACTGCGGCTGTCGTCGCTATTGTATCCTTTGTGCGCTGACTGTCCTGAGCACCCGAGAGGGCAGCTGCGCGCGCAGATACGCCCTGCGCCTCCAGGGCGAGCTGTTGGCGGGTGTAGGACTGATACATCACAGGTGAAACGTAGTTCGGCGTGATATCGGCAGCCGACGACGCACAACCATCTAAGGTGGCGGCGAGCGCCACTATTCCCAAATTCCTCATTAAAAAGCCTCCCCAGCCCGTCCGTTACTAAGCGCAACTACTGGTGGAGAGCACGTCCGTGGGTCTCCGGATAGCCAAAAGTAGTGTGCACGTCGACGAGACGTCTTTGCCTGTGGCATGACTCGCGCGGCAGCGCCCGGAACGCTTGTGCGTGGAGCGGCCATCAGGGCAATAGGACGACCTCGGCGAGCTTGGCAGCGACGTCCGCCATAGGTGCTTCTGCGGTGTCTAGGCCGGTTCTCGAAGCGAGCAGAGGGCTAACCTCGCGGAGAGCTTCATACGTCGTCTGGTGCACGACGGGAACGAGACGCTCACCAGCGAGGAGCGCCGAAAGTTCTTTGTCGGCGATGCCTTCTTTTGGGAGGCGGAACAGCAGCGCGGGGGTGACCAGCACGATCCCAATCCGCGAATTCGCCAAGCCCTTGTCGATGGCGCGGAGCAACGGCACGCCGAGGTCTACGTCCTTCTCGCTGAACCAGACCTTGACACCGCGCGCTTCGAGCAAATCGTGCAGTTCCTTGGCAGCACCCTGCCGGTCGTCCCACGCATGGCAGAGAAAGACGTCCCGACGGTCAAGGGACGCTTGTTTCTCGACGTTCTCGCGGATGGGCGTGAGTGCCCGCACTTCGGCGGGCGTGTACAACACGGACGAACCGGGGCGCGACCATCTCGCTCGTACGCGGCTGCCGGACCCGCCGCCGCCGCTGCTGCTTCGGCCGCTGCCGCTGCCTCCCGGCGAGGGGTAGGACGGGGTGTAAGTCGGAGTGGAGGGCGGGGAATACGACGGGTAACTGAAGCCGCGATAGCGGCCACTACATGCAGGGCACTCTGCTGCCGCGCTTGCTGTGCGATGACCTCGTACCGGTGCTGTGCATCTAGCCATGGGCCGATTTCCTTAGAGAGAAGTTCAAGGCTCGCGAATCAACGCAAGCAGGTTGCCTTGAAATATTCGCACCCACGGCTTCGCACCTCGTCAATGGCATTTGGGACAGGAGAGCGCCCCTATATCACAGAGCGACCTTCAAAAGACGCGCAGCCTGCCATTCGCTCTTGTGGAGAAGGGGTGCACTTGCGCGATAAACTCGCCGACTTCACGCTCGGAACCTGCCACAACGGACTGCTTTTGCCGCGCCACTGTCGAGGGATGCAGCAAGGCATCGAGTGCCGCCTTCACAAACGCCGCTCTGAAGCGGTGGGAAGTTAGGCAAGTGCAAGGGCGGACATAATGGGTTCGAAAAGCAAGAAACGGCTGTCGCCGAGCGTCCGTGATGCAGTTCCCCGACAAGCGCTTGCGACCATCAACGAATCCGCGAGTAGCCATTCGATCCTAGGCGCACTGATTGTTTCAACATCCGCTTTGTGCGCAACGCGCGGTGCTGTGTCGGGCACGCAACAGGGGTTGCACCAAATCGTGAAGGTTTACTTTTGCGAGTTGCACTCTCAGGTCGAATGGCGTTCGATAACAACCAATTTTGGTCAGGTTGACCGGAGGGACCCTCGCTCCTCTAGAAACCTGCGCAGCTAATTTTTGAACCCGGGGATTTGGCATGTTGAGGCCGGGAATCAATTTGATCGCACTTGTCGCTGGTTGTGCGCTTGCAGGATGTGGGTTGCGCGTCCCAGAAATTCGCGATTTTCCTAATGGTGGATCATACGCCTCCAACAATGCTTTGGTGCAGGCAATCGTTCGAAGCGTTCATTGCGAACTTGAGGATGCAGTTACCAGAGTTATCAATGCAAGAGCCGGTTCGTCCGATGCTCTATTCTTGCGTAAGTGGGGAGCTCAAGTGGCCCTCACTATCCAGCTTGAAGAGAAGTCCACGGCTAATCCGACGGCTGTTTGGTTTCCTCCCTCGCCACCTTCGTCAATCTTCACGTTGAGCGGATCATTCAATGGATCAGCAGACGCAACTCGCGTGGATAAGGTAAATTTCTATTACAAAGTAAGCGAGCTCTATCTTGGGCCAAACGGAAGGTGTGAGCGTGACACCGCGGCGCCGACCGACTCATTACTGATTCAGAGCGACTTGAAACTGGCGGAATGGCTCGACGCTATGGTCAACGGCGTCGCGACAGGGCAAATCACAAGCGTCGCGAAGCAAAATGTGCTTTCGCATCAAGTAACTTTCGAAATCGATACTAGCGGAAGCATTACTCCTGCATGGAAGCTCGTGAGAGCAACATTCAATCAAAGTGGCAACTTGCTGTCCGCCTTGCGCAATCGCAAGCATGACCTCGTGGTTACCTTCGCGCCGCTCGACAAAACGCAGAGCGGAAACTTCCTCATCCCAATCGGCGAAAGTACGCATATTGCTTCGCAGCTGACCAGCGGCATTACGACCGGCTTCAAGAGCGCCCTGGGGCAATAGATTCTCTAAAGGTTGTTCGAGTGGAGGACAATGATGACCAAGAAGACGAAAAGGCGCCCTGCGAAGGGCGGAACGAAGGCTGGCGCGAATGTTCTGTTCGCAACTCTGTCGGATGATCCAGCGACGAACGCTATCGCTGACCGAGTTGCGCGTTGTAATAAGCCGCCGCTCAAATGGCTAAGGCAGGCTGATGGGTCGTGGCTGGAATGCTCCCTTCGTTCAGATTGCACGTACGGTAACTGCCATGAGGTAAGTGCCAATGAGGTGCCAGCTGAAATCCGCAATGCCTGAACCACACGGCGCGATCGGATTTTGAGAGGCGCGATCAGTTCGCAAACCGAGCGAGCTCACGGCCCGGTGATGTTCGTGATCTCTAGGGCCGCTTGGGAAGCCATCGATCAGACTTTAGCGAAGAGATCCTCCCATTTTAGTCCCGAGCGGATGCTGGCCGTCGCTCCTGAAACCAACTCCTCCTTGGAGCATAACGTCACCTGACTTCTAGCCCATGCAGAATGCCTTTATTGAGAGCTTCAAAGGCCGGCTGCGGGATGAACTGTTGAAGAGACGCTATTTACCTCGCTGGCCCAGGCCCGCGTCGCGCTCAGATGCTGGCGCGCCGATTACAACGATGCACGGCCACACTCGCGGATCGGATGGCAGACGCCATCCGAGTTCGCTATCACCTGCCATCCCGCGCCGGGATCTGGCGCTGCGCTGTGTCGAGGGCCCCGCGCCAGCTCCGTCGCTACCACCGCCCAACCGGGCAAATCCAACAGCCGGGACGAACTCAGGACTGGATAAAACTTGGGGGCAAGGTCACCTCGACCGGCTCTTGCACCACAACTACGTGCTGACCATCCGCAGCGGCAGCTACCGGCTCCGCACCAACCAAAAGAGCGGCCTCATCGAGGTGCCCGCTGCTGACGCAGTCTGTTCGGCTCCGCCACTCTCTATCACGTTCGCGGCGGAGCAAATCTGCAACCAACATCATGAGCCCGAGAATGCGGGTGGTTCTCCATGACGGGGGCAGTTCCGGATGGCGTTTGACAAAGCGGGTGTCATCGCCATCTGTCGCTACGCTGTACGTTAGCACATGTGTCGGCGAGTGGCGCGATCCGATGCAAAATTGTGATCGAGGTGATTTCGTGCGCGTTGACGGCGAGTTTTCTGGCGCTCGAGTGGCGGACTGATATTATGTGGCGCGGTGACTTGGTCCGTAGACGTGTCGTTGCTGCTGCTGCAGGCGGAGGCGTACAGGGTGTACGGGATGATTTGCTATGGTCGCCTTCGACAGTCATGCGGTAGAAAGGCGCGGCGACATGCGCCGCCGCGCAGAATCATCTACCTACCGATCCTTTGGCTCGGCATTGATCCATAGTCTGTGCTGCGTGGAAAATTCGCGACTTAGCCGAGCTTCTTGCAATCATCGCAACGCGGCCTATTACCTTGACCGGCTTTGCGGTGCCATTGCTTGATCTGTTTTCCGGCCGGGCAGTTGTCGTGGTCGTGATAGACGTTGCGATGAGATGGCGGATATTCGAGCGAATCCGTGTGGTAGGCAGCAACCCTTGACATAATTTCCTCATTTGTCGGTGGTTGAGTGTAATTGTATCAATCAAAAGTTGATATTCGCAATTGGTATTCTGTAATTGGTATGCGGGCAGACGCAGTCGTAGTCCCGTGAGGCGCGCGAGCGAACGCAAGGGATCGCCGCCGCCAGCGATGCCGCGGCAGCGCTCGAAATTGACCAATGCAAACGTGCGGCGCGCGGCGATCAACACAGATCCCATTGCTCCCGGAAAGAGTTGCGAGGGTTACCGACACGGTAGGCGGCGTGGATCGCCAGGAGCGGGCGCCGAAGCGAGTGAAGTGCAAGCTACAGCTGCGCGCCGCCAGCAGTCACGCGGCATCACCTGAAAACTGATCTGCTGTTTGACGTCAGGTCTGCGTGCATTGTTGCAACCAGCCTCGATCCGCCAAGTGTGGCGCGCTGGCACAAGACGCCCCGCCAGCCGTGTTCCCCGTATACCGCGCTCGTCGCCGCAAACTGCGTCGCCCGGTCCCGATGATGGCTTCCAAATGTCTTCCAAGGTACGCGCCAGCTTCATCGATTTAAGATGGCCTCTACCTCGCACAACGACGCTGGTGAAATTCGTCGAAAAACGCGCTCGACCGAGGAATTTGAGCGTTAACGTGACGATCCCGTGCGCTCTGTCGATGGCATGTGTTGCTTGAGTTCAGCCACCCTGCGAAACACCATTTCGGTTTGAGTGACCGCAGCCAATTTCGCTGCCGCCATTGTTTCGGCGTGAGGCCATTCAAAAGCTTGAAAGCCAAGCAGAACAGCGCGAACCCTGACGATTGGGGTCAACGATTCTTGGATGCATATAGTTGGACTCGAATTGACCTCAATTAATGCTCTTGTTGTTGATGGGCAATTGCTCTTGTGGATGTCAGGGCTCCGTTGGATTCGGCATTACACCCCGGCCGGTGGATTCCCGACGTCCGCTCTCGGGGGTGTAAGGATCACATATGAAGACCGCGGCTATCGTTCTGCCCACTATCAATGCGCCTCACAGCAAACAGCTGGACGCGCAGGCGATCGTTTCTTGTCTTTCCGGCTGCCGCTAAGACTGTGCCCGGACACATGGCAGCTTTCTTCGGCGGAAAGTTGAGCCGTCCATGCGGAAAAGAGTTCGCACATCAGTTCGGCATCAGCGATGCGGAGCTTGCTGCTTCTGCAAAAAGCCTTTTCCTGCTATTCCGGTGAGCATTATCCGTTGGCAGCATGATATCTTCGATATCGCTGCCGCAAGCGATGGTCATTCCGCTGCCCTGATCCGCGCATGTCGACCGAACGTGATCGAAACCGTCGTTCAGATCGATAAGCCAAATCCCGAATTTGTGCGCGACGCAATAGAAAGTCTAATTATAAGGGATAGCTATCAAGGAGTTGCCGCAGAAGCTCTCGACCGCGCGAAAGAGATACTTCGGGCCGTGTGATCGTCGCCGGTATCTACAAGATTATTTCCTTTAGGCTGCGGCTGGTTTCTTACAGATTCTTAATTGTGACGGTTGAGTGGTCGTGCTCGATATAATCTTTCGGCATCAGCCGCTTCGTGGCTTGCACCCGGATCAGAGACGATCTTCAGGGGGAATTGACCGGCCGGCCTTGCGAATTCCATCGCAACGTTCCCGCCGGCTTTCGCGACCAACGTCCTCAGTCGATCGAACTCGCCGCACCAGATCGTTTCCATGTCGCGGTCACGATTCTCATCGTGAACTTCGGCCGAACTGCCGATACCGACGACTCGGACCTGGAGGAGATCAGATCTCGATCCGCCCAACAGTTCTACCCCGTAGCCAGCATTGGCCGCCTTACGCAGGACGATCTGGCCGTTCTGGACCCAGGCGGTCGCCATTCCCTCCGATACCTCGTATCCCAGGCTGGCAAGACCTTCGAGCACCGCACGCCTGCGTTCCTCGGCGGCCATCGCCTTGAATTCTTCCTCGATGAGAAAGTCTGCGCGCTTGACGAGTTCTTGCCCGTTGCTGCTAGCTGGCGAGGTGAGGGTCTGGTCGATTTCGCTCAGCAGCGAGGCCGCCTGCGGTGACTTCATCACAGAAAGTTCGGCGCGTCGCGCACGAAGCTCGTCTGCTAGTTTCGCACGGGCGCGGCCATCCTTCACGGCCGCTGCCAGGTCCAGCAAAAGGCTATCCGCGACAAGCGGTCTTCTCGTCGGCGGCTCTGCTTCCAGGAGCGCGACACGGTCTGCGAACGGGGAAGAATCGATGCCAAGGCCGCGCAACTCGCCCAGGACCGCATCGACGCGCGCCAAAGCGGGATCCTCCATCTCCTCAGGTTGTCGAGAAATCCATTCTCGCAACGTATCACGACGTTCGCCGGCGCCAAGCTGACTGGCAAGCTCGCGTTGGCGGTCTGTCGCGGTATCCGGCGCCGCCTGAGAAGGCAGCAGCAACAACGCTCTTGCCATAGCCGCTTCCAGGCGCTCGGAAGATGCACTCGAACCACTGAGCTCGCTTCGAATGTCGGCGGGAATCTCGACTTTCAGAGCCTGCAGCCTCTGCAGCAGCGCCTCGGCTGCCGCTCTCGAGCGTCTCAAATCACGCTTCGAGCGCGCCGCTATTTCAGCAGCTCTTTCGACGCGGCGCTCGGAGTCCACCTGAAGGAAGCCGATCTCAGCTGCGACCTGCTTCTGTAGTTCGACGAAACGATCGGCGTCGAGTAGGCGGCGAAGCTCGTCTCGCCGGGCTATGACCTTTTCGATATCGTTCTGCTCAATCGTCCCGTTGCGTCTACCCGCGGAGGTCCAGCTTTCGACCGCGGCGTCGAGCCGCGCCAGGTTGCGACGACAGATGGCGATGATCTCGGCTCGGGTAACGATCCTGAATGCTTTGGGCCCGCTCATTGTAATCCTCCCCCACGGAGCGCGTATTCTACAGCGTTCTTGAGCCGCAGGCGTTCGGCGTCTCCCGCATGAGTCCAAGCATATGACGAAACTCTGTGAACGTATGGGACGGCCCTCCCTAATACCTTCGGACGCCAGATCTCACGAGCACGCGCTCTCTGAAGCAATCGATGTCGCGGCGCGTCGCATTCGACGCCGATCGCGTAGAGGCCGGTCCGCGGATCGGTTACGGCGAAATCAAGGCTGAATGCGCCGCCATCGCGAGCCCGGCTGGCCTTGTAGCCATTCGCCTCCAGGAAGGCTTCGACGGACCTGGTGAAGCCGTCGTCCTCGTGATGTCCGGCTTCGTTGTGGGGACGCTGTTGGGTGACCATCCGCTCCAACAGAGTCTTGCCGGAGTCTGCAAGGCCGTCGGAGACGGTCCTGGCATATTCAAGGTAGCCTTGCAGATAGTCGCGCGGCACCCTGGGACCGCTCCGTCTCGTCAGCAGGTCCGATATCTCAACCGTCGGCATCGATGTGGCGATGACCACCTTTTCTCTTGCGCGCGTCACCGCGACGTTCAGGCGGCGCTCGCCGCCTGCGTGTCCGAGCGCGCCGAAGCTCTTGCGGAAGACGCCGTGCTCGTTGCGGCCGAAGGTCGTAGAGAAAACGATGATGTCACGCTCATCGCCTTGTACGTTCTCCACGTTCTTAACGAAAAAGCCCATATCCTCGCCATGCTCCATACGTTCGCGCTCGCGCATCAGTGCCTCACGGAATGCTGCATCGTTTTCGGCGCGGTCTTCCAGAGCATCTTCTATGGCGTCGGCCTGCTTGCGGTTGAACGTGACGACACCGACCGACGGCGGCGATGAATCCTCCCAAAGCTCGGATAGGTATGCCACGACATCGCTGGCTTCCTTTTGGTTCGTCTGGGCCTTGTAAGTGCCGTCCGAGCGCACCACTTCGATTGGTTTGAGTCTACGGATTGTTTCTTCGGGATGGCGAACGGGGACGCTAAGACCGTTGCTGTAGAATGAGGCGTTCGAGAATGAAATCAGTTCCCGATACTTCGAACGATAGTGCACCTGCAAAGTACGGGTGCGGAGTGCGGAGCGGGCGAGTTGGAGGAGGTCGGGACAATCCTTGATCTCTCGGCGGTTCCATGTCTCTGCGAAGGCCTCGCGCTCCTCCTCGCTCGCTCCTTCTTCTGGTTCTTCACCGTCGAATATCGCCGCTTCGTCGTTCTCGACCTTGCTCGCAAAGAATGAGGTCGGCGGCATCTGCTTTTCGTCGCCGCTGACGACAACAAGCCTGCTTCGGAATAAAGAGGGCAAGGCATATTCAACGGGCATCTGCGAAGCCTCGTCAAAGATGACGGTATCGAACAATCCGGCGCGAGGTTGCAGCACGCGGCTGGCGACATCGGGTGTCATGAGCCAGACGGGGCGGAGCGCGAACAGACCGAGCGGAGCGGCGCGATCGATGAATTCGCGCAATCTTAGTGCTCGCGGGCCGCGCAGCTTGGTAATCGCATCCCACTCGACCGTCGCACGCACTTTGCTGGCGTCGATACCTTGGACGAGAAGGTCCCTGTTGTATTGCCGGATCTGCGCGTCGGCTTCCGCAAGCGATTTGACCTTGGCTTCGACCTCATCGCCATCGAACAACACGTCAGGACTCGCACCCTCCATACCGGCCTTCCATGCCAAATGCGCCTCGCGGCGTATGGTGGCGCGAACGCAGCCGTCGAGATCTTCGGAAGCCAGTTTCGACAGCTCGGACTCCGTGGACCTGAGTGTTGCGAAGATGGCACGCTCCTTGTCACCAAGCCGCGAAGATCGAAGTCGATATTCCTGGTAACTGCTTAGCATCGGCAGAGCCTGCACGATCTGGTCAATGGCATTCGTATTGGAGCGACCATTCTCGATCGCCGAGCGTCTCGATCCGAGCCACAGTTCGTCGAAATATGTCCTAAGCCGGTCCAAAGCGGCGCGGCTCTGCTCTCTTATGTCATGCCTTTTGAGCGCGAGATCAGCCCGCTCAAAGAACGATCCGAGCTCTTCGGTGTTTCCGGCCGAGAGCGCCTTATCGAGCTCAAGCCGGCTCGGGCACCGATCGATGAGCGAATTGTGGCCCCCCAGACCCTCGAGGAACGAGCCAAGGCGCTCGGCGAAATCGGCGAGCTTACCAGGCGACAGATCCAGATTGGGGGCTCGCCCGAACAGGGTCGTGAAATAGTGCTCGAGTTCGCGCCTCGGCTGGCGCATGGCCAATTCGAGCTCGACCGCATAATACAGTGAGCTGATAGCGTCGTTATCCTGCGGGAGTTGCAGCGACGCAAGAAACTGGCGTACACGACGCGTTCGCAGCCAATGTAGCGGGTTGATCCATTGTAGGGCACTTGCCGGCAGGCGAACCTGGCCCGCGAGCTCTCCAGCGGAGCGCAGCTCATCCTCATTCAAGGCGATCAGCTTGGAGCAAAAGTTCGGCTTGTAGGCTGGGCCATTGAGCGATGAGAAGATTTCCTTAATCGCCGATAGGCCCTCGAGAATACGCGCAGCTTCCGATGCCCCATCCTCGACCTTGCGAAACAGCGGCCGCAATCGAGCGAGATTTGCGCACACCGAATCGCTGATCGAACGGAGCTCGCCCGCTTCGACAAGCCAGGACCTAAATTCCGCCGCATCCGATATTGTCAGGCAGTTCGACGTCTCAGCATCGGCCTGTTCGCGCCGGGCGTCCGCTTGCAAAAATGCTTGCAGAAGCGAGGCGAGTGCAGCCGCGGTTCCTCGGTCGGGATTGAACGGCTTGAGGGCGGACAGGGGATTGTCTTCGAATTTCGATGACAGCCAGAACTTCGCGAGCGGACCGCAATTCTCCTCGATCGTTGCCACGTCTGCGGGATGTAGATCCGACAGCAAAGGCCGGAGTTCAGGAGCCTCGATCGGCTTCGCTCTGCCTTCTTCGATCGCGAGCAGTTCGCCGAGCAGCGCTCGATAGGACAATCCGGTCCGATCATCGACGGAATGGAGCGCGATTTGGCGGCGGTCCAGCTCCATCTCGAGTGTCTCGATGCGCGCCGCGAGGCGCTCGCGCTCTCGCTTCCAGGCCGCAGACACTCCGGGAAGCAGATTGTGCAACGCCTGGACCTGCGAACGGACTGCACCCACGATCGCCTCCCGGTCGCGATTGGCGTCGGTGATCATGACGAAGCGATCGCTCAGGCGCTCCTTGTCCAAACGCTTGCGCACGACTTCGAGAGCGGCTTGCTTCTGACAGATCACAAGGAGTGATTTTCCCGTGCCTATAGCGTCTGCGACCATATTGACGATGGTTTGGCTCTTGCCAGTTCCGGGAGGTCCTTCGATGACAAGTCCCGGGGCCTGACGCGCTTCCAAGACGGCGGCCTCCTGCGAAGGATCGCTGTCGGCCGTGAAGTATCGGTCGACCTCCTTCACTTGCGGCGATGCAAGAGGCGCCTCCTGCTGTTCGTTCAAACGGAGCGCGGCCTCGAGCGCTGTCGCTGTCGGAGGTAGGCCCCGGAGCGTCTCGAGATCCTTCATGACGGCCTGGCCCATGAAAGCCAGATGGAAGAGCACGGCTGCAGGTACCAGTTGACGTTCCTGCGCTGCGACCTCGACGTCCTTGCCCGGAAGCGCCGTCAATTCGTTGCCGACTGGCTGGGCCAATCGGCTGAAGGCGTCCATCACCGCCTGGACGGACAAGCTTGCATGGGTAAGAAACTCGTTGGCCGCTTCTTGCCAACGTCTCGCCTCCGGGATGCCAACCATTCCTTCGAGAGCCGGATTGACGAGAACGTGCTCGATCTCCGTGTCTGGGTTTCTCTCACGTCCGTATCCCAACGTGACATGACCGCGATTTCCGACCTCGGGACTGACGTGCACCGGCCACAGCAGCACCGGCGCAATCCGCGGTCTCGCGTTCGGCCGATGATCGCGCATGATCAGGAATGGAAATCCCAGATACAGGCCATCGATGCCGGTATCGCGCTTGTAGAGCAGCGCGTGGGAGTGCAACGAGCGCAATCGTCGCTCAAGGCCGTCATCATCGGCAAAAGCCGCTGGATCGAGGTTCACGGTCCGGTTCGTGCGGCCAAGCAGCTGATCGAGAATCTCGCTCGCCGGCACCCTGGACGTATTGAGTTCGGTGAGGTCGATCCTGGCCGATTTGCCAATCAGCATGCGCGTCAGCGGCCCGCGCAATACTCCGCCCGAAATCCGCTTGGCGAAAAAGTCCAAGATCGTCGAGACGTAGCCTTGCTTTGGAAGCGGCTTCCACATCTCGGAGGGCACACAGAGAAGGGCGAGCGCGCGCCCAAGAGGCATCCGTCTGTCCAGGCGGAACTGGTCCGCCCACTCGTCGACTTCCTTGATGCCGCATCTGGCAAAGTTCTGTATGCGCTCGTCGATCGCCTGATAGATCTCGCGACGTGGCCGGCCAAGGAGGGTCGTCGTTTCCTCGGCGGAAAAGTCGCTAAGACCGGCCGCCGACGCTTCCTTTTCGGCTTCTTCGATGACCTCGGCAACCGAGCGGAACTGGTTCGAGGTCGCGCTGAGCAGGATGAGGAGATCTTCTTCCGCCGAAATGCGGCGCTCAGTGAGCGCGGCCACGCCGGCGTGATCGGTGTCGGGGAAAAGCTTTCGCCGTTCTTCCCACAGCGCGGCCAGGCGGGCCATAGAGGTCGACAGAAGGTGGACGCGCAGAGCATCTTCGTCGACCGCGATTTCCAGCTGGTCCAACCGCTTTCGAACCATGTCGGAGCGGACCTTCAGGCGCCAGAGCCAATCGTCCGGATCAATCTTCCGGAGCAGATCGGGTGCCGGGCCGGTGATGAGACTGTAGCCGTCGCCCGGGTGATCGAGCAGCCAACCCGGCGTGACGATATTACCTCTGACGATCAGAGGCATCGACGGGTTGAGCGTCTTAAGAGAGATGGAAAGCTTCAAATCCTCCTGAAGATCTTCGGTGCGCAGGATTTGCCGAAGGCCCGCCGCTATCGCCGCTTCGAAGCCGGCTTCGGCAGCCCAACTTGCAACCGCGCCTCTGAGGACGAGGGCCTTGGCTTGGTCCCAGTTCGCAGCTTCAGCCGCTGCCAATGCGAACGTGTTTGCAGATCGATATTGCTTGCCACCCAGCGAAATCGAGGCGTGGCCTTCTGTGTCGCCCGCTCGGTCGGCCGCTGGAGCTGAGATGGTCTCTCCGCGCAGCCACGCCTGAATTTCCTTCCACTGCCAGCGCTGGCGCCTGTCACGGGCCAACAAGCCGCGAAGCAAGGTGTTGATCCGCTCATCCAGACTTTCGGGCAGGTGTACGCCGTTGGTCAAAACGTGGATCAGAAAGGCCTGCTCGTTGATACCTTCGAAACACGCGCCTTGGGTGATCTTTTCCAGCAAGATCATCCCCATGCTCCACCAGTCAGAAGCCGGCGCGACGCCGCCGGCTATCGCCTCGGGCGCCATATAGCGGGTGGTTTCGAGCGGAGACACGATATCGAGGTCGAATTCGGAGAGCCGTGCCGATCCGAAGCCACTGATGACGAGGTCAAGCGGGTCCCTTGAACGCACGAAGATGACGGAAGGGCGGAGATCCCTGTGTCGCAATCCAGCTTCAGTGAGGGCGTGAACGGCCTGCGCTAGCTCGCCGACCAGCTTCGCTACGGCAGCCGGATCCGCGGGATCGACGGCGAGATCCGTCAGCGTGCCGCCCCTAAATTCCTCCGCGACCTCATAGGCGCGCTCTTGCCAGCGACCGGTGGCGAAGAATTCCGGGACGTGATCTCGAGGGAGCTTTAAGAGCAAATCATAGATCGCTTGATCCGGCTCCGCGCCTATAGCGTAAAGCGTGAGTATTCCCCGTTGACCGTCCGAGTCGCGCGTGGCGACGAAGCGTTCGCGGACTGCGCTGGATGAGGCGATCCGATCCTGCAGGCGCCAGCCGTCCACGATCGTTTCGCCCTCGGGCGCGAGTTCCGGCCCTGGCATGGGTTCCGCCGGTGAGGGCGCTTCTTGCCTTTCGATGATCGGCTCGCCGCAGACGCTGCAGATCAGGTCGCCGGGAGAGCCCTGATGACCGTTTCGGCAGATCGGAATGCTCGCAGAGGGATTTACAGGTGGATTCGGCTTCGGTCTCGTCGCACTACGCGGCGTGATATCGACCGTCGAGAGGTCCCAGCCGCAGGTTTGGCCATTCAACGTGCCTTCGCAGAAGATCTCGGTGACGGGACGTTCGGTGGTGCAGTTCGGACAAAGTCTGATCATCATTAAATTCTAAAGAGAGGGGAAACGGGTATCTTCCGAAATTCCAAGCGTCGATCCGCTGCCTTCGAGAATATGTTGCAGGCGCCGGAAGTCGCCGCGCGCGGGAATGCCCGCAAGCCAGACGTCTCCGTTATCGTCGAACATCACGTCGAGCGCGCGATCTTTTTCGCCGATGGGGCGGTCGAAGCTCTCGAGCCGAGCGCGGCCCAAGGGCGTCAATAGATGGAGTTCCTGATTGTCGCTGCCACGAAGCGCCATGGTCTGCGCCTCTTCGATATTGAACGGTCCGGAAACGATCGCGTCGATGAGCGATGGTGAAGCCGCGAGCGCATCGCAGATCGTGGCCCAAGAATACCCGGTAAAGACCAGGATATCGGCGTCCGTTCGAGTTCGCAGGCCCGCCAAGAGATCGAACAAGGCCTCGCGCTGGTCGAAAGGCTCTCCACCCGAAATCGTGATGCCGTCGGCCATCGAAAGCCATGGGGAAACCGCCTCGACGACCTCATCTACGGCCGTCGTTCCGCGTCCGTGCACCCAAGTGTCCATGGAGATGCACCCTGGGCAGCGGATCGAACAGCCTTGAAACCAGATCCCGATCCGTTGGCCGGGCCCCAAGGTCGTGACCGGGAAATGGATGCGCGACAGATTGACCATTCTTTTCATGGGGACGGCTCGCTTACGAGCTCGATCGTCGTCGATGGACCAGGGCGGACGCTTTCGATCCTGTATCTGCGTCCGGCTCCTGCTCCGTTATCGAATAGAGCCCGCGAGAGCGGGTTGATGAGGTGAGATTCCACCTGGTTGCGGATGCCTCGGCCGCCGTTCGAAA
>NZ_JADFUD010000034.1:0-82393 GCF_054820065.1 Bradyrhizobium sp. UFLA06-06
CAGCCAGCATGGTGAATCAGAAACACACTGATTTGGGAATCCCAAATCGATTCAACCTAAACCCATCCCGCTTTAGTTCTCGAACAGGAGAAAGCCATGCAGTTGAAGGACCAGGCCGCCATCGTCACCGGCGGCGCATCGGGATTGGGTGCTGCGACCGCGCGCCGTCTGGCCGCGCAGGGCGCCAAGGTCGCGGTTTGCGACCTCAACGCCAAGCTCGCCGAGAGCGTCGCGGCCGAGATCGGCGGTATTCCGGTTGTCTGCGACGTCGCCGATGCTGCGGCGGCCGAAGCCGCCGTCGCGACCGCCGCCAAGGCGCATGGCCCGGCCCGCGTGCTGGTGAACTGCGCCGGCATCGGGGTGGCAAAACGCGTGATCGGCCGTGAGGGGCCGATGGCCCTGGCCGACTTCGACAAGGTGATCAAGGTCAATCTGATCGGCTCGTTCAATATGCTGCGGCTTGCGACCGCTGACATGGCCAAGCTCGAGCCGCTCGCAACCGGCGAGCGCGGCGTCGTGATCTCGACGGCCTCGGTCGCCGCCTATGACGGCCAGATCGGGCAGGCGGCCTATTCGGCCTCCAAGGGCGGCATCGTCGCGATGACGCTGCCGATCGCGCGCGAGCTCGCGCAATTCGGCATCCGCGTGCTGACCATCGCGCCCGGCCTGTTCATGACGCCCTTGCTGGCCGGCCTGCCGCAGGAAGCGCAGGATTCGCTCGCCGCTGCGATCCCGTTCCCGCGCCGGCTCGGCCAGGCCGACGAGTTCGCCTCGCTGGCGCTGCACATGATCGACAACCCCTATCTGAACGGCGAAGTGGTGCGGCTCGATGCCGCGCTCCGGATGGCGCCGCGCTGACGCATGATCCGGAAGAGCACGAACGCCCTTCCGGATCGCTCATGCTCGATCGAGGATAAACCATGTTCGTCAATCGGCGCGACGTGCAGATCCAGTGGGGCGATTGCGACCCCGCCAACATCGTCTACTACCCGCGCTATTTCGCGATGTTCGACGACTCGACCTCGATCATGTTCGAAGCCGCCGGTTGCTCGAAGCAGGACCTCGTCCACAAATACGGTCTGGTCGGCATTCCCATGGTCGACACGCGGGCGAAATTCCACATCCCGTCGACCCATGGCGACTGGATTACCATCGAGAGCCGGATCGAGAGCATCAAGCGCTCGAGCTTCGAGGTGGTGCACCGCGTGTTCAAGGGCGAGGCACTGGCGATCGAGGCGTTCGAGACCAGGGTGCTGGTCGGCCGCCATCCGGACGATCCCGCCAAGCTGAAATCGGCGCCGTTTCCGCAGGAGATCATTGACCGCTTCATGAAGGGCTGACGTAGCCCCTCATGACTCGACTTTCGGAGCATGATCCTCTCGGAAAACCGGTTTCCACTTTTCCGGATCATGCTCTAAAGAAGGGGCTGAATTGGCCCGCAAAACTGGTTTAAACCCAAAAAACTTATCCGCAGGGAGGAATGAATGAGGAAGGCCACTCTCGCCACAGCAGTGCTCGCGGCAGCCATCGCGCTGCCGGGCGCGCCCGCACAGGCGCAGACCAATGAAATCACTATCGGCATCTCGATCTCGACCACGGGGCCGGCCGCGGCGCTCGGCATTCCCGAGCGTAACGCGCTCGATTTCGTGCCGAAGGAGATCGGCGGCGTGCCGCTGAAGCTGATCGTGCTCGACGACGGCGGCGATCCGACGGCTGCGACCACCAATGCGCGGCGCTTCGTCACGGAGTCGAAGGCCGACATCATCATGGGCTCCTGCACCACGCCGCCCTCGATCGCAGTGTCGACGGTCGCCAACGAGGCCGGCATCCCGCATCTCGGCCTCGCGCCGTTCCCGATCAACGACGCGCGCATGAAGTGGTCGGTCGACCTGCCGCAGTCGATCCCGATCATGGGCAAGGTGCTCTACGAGCACATGAAGGCGCACAACATCAAGACCGTCGGCTATATCGGCTATTCGGATTCCTACGGCGACCTCTGGGTCAACGACTTCAAGGCGCAGGCCGTGCCGATGGGCCTGACCATGACCGACGAGGAACGCTTCGCGCGTCCGGATACGTCGGTCGCGGGCCAGGTGCTGAAGCTCGTCGCCGCCAATCCCGACGCCATCCTGGTCGGTGCTTCCGGCACCGCCGCGGCGCTGCCGCAGACCGCGCTGCGCGAGCGCGGCTACAAGGGCCTGATCTACCAGACCCACGGCGCCGCCAGCATGGACTTCATCCGCATCGCGGGTGCGGCCGCAGAAGGCGTGATCATGTCGGCGGGCCCGGTGATGTCGCCGGAAACGCAAGCCGACAGCGCGCTGACCAAGAAGCCTGGGCTTGCGCTCAACACCGCCTATGAAGCAAAGTACGGCGCCAACAGCCGCAGCCAGTTCGCCGGCCATTCCTACGATGCCTTCGAGGTATTGAAGCGTGTCATCCCGGTGGCGCTGAAGGCCGGCAAGCCCGGCACGCCGGAGTTCCGCGAAGGCATCCGCAAGGCGTTCATCTCCGAGAAGGAGATCGTCGCCACCCAGGGCGTCTACAACTGGACCGAAAAGGACCGCTACGGCCTCGACGACCGCTCGCGCATCCTGCTGACGGTCAAGGACGGCAAATACGTCCCGGCGATGTGAGCCGGTCGCGATCCGCGAAACGAAGAAGCCGGCCCCGATGAGGCCGGCTTTTTCTTACCCTCCCTTGGAGGGCCCCTGGAGGGGGAGGATCGCCGCGCATGCAATGCGCGGCGAGGTGGGGTGAAGGTCTATCCGCGTTGGCAGTATCGCCGCACACCAGCGCCTAAATCGCGCTCTCGCCTTCGTGCTGGAAGCCGAGATAGCTTGCGGCGACGCCCTTGTTGGCGGCGATGTCCTTGGCGGTGCCCGACAGCACGAACTCGCCGAGCTCCATGACATAGGCGCGGTCGGCGATCTGCAATGCGGCCTGCGCATTCTGCTCGACCAGCAGCACCGAGACGCCGGCGGCGCGGAGCTCGCCGACAATGCGGAAGATGTCGGCGACGATGATCGGGGCGAGGCCGAGGCTCGGCTCGTCCAGCATCAAGAGCTTCGGCGCGCCCATCAGCGCGCGGCCCATCGCCAGCATCTGCTGCTCGCCGCCGGACAGCGTGCCGGCGAGTTGCTTGCGCCGCTCCTTGAGCCGCGGAAACAACGTATAGACCCGCTCCAGCGAGGCCGCCGCGACGGCCTTCGCGATCCGGAAGGCGCCGAGCTCGAGATTGTCCTCGACATTCATGGTGCCGAACAATTCGCGATGCTCGGGCACCAGGCTGAGGCCGATGGCGACGCGGTCCTCGATGTCGAGCGGCGCCATGTCGACGCCCGCGAACGTCGTGCGCCCCTTCAGCGGCAGCACGCCCATGATGGCGTTGAGCAAGGTGGTCTTGCCGGCGCCGTTGGCACCGATGATGGTGACGATCTCGTTCTGGGCGACGTCGAGCGAAACGCCGCGCACCGCCTCGACCTTGCCGTAGGAGATGTGGACGTCGGTCACCGATAGCAGCGCACTCATGCAGCGGCTCCGAGATAGGCCTTGATCACGTCGGGGTTGCGCTTGATCGCGGCCGGCGTGCCCTCGGCGATCTTGGTGCCGAAATCCAGCACCACGATGCGGTCGGCGAGATCCATCACGAACCCCATGTCGTGCTCGACCAGCAGCACCGACATGCCGCCGTCGCGCAATTGCCGGAGCAGCGCGGCGAGCCGCTGCTTCTCCATGTGGCGCAGGCCGGCGGCCGGCTCGTCGAGCAGCAGCAGCATCGGATCGACGCACAGCGCGCGGGCGATCTCGACGATGCGTTGCTGCCCGAGCGACAGCGAGCCTGCCAGCTGGTCGATCTGGTCGGACAGGCCGACGCGCGCGATCTGCCGCGCGGCTTCCGCCAGCAGCTTCGCCTCGTCAGCGCGGTCGAGCCGCAGCATGCTGGAGATCGCGCCGGAATTGCCACGCAGATGCGCGCCGATCGCGACGTTCTCCAGCACGGTCATGTCGGGCACCAGCTTGACATGCTGGAAAGTCCTGGAAACGCCGAGCTTGACCACCTCCTGCGGCGGAGCGTTCTCGACTTCCTTGCCAAGCACGGAGATCTTGCCGCTGGTTGCGGTCAGGACGCCGGTGATCAAATTGAAGGTGGTGCTCTTGCCGGCGCCGTTCGGGCCGATCAGCGCGACGATCTCGCGGGCGTTGACGTCGAACGAGACGTCGTTGACGGCGAGCACGCCGCCGAACTGCTTGCGCGCCTTGTCGATGTGCAGAAGGATCGGAGACGTTCCGGGCGCCCGTTCGCGGTGCTCCAGCTTCACGGACGTGTCCGGGGTCTTGCGGGCGGGCTTGAACGGCAGCCGCGACATCAGCCAGGGCCAGACGCCCTGAGGCGCGAGCTGCAACAGCAGCACCAGCATGATGCCGAACACGATGGTCTCGAGCTGGCTCTGGCCGCCGAAGATGTAGGGCAGGTAGCTCTGCAGCACCTCCTTGAGGATCACGACGATGCCGGCGCCAAGCACGCCGCCCCAGACGTAACCGGCGCCGCCGACCACGGCGATGAACAGATACTCGATGCCGGCCTGTGCGCCGAACGGCGTCGGGTTGGCGGCGCGCTGGAAATGCGCATAGAGCCAGCCGGACAGGCCGGCCAGCACCGCGGCATAGATGAACACCAACAGCTTCGCGCGCGGCGTCTGCACGCCGAATGCTTCGGCCGCGACATGGCCGCGCCGCAAGGCGCGGATCGCGCGCCCGGTGCGGGAGTCCAAGAGGTTCATGGTCAGCAGCGCGGAGAGCAGCACCGCGACCCAGATCGCATAATAGATCGCATCCGGGCTCAGCATCTTGAACGAGCCGATCGACAGCGGCGGAATGCCGGAGATGCCGTCGTTGCGGCCGAGGAATTCGAGCTTGCTGAACAGATAGAACAGCCCGATGCCCCAGGCGATGGTGCCGAGCGGCAGATAATGGCCGGATAGCCGCACCGTGACGATGCCGAGCAGCACGGCCGCGATGCCGCTGACCAAGAGCGAAGCCGGCAGCGTCAGCCAGGGCGAGACGCCGTAGGCGGTGGTCAGCACCGCCGTGGTGTAGGCGCCGAAGCCGCAGAACGCGGCCTGGCCGAACGAGGTCAGGCCGCCGACGCCGGTGAGCAGCACGAGGCCCATCGCGACCAGCGCGGCGAGGCCGATATTGTCGAGCAGCACGATCCAGAACGGCGGGATGCCCGGCAGCAGCGGAATCACCGCCATCACGAGCGCGAAGATGATGAGAGGAAGGCGCTGCGTCATCGCGCTCAATCCTTCTCTTCTTCGACCTCGGGCGCCGCGAGCGAGCGCAACACGAGCACGGGGAGGATCAGCGTGAACACGATGACTTCCTTGAAATTGCTGGCGTAGAACGATGAGAAGGCCTCGACGATGCCGACCACGATGGCGGCGACCGCGGTCAGGGGGTAGCTGACCAGGCCGCCGATGATGGCGGCGATGAAACCCTTCAGGCCGATCAGGAAGCCGGTGTCGTAATAGAGCGTCGTGATCGGCACGATCAGGATGCCGGAGATCGCGCCGATAACGGAGGCGAGCAGGAATGCGATCTGGCCGGACAGCGTGGTGCGGATGCCGACCAGGCGGGCGCCGAGGCGGTTGACCGCGGTGGCGCGCAGCGCCTTACCGGTCTTGGTGTAGCCGAAGAACAGCCACAGGGCGACGATGAAGCCGATCGTCAGGCCGTAGACCGCAAGGCTCTGCCCGGTGAAGCGCAGCGGGCCGGCGGTCACTGCGGCATTCGACAGCGCAGGCGCGCGCAGGCCTTCGGCGCCGAAGAACACCAGGCCGAGGCCCTGCAGCGCCAGATGGCAGCCGACAGAGGCGATCAGCAGCACCAGCACGGAGGTGTGCGCGATCGGCTGGAACGCGATGCGGTAGAGGAACAGCCCGATCGCCGCCACGATCAGGAGCGCGAGCGCGATGTTGACGGCGATCGGCGTGCCGGGACCGACCAGCGCGTAAATCAGACCGAGCAGCGCGACGGGAAAGGCGATGTTGAGCGCGACCGAGCGGATCACCAGCCGCGCATGCAGCGCGTTGCGGGCGAAGAACAGGTCGAGGGCGAAGGCGACGAGGCCCATCGCGACGGCAAGCCGTGCCGTGCCGGGCACCTGGCCGGTCGCCAGCATGGCGTAGCTCAGCGCACCGTAGGTGACGAATTCGCCCTGCGGGATCAGGATCACCCGCGTCACCGCGAACACCAGCACCAGGGCCAGCCCGAGCAGTGCGTAGATCGCGCCATTGGTGATGCCGTCCTGCAGCAGGAACAGCATGATCGTTGTGTTCAAGGCCGAGCGCTCCCCCTCAAGCGTCGGACCGCCGCAACCGGTCGTGCCGGTCAGGTCGGCCGATATCGGCTGTTGAAAGCTGCCGATATTTGATATAGTCCATAACAATTATTAGATATAATCTCAAGGTCCCCGAGTGTCGTGCGGGATTCTTGTACCGGGATTGCGAGCCTGGAGCGATGACTGTTTCCAAGACCGCCACCGATGCCCTCCGTTCGTCGCGCGCCCTGCGCAGGGAACCGGCCGATTCTGCCGGGGACGACAGCATGCTGCAACTGGGCGAACTGTCCGGATTGCTCGGCTATTCGTTGAAGCGCGCGCAGCTCAGGGTATTCGAGGACTTCCTGCGCTGCGTCGCGCCGCTGCAGCTGACGCCGGCGCAGTTCTCGGTGCTGCTTCTGCTCGACAAGAATCCGGGCCGCAACCAGACCGAGATCGCCAACACGCTCGGCATCCTCAGGCCGAATTTCGTCGCGATGCTCGACGCGCTGGAGAGCCGCGACCTTTGCGCGCGGATGCGCTCCACCAACGACCGCCGGTCCCACATCCTCGTCCTGACCGACAAGGGCCGCGCCGTGCTGGCGCGCGCCAAGAAGCTGGTCGCCAACAAGCACGAGGCGCGGCTGATCGAGGTGCTCGGTCCGGCCAACCACGCCGCGCTGCTGGAGATGCTGGCGAAGCTCGCGCAGGAGTTTTGAGGGGGCGCGACGGCCCGTCCGCTCGCAATGACGCGTTGGGTTGATACATATCCGGCATGCGGGCGCCGCCAGAAGGCGAACCGTCGCGGTCTAAAGCTTGTAGCCGATGTTCCGCAGCAGATTCTTCCGCCACGCAATGTCGGCGTCGGTTTCGACACCCAGCGGCGAGGCGCCATCCACCACGCCGAGCACGCCGCGCCCGAGCTCCGTCTGCGCGACGATCACCTGTGTTGGATTGGCCGTCGAGCAATAGATGCGGCAGACCTCCGGCACTGCGCGCACCGCCGGCAGCACGTTGACGGGAAAGAACCCGTCGCCGAGGAAAATCAGGAAGGTGTGACCGGCGCCGATCGCCAATGCGTTGTCGCGTGCCAGGGCGAGCGAGGCGTCGTCGTTACCGGAGCAGCGCACCAACCGCTTGCCGGAGGCCTCGCAGAAAGCCAACCCGAAGCGGATGCGCGGAACCGCGCCCACCAGCGCTTCGTGAAGGTCTTCCACGGTCTTGATGAAATGCGACTGGCCGAAGATGAAGTTGGTCTCATCCGGCTTGACGATGGGCACCACGGTGAGTTCCATGGCTTCGCTCCTGCACGCGAATTCCCCAATCCATGGTAGGCCGTCGGAGGGCGTTTGCAAGCGGCCACAGGCGCTCAAATGTGCCGGCTGTCTGCTTCGGCTCACGCCGACCAGACCCAGCGTCCGTACTCACGACGGCTCTCAAGGGGGGCCGGAAATCGCCGGGAGGTTGCGCGCCGAAGGGCGGCAATTGTGGTATCCTCCGTCAAGCGCGATGGCCCGTATGTTGCACGGCCCCTCGCAAATGGCCGCGAAGCGTACCGAGCGTTGCTAACGGATCTGAAGGGAGCGCTTCCGGGGGCTCGAGGAGGATCAACGCCGTGAAGCGGGACTTCGACCTCATCGTCTATGGCGCGACGGGTTACACCGGGGGTCTCATCGCCGAATATCTGGCGACATCCTATCGCGGCGACGATGCTCCGTCCTGGGCAATTGCGGGACGCTCGACCGACAAACTCCAGAAAGTGCGTGCCGACATCGGCGCACCGGACGATTTGCCGTTGGTGAAGGCGGATGCCGCCGAGTCGGCCAGCCTGCGTTCGATGTGCGAGCGCGCGGCCGTGGTCGTCACCACGGTCGGGCCCTATCAGCTTCACGGTCCCGGGCTAGTGGCGGCATGCGCGGCCACCGGCACGGCCTATGTTGATCTTTGCGGCGAACCGGGCTGGATGCGGGGTATGATCGACGCCCATCACGAAGAGGCAAAACGGACCGGCGCGCGCATCGTCTTCTCCTGTGGCTTCGATTCCATCCCGTTCGATCTCGGTGTGCTCACGTTGCAGGAGAAGGCGCGCGAGAAATTCGGACGCCCGGCGCGGCGGGTGAAAGCCCGTCTACGCAAGGTGAGGGGTGGCATGTCCGGCGGCACCGCGGCGAGCGCTCAGGCGACGCTGGCCGCCGCGGCGCGCGACCCGGCCCTGATCCGGCTGCTGACCGATCCCTTCGCGTTGACGCCGGGCTTCACTGGGCCGTCTCAGCCGTCGGGCCTCGTCCCCGAATATGACACGAGCATGCACGCGTGGCTCGTGCCGTTCCCGATGGCGCCGATCAACACCAAGAACGTGCACCGCACGAACTTCCTGTTGGGCCATCCCTACGGCAGGGACTTCGTTTATGACGAGATGATGGTGGCGCCGGGACTTGGGGACATCGCGAGCGTGACGACGGAGACGTTCGCCACGGTGGTGTCCTTGTTCGGGACCGGCGGTCTCAAACGCGGCGCAGGCCCGACCCGGGAAGCGCGCGAGAGGGGCTTCTACGACATCTTCTTTCTGGGCGAGGTGCCGGATGGCGGACGGGTCGAAGCCGTTGTCACCGGCGACCGCGATCCGGGCTATGGCTCGACCAGCAAGATGATCACCGAAAGCGCTCTCTGCGTCGTGCGCGACGTGCAGGGCGAGGGCGGCATCTGGACGCCGGGCGCGCTGATGGGGCCGGCCTTGCGCAAGCGTCTAAGGGAGCGCGCCGGCCTCACCTTCAGTGCGCGTTGAGGTCACGCAGTCGGCAGGTATAGCAGCCCGTTCGGCTAAAAAAGCGACTAGAGCATTTTCGGTTCTGATTGAATCAGAACCGAAGCTCTAGATTCTTGTTTTGACGCGTTTTCTTCACGCGAACCGGTGCCCACTTCGCTCGAAAACGCTCTAGAGGGCGATCATACGATCTTCCGCTACGATACTTGAGCTTGGCTCCGACTCATCTGCTTGCAAGGAAGGCAGCCCTAATCCAGGGCCAAGCAATTGACGGCAGCGAAGCAGCGCCGCAAATCCAGACAGTGCGTCGAGACTGGTCCGAAGCAGCATCGGTAACTCGCTCGGCTGTTTCATTGTCGCACGGACCAGCGCGGCGAGATCGATCGTCCCGTTTGCACGCACTGCGGACAGGGCGGCGGCAGGAAGCTGCCGACCGGCCGGATCCATGATCACGCGGACGGCAGCCATAGGGAGGCCGCGCGCTGCAGCGACGCTCGCCGCCACATGGGATTCGTTATCGACCGCCAGCGCGCCTGTACTCATATGCAGCGAGCGCTTCGCTTCTGGATGCATAGCGACGGTGGTCACACCAGCAATAGGGCCATAAATCGAACCGGGGATGAGTCGAAGCAAGGCTTGCGACCAGTCCCGATCAGTGAAGAGCTGAATCGTTTCCGAAACGATCGTCGATGCTACGACGCATGCGCCTGCCGGGAGGTCGGGCGACAGGCCGCCCGCGACGCCAAAGCTGATGAGACCGCAGCAATCCTCAGCAATTGCCGACGCGAGAGACTCCGCGAGCGTGCTGCCATCGCCACTGCAGATCGCCTGCGTATGCAGGTCTGCAGCGATCCGCGCCTCAAATGCAAGTCCCGTGACTCCAATCACCGCTGCCATGAGTCCGCTCCCCGGATGCCGCGCTGGACGGCTTGTGTCCGCGCATGCGGGTCGTATCAGGAGTGTTCTGCTCCAACGCCAAATCGCAAATGACTAACGAGTTAGTTTCTGACGGATATGTTAGCTGCATTGTTTTGGCGCCGTGATAAATGCTGCCCTAGGGTCGGGATCCGTGGCGAGCGTGAGATCGTGCCGGAAGCTGCAACAGCGCACTTGACGAGCCAAATCGGCGACCTCACGCGACGCGAGCCGATGCAATGTCCGCCGCATCTCCAAGTCATTGTGCGGAACGATTTGGAGCATTGTCCGCGCTGGCAGTTCGCCTTCGCGAGCGAGCGCAAGGATCATCGATACTATGAGTTGGTCGAGGATACCCTTCATCCCGAGTTCGATTACCGGTATTTCCTCGTCAAGGATGCGGTTGACCAGGTTTGTGCTGTACAGCCATTCTTCCTGATGGACCTGGATTTGCTGGCCGGTGCGAGCCCGCGGTTTGGCGTAATCATCGACGCCATTCGCCGGGTGTGGCCAGGTTTGATGCGCGCCCGTGCGCTCATGGTGGGGTGCGTCGCCGGGGAAGGTCATCTTGACGGGGACGAGGCCTGCCATCGAGGCTGCGCGGAACTGCTGGCCTCTACGATTGCAATACATGCTCGCAGGCTCGGGGCACGGCTGATCGTGCTCAAGGAGTTTCCGGCGCGATACCGACCAATCCTCGACTGCCTGATCGCTCACGGCTTCACCCGCATCCCCAGCCTGCCCATGACCAGGCTTTGCATCGATTACGCCAATTTCGATGACTATATGAATCAAGCGCTAAACAGCGCAACCCGTAAGAAACTTCGCAAGAAGTTTGAGGCGACAGCGCGGGCCTCTCCATCCGTCGAGATGAACGTCGTCAACGACGCGACGCCGGTGATCGCGCAGATCTATCCATTGTATGTCCAAGTCTATCAGCGTTCGAAACTGCACTTCGAGAAGCTGACGGAACAATACTTCTGCGACTTGGGGCGGCGGATGGGGGACAAGGTCCGCTTCTTCCTCTGGCGTCAGAACGAGCGGATCGTCGCGTTTGCCGCATGCATGGTACACGGTGACGCGATTTATGCGGAGTACATAGGTCTCGACTACGATGTCGCCTTAGACTTGCACCTCTATCATTATGTGTTTCGCGACATGGTGAGCTGGGCAATCGCCAACGGGTACAAATGGTTTCGCAGCAGCGGGCTGAACTATGATCCAAAGCTGCACCTGAGGCACTTGCTTGACCCGATCGACTTATACGTTCGGCACACCTCCGCGCCGATCAACTCAGTGTTGAAGCGCATTTTGCCGTTGCTCGAGCCGACGCGATATGACGAGACGCTTGCGAAGTTTCGTAACTATCAGGAGCTTTGGGCGCAGCCCGAGACTGGCCTTGGGTCCGTCGAGGATACGGCCTAATCCACCAAAATCACCCGCACGTCATTGACGTTGGTCAGCGTCGGGCCGGTCAGCAGCAAATCCCCGGTCTGGGCGAAGAACCCCGTCGCATCGTTGTTCTCGAGATAGGCCTTCGGATCGAGGCCGATCGATTTCATCTTCGCGAATGTCGCCTGGTCGATCACGGCGCCGGCCGGGTCGGTCGCGCTGCCGGCGCCGCCATCGGCGCCGTCGGTATCGGCGGCGAGCGCCGAGACGTCGGGCGTATCCTTCAGCAGGCCGGCCAGTGCCAGCGCGTATTCCTGGTTGGGGCCGCCGCGGCCATTGCCGCGCACCGTCACCGTCAGCTCGCCGCCGGAGATGATCGCAACGCGCTTGCCGTCGCTGCGCGCCTTCAGCGCAAGCCGCGCATGCTCGGCCGCGACGTCGCGGGCCTCGCCTTCGAGATCGGCGCCGAGCGCGATGGTCTCGTAGCCGGCATCCCGCGCGACCTTCACCGCGGCGTCGATCGAGGCCTTCGGCTTTGCCAGCAGTTCGAACGTCGCCCGCGCGAAGGCGGCATCGCCGGGCTTGCAGCTTTCGTTCGCGGGGTCGTCGAGCGCGCGGCGGACCGCGTCGTCGATCGAGAGATTGTATCTGGCGACCAGCGCGCGGGCATCCGCCAGCGTGGTCGGATCCGGTACCGTCGGCCCCGAGGCGATCGCGGAGGGATCGTCATGCGGCACGTCGGAAATCGCCAGCGTGACGATCTCGGCGGCGTGCTGGCCGGCGCGCGCCAGCCGTCCGCCCTTGATGCGCGAGAGATGCTTGCGCACGGTATTCATTTCGCCGATCGGCGCGCCGGAGCGCAGCAGCGCGCGGTTGACCTGCTGCTTCTGCGCGAAGGTCACGCCCTCGACCGGCGCGATCCAGTTCGCCGAACCGCCGCCGGTCAGCAGCACCAGCAGGAGATCGTCCGGGGTCGCTGTCGCCGCGAGCTGCAGCGTGTCGTCGGCCGCCTTGAACCCGGCCTCGTCGGGCACGGGATGGCCGGCTTCGACGACCTTGATACGGCGGGTCGGCACGCCATGACCGTGGCGGGTGGTGGCGATGCCGACCAGCCGCGACGGATCGAGCTCGAGCGCATCGAGATAGTGCCGCTCCGCGGCCGCGGCCATCGCCGCGGCGCCCTTGCCTGCGCAGAGACAGATCACCCGTCCCTTCGGCACCGGCCGCAACCGCGACGCCAGCACGACGTCGGGATGCGCAGCCGCCACCGCGGCATCGAAGATCGAACGCAGGAAAGGACGACGGTCGGTCATGGTTGTGCCTTTGCGCGGGTCGGGACGTAGGTACTGTTCCCTCTCCCGCTTGCGGGGGAGGGTCAGGGTGGGGGTGCTGCCACGAGGCGTATTGCGGAGAAAGCCCCCACCCGGATCGCATCTTTGATGCGATCCGACCTCCCCCGCAAGCGCAAGCGGGAGAGGTAAGGGAAGATTGCGGCCGTTTCGATCGAAGCAATATCCATTCCGGCTCTAATTGCCGCCGACTTCGCCGCTGATGACGTCGCCGAACAATTGCCAGCGCTCGCCCTTGAACTGCATGAGCTGCAGTTGCTCGATCGGCTGGAAGTCGGCGGGCCCGGTCGACAGCGTCACGCCGGGCAGCAGGCCGCCCTGCGCGAATTGCTTCAGGCTCGCCGCCTGCTTCATCACATTGGCGCGGGTGAGGTCGTCGCCGCAGCGGCGCAGCACCTCGACCATCGTGGTCGCCATGTTGTAGCCGGTCATCGCCGAGGCATCGACGCGGTTGGTGTCGGGCATGTATTTGGCGAGCAGTTCGTCGAACGCTTTCATGCCGGCATCGTCCTTCCATTGCGGATCGCTGGCGTCCTTGGCGTAGGCGGCCGAGATCACGCCCTGCGCATTGTCGAGGCCGGCCGGACGCATCACGGTCGCGGTGGAAGCCGAGACGTTGGAGACGATGGTCACCGGCTTCCAGTTCATCTCGCCGAGCTTCTTGATCGCCTGCGCGCCGAATTTCGGCGTGGTGAAGAAGACGATGACGTCGGGATTGGAGGACTTCAGCCGCACCACATGGGAATCGATCGTCGGCTCGGCGACTTCATAGCTCTCCTTGGCGACGACGCGCGCGGGGTCGCTGGCGAAGCCGTCTTCCAGGCCCTTCAGGTAGTCCTTGCCCATGTCGTCGTTCTGGTAGAGCACCGCGACCTTGGCGGCAGGCTTCTCCTTGAGTAGATATTTCGCGTAGATCCGCGACTCGCTCTGGTAGCTGGGCAGCCAGCCCACGGTCCACGGGAAGGCCTTCGGATCGTTCCACTTGGTCGCGCCGGTGGCGACGAACAGCTGCGGCACTTTCTTGGCGTTGAGATATTTCTGGATCGCGGTGTTCGAGGCGGTGCCGAGCGTGCCGAACAGGAACAGCACCTCGTCGCTCTCGACCAGCTTGCGGGCCTGCTCGACGGCCTTCGGCGGCGAGTAGGCGTCGTCATAGGAGACGAAAGTGATCTTGCGCCCGTTGATGCCGCCGTCGTCGTTGACCTTCTTGAACACCGCGGCCATCGCCTTACCGACCACGCCATAGGCCGACGCCGGGCCGCTATAGGGCACGATGTTGCCGATCTTGATCTCGGTGTCGCTCGCACCGGTGTCGTATTTCTTCTGCGCCCATGCGGCATTGCCGGTCGCGGCGGCGACGGCGAGGCCGAGCAGGGCGGTTGCGACACGGTGTCGGATCGGCATCGGCATTTCCCGAAATCTCCTTGTTGTTGCCGCCGCGCAAGGGCGCCGGGTGCTGGTCAGTTTGTTGCCGGTTTCCTAGCGCATTGCCGGGCAAAGTGTAAGCAGGCATTGCCCGGGCCGGCCCGCGGGCAGGGCCATGGCTTTAAATCCTGGTTTCTGACGCGTTTTCTTCGCACGAACCGCTACCCGCTTCGCCCGAAAACGCGCCAGCAAAAAGCCCCCTGCGACGGTATCGCAGGGGGCCATTCCCGGTCGAGGGGCGGCGGGGAATCAGCCGCCGACGTCGGCGCTGATGACGTCGCCGAACAGTTCCCATTTCTCGCCCTTGAACTTCATCAGCTGCAGCTGGCTGATCGGCGCGAAATCGTTTGCCGCGGTGTTGATCTTGACGCCAGGCAGCAGCACCTCGGTGCGGAAGTCCTTCAGGCTTGCCGCCTGCTTCATGATGTTCTCGCGGGTCAGGTTGTCGCCGCACTGCTTCAGCACCTGGACCAGCGTCTGCGCCACGCCGAAGCCGACCACGGTGCCGCCGTCGAGCTTGTCGCCTTCGGGGAAGTCCTTGGCCATGAAGGCGTAGAACTCCTTCATGCCGGGGTCATTGTCCCATTGCTTGTCGGAAGCGTCCTTCAGGTAGGCGGCGGAGATGATGTCCTGCGCGTTCTCGAAGCCGGCCGGCTTGATCACGCTGCCGACCGAGGCCGACACGTTGTTGAGGAAGTGGGTCGGCTTCCAGCCGATCTCGGCGACCTTCTTGATCGCCTGGGCCGCGAATTTCGGCGTCGCGATGTCGATGAAGACGTCGGCGTTGCTCGCCTTCAGCTTGACGATGTTGCTGTCGATGGTCGGCTGGGACGTCTCGAAGCTTTCTTCGGCGACGATCATGCTGGCGGCCTTCTGGCCGAGCCCGTCCTTCAGACCCTTCAGATAGTCCTTGCCGTAATCGTCATTCTGGTAGAGCACGGCAATCTTGGCGTTCGGCATGTTCTTCAGGATGTACTTGGCGTAGATCTGGGTCTCGCTCTGGTAGTTGGGCTGCCAGCCCATGGTCCAGGGAAAGTCCTTCGGGTCGTTCCACTTGGTGGCGCCGGTGGCGACGAACAGCTGCGGTACCTTCTTGGAGTTCATGTATTTCTGGATCGCCGAGTTCGACGGCGTGCCGAGCGAGTTGAAGATCAGCAGCACCTCATCGCTCTCGACCAGCTTGCGGGCCTGTTCGACGGCCTTCGGCGGCGAGTAGGCGTCATCGTAGGAGATGAAGTTGATCTTGCGGCCATTGATGCCGCCGGCGTCGTTGACCTTCTTGAAATACGCGGCCTCGGTGCGGCCGATCACGCCATAGGCGGACGCCGGGCCGCTGTAGGGCATGATGTTGCCGATCTTGATCTCGGTATCGCTGGCGCCGGTGTCGTATTTCTTCTGGGCAAGCGCAGCGCTGCCGGATGTCGCGACGAGCGCGAGCGCGGCCCCGAGGACCACAAGTTTTTTGGTAGCGGACATCTATGTCTCTCTCCCTGTTTGTCAGACGCATGTGTCTCGGCCCCCTTGCTCGGAGAGCTCTTTATTTGGCTGCAGTGATTATCATTTTAGGCGGTTCGCCTCAATGAGAAGCCCCTGCGGCAAACGCCGCAGGGGCGGTATCTTTGGTCGACCTTCCCGGCCTAGCCGCCGACGTCGGCGCTCAAGACTTCGCCGAAGCGCTCCCAGGTCTCGCCCTTGAAGCGGATCAATTGCAGTTGCGAGAGCGGCGCGAAATCGGTCGCCGAGGTGTTGACCTTGACGCCGGGCAGCAGGCCGCCGGGCTCGTAATCGCGAATGCTGGCCGCCTGCTTCATGATGTTCTCGCGGGTCAGATTGTCGCCGCAGGCCTTGAGCACGTGGACCAGGCCCTGCGAGACGATATAGGCGTACATCACCGAGGCATCGGCCCGGTTCGCTTCCGGATAGTACTTATCGAGGAATTCGTTCCAGGCGATCATCGCCTTGTCGGTCTTCCACTGCGCGTCGGTCGGATCCTTGAAATATTGCGACGAGATGATGTCCTGGGCGTTCTCGAAGCCCGCGGGCTTGATCACGCTGCCGATCGATCCGGAGACGTTGTTGAGGAAGTGCAGCGGCTTCCAGCCGAGCTCGGCATTCTTCTTGATCGCCTGCGCCGCGAACTTCGGCGTCGTGATGTTGAAGAACACGTCGGCGCCGGAGGCCTTGAGCCTGACGATGTGGGAGTCGATGGTCGGCTCCGTCACCTCGTAGCTGTCCTCGGCGACGATCATCGAGGCGGCCTTCGCGCCGAGCCCGTCCTTGAATCCCTTCAGATAGTCCTTGCCGTAGTCGTCGTTCTGGTAGAGCACCGCGATTTTGGCGTCCGGCCTGTTCTTCAGGATGTACTTCGCATAGATGATGGACTCGCTCTGGTAGTTCGGCTGCCAGCCCATCGTCCAGGGGAAGTTCTGCGGGTCGTTCCACTTGGTGGCACCGGTGGCGACGAACAGTTGCGGCACCTTCTTCTGGTTCATGTATTTCTGGATCGCCGAGTTCGGCGGCGTGCCGAGCGAATTGAAGATGATCAGTACCTCGTCGCTCTCGACGAGCTTGCGCGCCTGCTCGACCGTTTTCGGCGGAGTGTAGGCGTCGTCGTAGCTGATGAAGGTGATCTTGCGGCCGTTGATGCCGCCCTCGGCGTTGATCTTGCGGAAATAGGCCTCCTCGGTCTTGCCGATCACGCCATAGGCTGAGGCCGCTCCGCTATAGGGCATGATGTTGCCGATCTTGATCTCGGTGTCGCTGGCGCCGGTGTCGTATTTTTTCTGGGCAAGCGCAGCGCTGCCGGATGCGGCGACGAGCGCAAGTGCAGCAGCAAATGCCGTCAATTGTCGTATTCCAGACATGCCGTTTCTCTCCCTGATTGCAGATGATGTGTCGCGGCCCCCTGTTTCGAGGGCTCATTATTGGTCGTAAAAACTATCATCTTACCTGGGGTGTCTCAATGAAAAGCCCCTGCGGCATTGCCGCAGAGGCTGCGTCTTTAGTCGATCGCCCTCAAGGCGGGCCGCTGCTCAAAAATCCGCCAACGCGTTGGCTTGTGCGCCGCGCCAACCGCAGAGATTGCGGTCGAGTAAAGCGGCGCCGTTGAGTTGAGCGCGCGGACCGAACAGACCGGCGTGACGATCAGTTGCTCAGATTGCTTGAAATGATGTCCCCGAACAGCTCCCACTTTTCGCCCTTGAACCGCATCAGGCGCAGTTGCTTGATCGGCGCGAAGTCGGTGGCTGACGTGTTGATGCTGATGCCCGGCAGCAGCGTATCGGGGACATAATCCTTCAGGCTCGCGGCCTGCTTCATGACATTGGCGCGGGTGAGGTCGTCACCGCACATCTCCAGCACTTTCACCATGGTCTGCGCGGCGGCGTAGCCGAAGGCGGTGGCGCCGTCGAGCTTGTTGGCGTCCGGATAATTCTTCTTGAGGAAGGCGAGGAATTTCTCCATGCCGGGATCCTTGGCCCACTGCGGATCGGCGCCGTCCTTGAGATAGGACGCCGACAGGATACCCTGCGAATTCTCGAAGCCGGCCGGCTGCATCACGCCGCCGACGGAGGCCGAGACATTGGCGACGATCTGCAACGGCGTCCATGCGATCTCGGCGGCCTTCTTGATCGCCTGTGCCGCGAATTTCGGCGTCGCGATGCTGACGAAGGTGTCGGCACCGGCGGCCTTCAGCTTGACGATGTGACTGTCGATCGTGGGCTCGGATGTCTCGTAGGCCTCCTCGGCGACGATCATCGATGCCTTGTCGCCGAAGGCGTCCTTCAAGCCCTTGAGGTAGTCCTTGCCGAAATCGTCGTTCTGGTAGAGCACGGCGACCTTGGCGTCGGGCTTGTGCTTCATGATGTATTTTGCGTAGACCCGCGCCTCGTCCTGGTAGGACGGCTGCCAGCCCATGGTCCACGGATAATCTTTCGGGTCGTTCCACTTCGAGGCGCCGGAAGCGATGAAGAGCTGCGGCACCTGCTTCTCGTTCATGTATTTCCGGATCGCCGCGTTGCTTGCGGTGCCGACCGAGCCGAACAGCAGCAGCACTTCGTCGTTCTCGACCAGCTTGCGTGCCTGCTCCACCGTCTTGGGCGGCGAGTAGCCATCGTCGTAGGAGATGAATTTGATCTTGCGGCCGTGGATGCCGCCGGCATCGTTGATCATCCTGAAATAGGCCGCCTCGGTCTTGCCGATCACCCCATAGGCCGACGCGGGACCGCTGTAGGGCATGGTGTTGCCGATCTTGATCTCGGTGTCGCTGGCCCCGGTGTCGTATTTCTTCTGAGCCTGCGCGACATTGCAGCTCGTCAGGATCAGAGCGAACGCGGACAACAGCGCCGTCAGGGACGGACGTGCGGCAGTCATGGTTTCCCCACCTCGGGTTCTTTGTTTGGAGTATTCAATACCATCGGCGCGGGGCGTCAACAAAAAGCCCCCGCGACGGATATCGCGGAGGCTGTTGTTTTATTCCCGCAGTGCAACGTCACTCGGAGGGGACGTCGCCGGAAATGATCTCACCGAACAGTTCCCACTTCTGGCCCTTGAAGCGCTGCATCTGCAGCTGGGCGATCGGGGCGAAGTCGGTGGCCGAGGTGTTGATCTTGACGCCGGGCAGCAGGGTGTCGGGCGTAAAGTCCTTCAGGCTCGCCGCCTGCTTCATGACGTTGGCGCGGGTGAGATCGTCGCCGCACATTTCGAGCACCTTGGCGAGCGTCTGTGCGGCGCCATAGCCGTACACATAGCCGCCGTCGGTCTTGTCGGCGCCCGGCATGTACTTGTCGAGAAACTCGGCCCACTTCTTCATGCCGGGGTCGTTGTTCCACTGCGTGTCGGCACCGTCCTTGGCGTAGGCCGCCGACAGCACGCCCTGCGCGTTGTCGAAGCCGGCCGGCTGCATCACGCTGCCGACCGAGGCCGACACGTTGGTGATGATCTGCAGCGGCTTCCAGCCGAGTTCGGCGGTCTTCTTGATGGTCTGCGCGCCGAACTTCGGCGTGGTGTAGATCAGCAGGACGTCGGGATTGGCGGCCTTGATCTTGACGATGTGGCCGTCGATCGACGGCTCCGAAATCTCATAGCTCTCCTCCATGATGATGCTGGAGGCCGCCTTGGCGCCAAAGCCGTCCTTGGTGCCCTTGAGGTAGTCTTTGCCGAAATCGTCGTTCTGATAGAGGATCGCGATCTTGGCGTCGGGCTTCTCCTTCATCAGCCACTTGGCGTAGATCTGCGCTTCGCTCTGGTAGCTCGGCTGCCAGCCCATGGTCCACGGGAAGTTCTTCGGGTCGTTCCACTTGGTGGCGCCGGTCGCGACGAACAGCTGCGGGATCTTCTTGGAATTCAGGTATTTCTGGATCGCGGTGTTGGACGGGGTGCCGAGCGGGTTGAAGACGAGCAACACCTCGTCGCTCTCGACCAACTTGCGCACCTGCTCGACCGCCTTCGGCGGCGAATAGGCGTCGTCATAGCTGACGAAATTGACCTTGCGGCCGTTGATGCCGCCGCGATCGTTGATCATCTTGAAGTAGGCTTCTTCGGTCTTGCCGATCACGCCGTAGGCGGAGGCTGGACCCGAATAGGGGATGATGTTGCCGACCTTGATCTCGGTATCGCTTGCGCCGGTGTCGTATTTCTTTTGGGCGAATGCGGTCGTGGACGTCGCGGCAACAGCGACGATCGCCGCGGAAATCGCGGCGATCCGAACGGTAGAAAGCATAATATCTCCTGGTTTGCTTCTATAGGCTGTCAGTTTTTCTTGAACTTTGCGGCCAGTTGCTGGGCAACGATCGCAACCTGCCTGGCGCCGTGCGGCACGAGGAAGATGACGAGGAACAGCAGCACGCCGAACACCGCGCCCGAAAGGCCCTTCGAAATACCCTCGGCGATGTTGGGCACGAAGATGATGAAGGCGGAGCCCACGATCGAGCCGGGCAGCCAGCCGACGCCGCCGACCACCATGCCGAGGAACAGCGAGATCGCGAGCTGGATGGTGTAGCCGTCGGGCGCCACGAACTGCACCGCGATGGCGCCGAGACCGCCGGCGACGCCGGTGATGCCGGCCGAGACGCCGAACGCCAGCGTCTTGTACAGCGCGACGTCGACGCCCATCGCGGAGGCCGCGATCTCGTTGTCGCGGATCGCCATGAAGGCGCGGCCCGAGCGCGAGCGCAGCAGGTTCACCGAAGCGATATAGATCGCGATCGTGACCACCAGCGTGAAGTAATACAGCCACATGTCCTGCCCCATCGGCAGGCCGAACGGCGCATCCGGCTTGGTGACCACGAGACCCTGCACGCCGCCGGTCCAGTGCTCGAAATAGCCCAGCTTTAGAAGCTGCGGCATCGCGGTTGCTAGCGCAAAGGTGGCGAGCGCCAGATAGACGCCGGAAAGCCGCAGCGCCGGCTGGCCGAACAGGAAGCCGAAGCCGAAGCAGATGATGCCGGCGATCGGCAGCGTGAGGGCATAGTTCATGCCCGCATGCTCCATCAGGATCGCCGAGGTATAGGCGCCGACGGCGTAGAACGCGCTCTGACCGAGCGAGAACTGGCCGGAGCCACCGGTCAGGATGTTGAGCGCCAGCACCGCGATGCCGTAGATCAGAAGCATCGTCATCTGGAAGATGATGAAGTTCTTGACGAACAGCGGGATCAGGATCAGCGCGGCGAGCACGACGAGCGAGGTGCCGTAGCCCAGCGTCATGGCGCGCTTGGGAACGGCCTCGACGGCCTGGCCTTCGGTGACGACTTCGACTTCTTCAGCGGCGCTCATGATCAAACTCGCTTCACGATGGCGCGGCCAAAGAGGCCTGCCGGTTTGACGACCAGGACGACGATGATCAGCGCAAGCGCGATCGGAAGTTTCAGTTCATTGCCGACGCCGGGGATGTAGGTGCCGACGAGGTTCTCGAAGACGCCGACCAGGAAGCCGCCCATGACGGCGCCGAACGGGCTCGACAGGCCGCCGAGCACGGCTGCGGCAAATCCGTAGATCAGCACGCCGAGCATCATGTTCGGCTCGAGGAACACCACAGGTGCGATCATCATGCCGGCGATCGAGCCGATCGAGGCGGCCATGCCCCAGCCCAGCGCGATCATCCAGGAGGTGTTGATGCCGACGAGGCGCGCCGATTCCGGCAGCGAGGCTGCCGCGCGCATCGCCAGACCGACCCGGGTGAAGCGGAAGAAGAAGAACAGCAGGAGCAGCATCAGCAGCGTGATGCCGATCATGCCGGCCTGGTGGGTCGAGATCAGCTGGCTGCCGAGGAACGGCGAGGAGCCGAACGGCGTCGGATACTGCTTGATGGTGAAGTCCCAGATCAGGCCGGCGACCGAGTTGATGATCGCGTAGAGCGCGATGAAGCCGGCGACATTGGTCAGGATCGGCGCCTTGGCCAGTGGCTTGAACAGCAGCCGCTCGATGACGATGCCGGCGGCGAACGAAAAGGCGACGGTGAGCACGAAGGCGCCCCAATACGGCACGCCCCATTGCATCAGCTGCCAGGACACGAAGGTCGAGAACATCGCCATTTCGCCCTGGGCGAAATTCAGATGGTCGATGGCCTGGTAGATCATCACGACCGCGAGCGCCATGCAGGCATAGATCGCGCCCGTGGCGATGCCGGCCAGGACCTGGTTGGCAAAAAGCTCCATTGTGCCAGCTCCCTCAGTAGCCGAGATAGGATTTGCGGACGTCTTCGTTGTTCGCGATGTCCTTGGCATTGCCCGACATCACGATCCGTCCGGTTTCGATCACATAGGCCTGGTCGGCGAGTTCGAGCGCCAGCTGCGCATTCTGCTCGACCACCAGGATGGTCACCTTTTCCTCGCGATTGATCTTGCCGAGGATGCGGAACAGGTCGCGCACGATCAGCGGCGCGAGGCCGAATGACGGCTCGTCGAGCAGCATCAGGCGCGGCCGCAGCATCAGCGCGCGCGCCACCGCGAGCATCTGCTGCTCGCCGCCGGACAGCGTGCCGGCCTGCTGGGTGTAGCGCTGCTTCAGCACCGGGAAGTGCTCGTACATCCGCTCGATGTCGGCGCCGATCGCCTTCTTGTCCGGGCGGCTGATGGCGCCGAGCTGCAAGTTTTCCTCCACCGTCATGTTGGTGAAGGTGCCGCGGCCCTGCGGCACGTGGGCGATGCCGAGGCGGACTACGTTTTCGGTCGAGCGCGTGCCGATCGGCTTGCCCTCGAACTCGATCGCACCGGTCGAGCGCACCATGTTGCAGATCGCCCGCAGCGTGGTGGTCTTGCCGGCGCCGTTGGCGCCGAGCAGGGTGGTCAGCGAGCCCTCGTTGAGCGAAAAGGAGAGGCCGTGCAGGGCCTGAACCTGGCCGTAATAGGCGCGCAGGTCCTTGACGTTGAGCATCGTGGTCATTGGTCCTTGCTCCCCAGATAGGCCTTGATGACATCAGGGTCGGCCTGGACCTGGGCCGGCGTGCCTTCGGCAAGCTTGCGGCCGAAATTGAGCGCGACGACGTGGTCGGCGATCGACATCACGAGACCCATGTGATGCTCGACCAGCAGCACGGTGATCTTGCGGTCGTCGCGGATTTTGCGGATCAGGTCGCCGAGCACATAGACTTCCTCGTGATTGAGGCCGCCGGCCGGCTCGTCGAGCAGCAGGATCTTCGGGTCCGCGGCCAGGGCGCGCGCCAGTTCGACGCGCTTCTGGGTGCCGAACGGAAGTCCCGAGACCACGGTGTGGGCGACGTCCTCGAGATCGAGATAGCCGAGGATGTCGTGCACCTTCTTGTTCATGTCGGTCTCGCCGCGGCGGACCCAGGCGAGGCGCAGCGAGTCGCTGACGATGTCGCTCGAGGTGCGCGCATGCGCGCCGACGCGCACATTGTCGATCACGGACAGGTTGGGAAACAGCGCGACGTTCTGGAAGGTGCGGCCGATGCCGATCTCGGCGATCCGGTGCGGCGGGCGCGACAGGATGCTCTTGCCTTCCATCAGGATGTCGCCGGACGACGGCTGATAGAGCCGCGACAGGCAATTGAACAGCGTCGTCTTGCCGGCGCCGTTCGGCCCGATCAATCCGAGGATCTGTCCGTGGCGCATGTCGAACGACACGCCGTTCAGTGCGATGATGCCGCCGAACACGACGCTGACGTCGCGAACCGCGAGCAGGGGATCATTCCCCTGCGCGAGTTGTGCCTGCGTCATCTCGTCTCGCCCGCCGTCTTCGAGCGGTGCGAGCGGCCCTGCGATGCGTTTCGCTGGACGTGATGGAGGCTATCTGATCCCCTC
The DNA here is from genome assembly GCF_054820065.1 of Bradyrhizobium sp. UFLA06-06. Classification (NCBI taxonomy): domain Bacteria; kingdom Pseudomonadati; phylum Pseudomonadota; class Alphaproteobacteria; order Hyphomicrobiales; family Nitrobacteraceae; genus Bradyrhizobium; species Bradyrhizobium sp. UFLA06-06. The sequence goes on from NZ_JADFUD010000034.1 coordinate 23,425, forward strand.
GGCCAAACGTGCAACTTTCCCTCCTACTCTGGTCTTTTTGCGTTCTTCTTTTTTGGATTGCGGCGCCATTCCACCGAGCGCCTGCTCGATGTTCCTTACCATCGCCACAAGACGAGGTCCAATGTCGTTGAGCAATCTGTCTTCCGTGAAGCGGAATGCCGGCGCGCCGCAATTGAAGGCGTAAGGACCGGTTCCGTCGTTCAATCTCAATGCAACGCCGACCGCGGCGACGTCGTTCTGCCAGTCGCCTGCGGACATCGTGAAGCCGTGCTTCGCGACCGTCTCGCCGGAGCGCTCGATGCCGTCGCGCATCTTGGCCCAGCGGCTGCCGTAGTGATCGCGCAGCTCGCGCAGTAAAGCCGCACGCTCGTCGGGCGGCAATGCCCAAATATAGGCACGTCCCATCGCCGTGGTTGCGATCGGCACCCGCGAACCGACGTCGAGTTGTACGCCGAGCGCCAGGCCGTTCCGGCTCTGGCCGAAATAGATCATGCTGTGGCGGTCGCGGCCGCCGACGGCGACTGCGCCGCCGGTCGCGCGCATCACTTCTTCTCGATAGGGCTCGGACAAATGCCGAACGCCGAGATTGGCGAGCGCGGCGTAGCCGAGTGCCATCGCCGACGGCGCGAGCTGGTACTTCTCGAACTTCGGTACAGGTGTAAGGTATCCCAGCTTGGTGAGCGTGTAGGTCAGCCGGGAAATGGTTGGCTTCGGTAACTTGGTGCGGGCGGCAATCTCTTGATTGCCGAGCAGCCCGTCATTGGGTTGGAATGCGCGCAGGACGTCCAGTCCGCGGGAAAGCGCGACGACGAAATTGCGATCGGTCGCGGCTTTCTTGCTAGCGCGCTTCATCCCTATCCTTGCCCTGCCCTTGTCATGCTCGTTGACAAGGCACGTGCTTCAAAATAACCCTCCATGTCAAGATGTGGAATTAAATTTCGCAGTGCGAAATTGGTCTAATCGTAGCGGCTCAACGCAAGTCGTGCAGCTACTCAACACAAGTCCAAGAACAAGCATCCAGGGAGAGTCCCGGTGAGTGAAGTCGTCAAGCTCGAACGTCATGACAATATTGCCGTCGTCACGGTTAACAGTCCGCCTGTGAATGCGCTGAGCGCCGCGGTGCGCGGCGGCATTTTCGAGTGCATCAAGAGCGCGATCGATGACGCGCAGGTTCAGGGCATCGTGCTGACCTGCGCCGGCCGCACCTTCATCGCCGGCGCCGACATCACCGAATTCGGCAAGCCGCCGAAGCCGCCCGGGCTCGCCGAAGTGCTGAGCCTGATGGAGAGTTCGCCGAAGCCGATCGTGGCCGCGATCCACGGTACCGCGCTCGGCGGCGGCCTCGAGGTTGCGCTGGCCTGCCACTACCGTGTCGCCACCAAGGACGCCAAGCTCGGTCTGCCCGAAGTGAAGCTCGGCCTGCTGCCCGGCGCGGGCGGAACCCAGCGCCTGCCGCGCGCGGTCGGTCCCGAGCTCGCGGTCAAGATGATCGTCGGCGGCGATCCGATCGGCGCGGACGCGGCGCTGAAGGCCGGCCTGATCGAGGAGATCGTCGAGGGTCCGGCCTCGGGCGGTGAGGCATTTGCGCGCAAGGTGGTCGCCGAGAAGCGTCCGCTGCGCAAGCTGCGCGACGACGACTCTAAGCTCGCCGCGGCCAAGGCCGATCGCTCGATTTTCACCAATGCGGTCGCTGCGCTGACCAAGAAGTCGCGCGGCCTCGAGGCGCCGTTCGCCGCTGCGGACGCCGTCGGCGCCGCGATCGACCTGCCGTTCGATGAAGGCCTGAAGAAGGAGCGCGAGGGCTTCCTCAAGCTGATGAACGGCGACCAGTCCAAGGCACAGCGCTACGCGTTCTTCGCCGAGCGCGAAGCCGCCAAGATCTCCGGTGTCCCCGAGGGCACCAAGGGCCGCAACGTGGCGCGGGTCGCCATCCTCGGCGCCGGCACCATGGGCGGCGGCATCGCGATGTCGTTCGCCAATGCCGGCATCCCGGTCACCTTGATCGAGACCGGCGAGGAGCAGCTCAAGCGCGGCATGGGCATCATGCAGAAGAACTACGAGGCGACCGCCGCGCGCGGTGGCATCCCGGCGGACGCGCCCGCCAAGCGCATGGCGCTGATCAACGGCGTCGTCGGCATCGAGAACGTCGGCGACGCCGACCTTGTGATCGAGGCGGTGTTCGAGACCATGGCGGTCAAGAAGGAGGTGTTCGGCAAGCTCGACCAGTATGCCAAGCCGGGCGCGGTGCTGGCCTCCAACACCTCCTATCTCAACATCGACGAGATCGCGCAGTCGACCAAGCGTCCGCAGGACGTGCTCGGCATGCACTTCTTCTCGCCGGCCAACGTCATGAAGCTGTGCGAGATCGTGCGCGCCGACAAGACCGCGCCGGACGCGCTGGTCACCGCCGTCTCGATCGCCCGCAAGATCGCCAAGGTGCCGGCAGTGGTCGGCGTCTGCGACGGCTTCGTCGGCAACCGCATGCTGGCGCAGCGCGGCAAGCAGTCCGAGAAGCTGTTGTTCGAAGGCGCCCTGCCGCAGCAGGTCGACGCCGTGGTGACGAAGTTCGGCATGCCGATGGGCCCGTTCGCGATGGGCGATCTCGCCGGTCTCGATATCGGCTGGCGCTCGCGCAAGGACCGCGGCATCAAGTCGGAGATCGCCGACGCGCTCTGCGAAGCCGGCCGCTTCGGCCAGAAGACCGGCAAGGGCTACTACAAGTATGAGCAGGGCTCGCGCGCGGCGCTGCCCGATCCGGAGGTCGAGAAGCTGATCGACGAGACGCTGGCGCGCCTCGGTCGCAAGAAGCGCGTCGTCAGCGACGACGAGATCCTCGAGCGCATGATGTACCCGATGATCAACGAAGGCGCGAAGATCCTCGCCGAGGGCATCGCGGCGCGTCCGTCGGATATCGACGTGGTCTGGCTCTATGGCTATGGCTGGCCGATCTATCGCGGCGGTCCGATGTTCTGGGCCGACACCGTTGGCCTCAAGCACATCGCCGATCGCCTGGCCTTCTACGCCAAGGAGACCAACGATCCCTCGCTCGAGCCGGCGCCGCTGCTCAAGAAGCTCGCCGACGAGGGCAAGACCTTCGCCTCGCTCGCCGCGCCGTCGAAGGCGGCGTGATTGGCCGACTGTAACCACGTGTCATTCCGGGATGCGCCGTAAGGCGCAGACCCGGAATCTCGAGATTCCCCGATGCGCAATTGCGCATCTTAGGTTCACGCTGCGCGTGCCCCGGAATGACAGTTTCCAGAGTCTGGCATCCATGACCTATCCCGGCGAACAATATTATCCCAACGGCGTGCAGTGGAGCGACGAGATCACGCGCGGCACGCTGCCGGATCTGCTCTCGAGCGCCGCCGCCGAGTTCGGCGCGCGCCCGGTGCTCGAATTCCGCGACCGGCCGATCAGCTACGCCGAACTGGAGGCCCTGGTCGAGACCGCCGCTGCGGCCTTCATGCGGGCCGGCTACGGCAAGGGCACGTCGGTCGCGCTGTTCCTCGGCAATTCGCCTGACCATCCGATCAATTTCTTCGGCGCGCTGAAAGCCGGCGCCCGCGTCGTGCATCTGTCGCCGCTCGACGGCGAGATCGCGCTGTCGCACAAGCTGTCCGATTCCGGCGCGCGGGTGCTGGTCACCAGCAATTTGTCGGCGCTGTTGCCGACCGCGCTGAAATTCCTCGCCAAGGGTCTGCTCGATCGTCTGATCGTCTGCGAGGACGACAATTGGGGCAAGGTCGGCACGCCGCAAACCGCGCTGCCCGACAATCCTGCTGTCATCACGCATCGCCAGTTCATCGACGGCGCGACCAAGCCGTCGCAATGGCCGGCGGTCGACGTCGAGGACGTCGCGCTGCTGCAATATACCGGCGGCACCACCGGCCTGCCCAAGGGCGCCATGCTCAGCCATGGCAATCTCACCGCGGCGGTGTCGATCTACGACGTCTGGGGCAAGCCCGGGCGGCTCGAACGCAACGCGATCGAGCGCGTGATCTGCGTGCTGCCGCTGTTTCACATCTACGCACTGACCGTCGTGCTGCTGTCGGCGATCCGGCGCGGCCATCTGATCTCGCTGCACCAGCGCTTCGACGTCGAGGCCGTGATGCGCGACATCGAGGTCAAGCGCGCGACGGTGTTTCCCGGCGTGCCGACGATGTGGATCGCGATCGCCTCGCTGCCCGATCTCGACAAGCGCGATCTCTCGTCGCTGGTGGTCGCCGGCTCCGGCGGCGCGCCGCTGCCGGTGGAGGTCGCGAAGATCTTCGAGCGCCGCGTCGGCATGAAGCTGAAGAGCGGCTGGGGCATGACCGAGACCTGCTCGCCCGGCACCGGCCATCCCAAGGAGGGGCCGGAGAAACCGGGCTCGATCGGGCTGATGCTGCCCGGCATCGAGATGGACGTGGTGTCGCTGGAGGATTCCACCAGGGTGATGCCGGTCGGCGAGGTCGGTGAAATCCGCATCCGCGGTCCGAACGTCACCAAGGGCTACTGGAACAGGCCGGCGGAGACGGCGGAGGCTTTCGTCGGCGACCGCTTCCTCACCGGCGACATCGGCTACATGGACGCCGACGGCTATTTCTATCTGGTCGACCGCAAGAAGGACATGATCATCTCCGGCGGCTTCAACGTCTATCCGCAGATGATCGAGCAGGCGATCTACACCCATCCCGCCGTGCAGGAGGTGATCGTGATCGGGATTCCCGACGATTACCGCGGTGAGGCGGCAAAGGCCTTCATCAAGCTGCGCGACGGGCAGCCGGCGTTCTCGATCGACGAGCTGCGCGCGTTCCTCACCGGCAAGGTGGGCAAGCATGAACTGCCGGCGGCGGTCGAGTTCGTCGACGAGCTGCCGCGAACCCCGGTCGGCAAGCTGTCGCGTCACGAATTGCGGCAGCAGCAGCCCAGGCCTTCTCAAACCAAGACTGCTAAAACCGAGACATCTCAATCCAAACCACAGCAGACTGCATCAGGATCCCGCTCATGACCGACGCCGTTATCGTCTCCACCGCCCGCACGCCGATCGGCAAGGCCTATCGCGGCGCGCTCAACGTCACCGAAGGCGCGACCTTGCTCGGGCACGCGATCGGCGAGGCTGTGGCGCGCGCCAAGGTCGATCCGAAGGAGATCGAGGACGTGGTGATGGGCGCGGCGATGCAGCAGGGCGCGACCGGCGGCAACATCGCGCGCAAGGCGCTGCTCCGCGCCGGGCTGCCGGTGAGCGTGGCCGGCACCACGATCGACCGCCAGTGCGCTTCCGGCCTGCAGGCGATCGCGCTTGCCGCGCGCTCGGTGATCTTCGACGGCGTCGAGATCGCGGTCGGCGGCGGCGGCGAGTCGATCTCGCTGGTGCAGAACGACAAGACGAATTCCTTCCACGCCCAGGATCCGGCGCTGCTCGAGATCAAGGGCGAGGTCTACATGCCCATGATCGACACCGCCGAGATCGTCGCCAAGCGCTACAACATCTCGCGCGAGAAGCAGGACGAGTATGGGCTGGAAAGCCAGCGCCGCACCGCGGCCGCGCAGCAGGGCGGCAAGTTCAAGGACGAGCTCGCGCCGATCACCACCATGATGGCGGTCACCGACAAGGCGACCGGTGCCGTCACGATGAAGGAGGTGACGCTGTCGCAGGACGAAGGTCCGCGGCCGGAGACCACGGCCGAAGGGCTTGCCAGCCTCAAGCCGGTGCGCGGCGAGGGCTTCACCATCACCGCCGGCAATGCCAGCCAGCTTTCGGACGGCGCCAGCGCCTCCGTGATCATGAGCGACAAGGAAGCCGCCAAGCGCGGCCTGAAGCCGCTCGGCATCTTCCGCGGCTTCGTCTCCGCCGGCTGCGAGCCGGACGAGATGGGCATCGGCCCGGTGTTCGCGGTGCCGCGGCTGCTGAAGCGCCATGGCCTCAAGGTCGACGACATCGATCTCTGGGAGCTCAACGAGGCGTTCGCGGTGCAGGTGCTCTATTGCCGCGACAAGCTCGGCATCGATCCGGAGAAGATCAACGTCAATGGCGGCGCGATCTCGGTCGGCCATCCCTACGGCATGTCGGGTGCGCGGCTCACCGGCCACGCGCTGATCGAGGGCCGCCGCCGCAAGGCCAAATACGCCGTCGTCACCATGTGCGTCGGTGGCGGCATGGGCGCGGCCGGCCTGTTCGAGGTGGTGCAGTAATTCACCGTCGTCCTGGCGAAAGCCAGGACCCATACCCCGCGGCCGGGGTAAGGGGCACGGACGGCAGTCGCCTTCGCAGGACAACGAAGGCCGGTGGTAATGGGTCCTGGCTTTCGCCAGGACGACAACGAAACAAGACGTTAGGTTTCGCTCAAAAGGAGGATCCGATGGATCTCGCTTTCACCAAGGAAGAGATAGCGTTTCGCGAGGAGGTGCGGGAGTTCTTCAAGAACAACGTGCCGCCGGAGACCCGGCGCAAGCTGCAGGAAGGCCGCCATCTGTCGAAGGACGAGATGGTCACCTGGTGGCGCATCCTCAACAAGAAGGGCTGGGGCGTCACCCACTGGCCGAAGGAATATGGCGGCACCGGCTGGAGCACCGTGCAGCACTACATCTTCAACGAAGAGCTGCAATCCTACCCCGCGCCGCAGCCGCTCGCCTTCGGCGTCAGCATGGTCGGCCCGGTCATCTACACCTTCGGCAACGAGAAGCAGAAGAAGGAATATCTGCCGCGGATTGCCAATGTCGACGACTGGTGGTGCCAGGGCTTCTCGGAGCCGGGCTCGGGTTCGGACCTTGCGTCGCTGAAGACCAAGGCCGAGCGCCGTGGCGACAAGTGGATCATCAACGGCCAGAAGACCTGGACCACGCTCGCCCAGCACGCCGACATGATCTTCTGCCTCTGCCGCACGGATCCGGGCGCGAAGAAGCAGATGGGCATCTCCTTCATCGTGTTCAGCATGAAGTCGAAGGGCGTCACCGTGCGCCCGATCCAGACCATCGACGGCGGCCACGAGGTCAACGAAGTGTTCTTCGACGACGTCGAGGTGCCCTACGAGAACCTGATCGGCGAGGAGAACAAGGGCTGGGATTACGCCAAATTCCTGCTCGGCAATGAGCGCACCGGCATCGCCCGGGTCGGCGTTTCGAAGGAGCGGCTGCGCCGCATCCGCGCGCTGGCGTCCAAGGTCGAGTCCGGCGGCCGTCCTGTGATCGAGGATCCGGCGTTCCGCGAGAAGCTCACGGCCTGCGAGATCGAGCTGAAGGCGCTCGAGCTGACCCAGCTCCGCGTCGTCGCCGACGAGGGCAAGCACGGCAAGGGCAAGCCCAATCCGGCGTCCTCGGTGCTCAAGATCAAGGGCTCGGAGATCCAGCAGACCACCACCGAGCTGTTGATGGAGATCATCGGCCCGTTCGCCGCGCCCTATGACGAGCACGGCGATGCCGGCTCGAACGAGAGCATGGATTGGACCGCGCAGATCGCGCCGAGCTACTTCAACAACCGCAAGGTTTCGATCTACGGCGGCTCCAACGAGATCCAGCGCAACATCATCAGCAAGGCCGTGCTGGGGCTTTGATCCTCTCTCCCTCTCCCCGCGCTTGCGGGGAGAGGGTTGGGGTGAGGAGCATCTCTCCGAGCAACGACTGTCGAGAGACCTGTACCCCCTCACCCGGATCGCTTCGCGATCCGACCTCTCCCCGCAAGCGGGGCGAGGTGAAGAGCCCCGGTTTGAACAACGATCAGTTAGTTAAGGGAACGAACATGGATTTTGATCTGTCCGAGGAGCAGCGGCTTCTCAAGGAGAGCGTCGACGGGTTGCTGGCGGATGCCTACGACTTCGATGCGCGCAAGAAGTACATGAAGGAGAAGGGCGGCTGGAGCAAAGCGCTCTGGGGCAAGCTCGCCGAGCAGGGCCTGCTTGGTCTGCCCTTCGCGGAGACCGACGGCGGCTTCGGCGCCGGCGCGGTCGAGACCATGATCGTGATGGAAGCGCTCGGCAAGGCGCTGGTGGTCGAGCCTTATCTCGCCACCGTCGTGGTCGCCGGCGGTTTCCTGCGCCATGGCGGCTCGGCCGAGCAGAAGGCCAAGTACATTCCCGGCATCATCGACGGCAGCAAGACCTTCGGCTTTGCCCAGCTCGAGAAGAACTCGCGCTACGATCTGTTCGACGTCGTGACCACGGCCAAGAAGAAGGGGGCCGGCTGGGTGATCGACGGCGAGAAGTTCGTCGTGCTCAACGGCGAGAACGCCGACACGCTGATCGTGACCGCGCGCACCAAGGGCGGCCAGCGCGACAAGACCGGCATCGGCGTGTTCCTGGTTCCGGCGGATGCCAAGGGCGTCACCAGGAAGGGCTATCCCACCCAGGACGGCCTGCATGCGGCCGACATCACCTTCACCAATGTCGAGGTCGGTGCTGACGCTGCGATCGGCGATCCCGAGAACGGCCTGCCCCTGATCGAACGCGTCGCCGACGAAGCCCGCATTGCGCTGTGCGCCGAAGCGGTCGGCGCGATGGACGAGTCGCTGAAGGAGACCGTCGAGTACATCAAGACCCGCAAGCAGTTCGGGGTTGCGATCGGCTCGTTCCAGAGCCTGCAGCACCGTGCCGCCGACATGTTCGTGGCGCTGGAGCAGGCCCGCAGCATGTCGATGTTCGCGACCATGGCGTCGGACTTCGACGATGCCAAGGAGCGTTCTTCAGCGGTTGCCGCTGCCAAGGTGCAGGTCGGCAAGTCCTTGAAGTTCGTCGGCCAGCAGTCGATCCAGCTTCATGGCGGCATCGGCATGACCATGGAAGCCAAGATCGGCCACTACTTCAAGCGGCTGACCATGATCGAGAACACGCTCGGCGACACCGACTACCACCTCCGTCGCGTCAGCGAGGGCGGCGGGTTGTTGGCTTGAGCCATCTCCGTCATTCCGGGGCTCGCGAAGCGAGAACCCGGAATCTCGCGCCGCAACCTCTGGATTCCGGGTTCGCGACTGCGTCGCGCCCCGGAATGACGTGCAAATAACAGGGAAACAACAACAATGAAAAACACCCCGTTCGATCTCACCGGCCAGGTCGCGGTCATCACCGGCTCGAGCCGCGGCATCGGCCGCTCCTCGGCCGAGCTCCTGGCCAAACTCGGCGCCAAGATCGTGATCTCCTCGCGCAAGGCGGACGCCTGCGAGGAAGTCGCCGACGGCATCAAGAAGGCGGGCGGCGATGCGCTCGTCATCCCCTGCAACATTTCACGCCGCAACGAGGTCGAGGCGCTGGTCTCGGGCACCATCAAGCATTACGGCAAGATCGACATCCTGGTCTGCAACGCCGCGGTGAACCCGTATTACGGCCCGCTGCTCGACATCACGGACGAGGCCTTCGACAAGATCATGGGCGCCAACGTCAAGAGCAACATCTGGCTCTGCTCGCAGACCATCCCGCAGATGGCCGAGCGCGGCAAAGGCTCGGTCGTGATCATCTCCTCGATCGGCGGCCTGCGCGGCTCGACGGTGATCGGCGCCTACGGCATCTCCAAGGCGGCCGACTTCGCGCTGTGCCGCAGCCTCGCCGGCGAATGGGGGCCGAAGGGCGTGCGCGTCAATTGCGTGGCGCCCGGCCTGGTGAAGACCGATTTCGCCCGCGCGCTGTGGGAGGATCCGGACAATCTGAAGCGCCGCACCGCATCGACGCCGCTCCGCCGCATCGGCGAGCCCGACGAGATCGCCGGCGCGGTGGCCTATCTCGCTTCCGACGCCTCGACCTTCATGACCGGCCAGACCATCGTGGTCGACGGCGGCGTCACGACGGCGGCGACGTAAGCGCCGTTCCTTCGCCTCCCCGCAAGCGCAGGGCTATCGCATTTCGTGGCGGTGCCCTCGTGGCCATCCTTCGAGACGCCCGCCTTCGGCGGGCTCCTCAGGATGAGGTCTTGTTTTGCGGCACAATAGTAGACCCTCATGGTGAGGAGCGCCGCTTGCGGCGCGTCTCGAACCATGAGGCCAAGCACTTGCGCGGTCGCCAAGGGCATATGCGATAGCCCTGCCCGCAAGCGGGAGAGGGGGCGCAGCCCGCTTGGCGCTTCTACATTTGCCTCAGACCCGCTCCAGTGCCCGCTCAAAATCCTCGATCAGGTCGTCGGGATGCTCGAGCCCGGCCGAGAAGCGAATAAAACCTTCGCTGATACCGAGCTCGGCGCGGGCCTCCGGCGCCAGGCGCTGATGCGTCGTGGTCGCGGGATGCGTGACCAGGCTCTTGGCATCGCCGAGATTGTTGGAGATGCGCGAGATCTTCAGCGCGTTGAGGCAGCGGAAGGCGCCGGCCTTGCCGTCCTTCACCTCGAAGCCGACCAGCGTCGAGCCGGCGCCCATCTGCTTCTTCACCGTCTCGGCCTGCGGATGGTCGGGGCGGCCCGGATAGACCAGCCGCGTGATCTTCGGATGCCTGGCCAGCGCCTCGGCGATCTTCGCCGCGTTCTCGGTCTGGGCGCGGACGCGGACGCCGAGCGTCTCCAGCCCCTTCAGCAGCACCCAGGCGTTGAACGGCGACAGCGACGGGCCGGTCTGGCGCATGAAATTGTGGATGTGCTCGGCGATGAAGGCTTCCGACGACAGGATGACGCCGCCGAGGCAGCGGCCCTGGCCGTCGATATGCTTGGTCGCGGAATAGACCACGACGTCGGCGCCGAGCGACAGCGGGCTCTGCCAGATCGGCGTCGCGAACACATTGTCGACGATCAGCCGGGCGCCGCCGCTATGCGCGATCTCTGCGATCGCGCCGATGTCGAGCACGTCGAGCGTCGGATTGGTCGGGCTCTCCAGGAAGAAGGTCTTGGTGTTCGGCCGCAAGGCCCGCTGCCACTGGTCGAGATCGAGGCCGTCGACCAGCGTCGTCTCGATGCCGTAGCGCGGCAACAGGTCCTGCACCACGTAGAGGCAGGAGCCGAACAGGGCTTTCGAGGCCACCACATGATCGCCGGCCTTCAGCGGCGCGAGGATCGCGGTGGTCACGGCGGCCATGCCGGTCGCGGTCGAGCGCGCGGCTTCCGCGCCCTCGAGCTCGATCATGCGGCGCTCGAACATCGCAATGGTCGGGTTGGAATAGCGCGAATAGATGAAGCCGGGGTCCTGGCCCTTGAAGCGCGCCTCGCATTGCTCGGCGGTGTCGTAGACGTAGCCCTGGGTGAGAAACAGCCCTTCCGACGTCTCCCCGAATTGCGAGCGCAGGGTGCCGCCGTGGACGAGGCGGGTTTCGGGACGAAAGTGGGCGGTACCTTCAGATTCAGACATGTGACCTCCGAGGTGGCCATTTCCCCTGGAAACTGGCCACAAAAAAACCGGCCTGGAGCAACCTCCACAAGCCGGGATCACACTGTCCCCGGCCTGTTTAGCGACTTATTTAACGTGGCTGCAAGCCGGCCGGCTCAAATCACCACGGGATAAGTGCAGCTGATATTCCCTCGCGCCCTTTCCGTCAAGACGGTCATCGGATAACCCGTAAAAGCCCATATTTTGGGGCTTGATGGCCGCCTGGAGTATGATTTTTGGGCCATCTCGAGGGATCGCCGAGGGACCGCATCGTGTCGTTCACGCTGGAAGATGAATCCAACGGAATCCTGCCCGACCGCATGATCGCGGAGATGGCGGAGGCCGGCCTCATTCTGCCCGCCTATGACTTCGTCGAGAGCCAGATCCAGCCGGCCAGCCTCGATCTGCGCCTTGGCGACATCGCCTACCGGGTCCGTGCCAGCTTCCTGCCGGGGCCCGATGCCACCGTCGCCGAGCGGATCGACGAGCTGAAGCTGCACGAGATCGATCTGTCCGACGGCGCGGTGCTGGAGACCAACTGCGTCTACATCGTGCCGCTGCTGGAGAGCCTGGCGCTGCCGCCGGAAATCGTGGCCGCGGCCAACCCGAAGAGCTCGACCGGACGGCTCGACGTATTCACCCGTGTGATTGCCGACGGCACCCGCCGCTTCGACATGATCGGCGCCGGCTATCACGGCCCGCTCTATGCCGAGATCAGCCCGAAGACGTTTCCCGTGCTGCTGCGCGAGGGGTCGCGGCTCAGCCAGGTCCGCTTCCGGATCGGCGAGGCGACGTTGACCGCCGACGAGCTCGATGCGCTGCATGCCGCCGAGCGGCTTGTCGATATCGACGATGCCGATCTCTCCGATGGCGTTGCGCTTTCCGTCGATCTCTCCGGCGAGAGCTCGGGCGGCTTCGTCGGGTATCGCGCCAAGCGCCACACCGGCGTGGTCGATGTCGATCGCCGCGGCGGCTATGCGGTCGACGATTTCTGGGAGCCGATCAAGGCCCGGCCCGACGGCAGCCTCATTCTCGATCCCGGCGAGTTCTACATCCTGGCGTCGAAAGAGGCGGTGCAGGTGCCGCCGGACTACGCCGCGGAGATGGTGCCGTTCGATCCGCTGGTCGGCGAATTCCGCGTCCACTATGCCGGCTTCTTCGATCCCGGCTTCGGCTATGCCGGCGCCGGCGGCAAGGGCGCGCGCGCCGTGCTGGAGGTGCGCTCGCGCGAGGTGCCATTCATCCTCGAGCATGGCCAGATCGTCGGCCGCCTCGTCTATGAACGGATGCTCGAGCGCCCCGACGCGCTGTACGGCCAGCGCATCGGCTCGAACTATCAGGCGCAGGGCCTGAAGCTGTCGAAACATTTTCGCGTGTAGCGGAATTCCTCCGCTGTCATTCCCCGCGAAAGCGGGGAATCCAGTACGCCGCGGCTTCTCGATCGGTCACACCGGCTCTGGAATAATGGATCGCCCGATCAAGTCGGGCGATGACACCGAGTGTGTAATTCCGTTTCGCGCGCGCTTAATTCCGTAGCCCGGATGAAGCGCTAGCGAAATCCGGGAGGCTGCATACGCGCATTGAGCTGCCCCGGATTGCGCTTCGCTGCATCCGGGCTACGATTGCGCGCGCGAGGCTTCATCTCGCCAACAAGAACAGCGGGAGCGGACATGACCGGAGAGCAGGACGCGCGCGAGGCTCAGTGGCGGAAGTGGCGCTGCGTCGCCGATCTCTATCACGCCTTCTTCACCGGGCTGATCCTCACCGTCGTCACGCGGCGCGGCACCGCTGATGCCGCGGAATTCGTCTTCCGCGTGTTTCGCCGCCAGCAGCAGGAACGCTTTCTCCCCGGCTTGAAGAAGCTCGGCCTCGACGGCCTGCCGCCGGCGGTCGCGGCCGCGCAGTATCATTATCTCTCCAACTGGATCGGCGGCGTGCATGTCGAATACATGTACGAGACCGACCGCAAGGCCTGGATCCGCTATCCGCCGCCGCGCTGGATCTGGAAGGGGACGGCGATCTGCGGCGTGCCCGGCGAGGTCTCGCGCGCGATGCTGCGCGGCTGGCACGCCAACAATGGCGTCGCGCTCGGGGATTTGCGGCTCGGCTTTGTCTGCACCAAGCAGAGTGTCGACGGCCAGGACGGCCTCGAAGGCTATTACTGCGAGTACGATCATCCGCTCGAGCTCGATCAGCGCCTCGTGTTCGCGCGCCATCTCGAGGCGCCACTGTTCGATTCCAGAACCGCGCCGGCGCTGCCGGTCGACAGCTGGCCGAAGCCGCGGCTGGAAAAGGCCTATCGCAACTACGCGATGGAATATGTGAAGACGGCCGCGCCGGTCATCGTGCAGGTGTTCGGCCCCGAGGATGCGAGCTATCTGCTGCATCTCACCGGCAAGCTGATCGGCATGCAGTATTATGACGAGGTCGCGCAGGCGCTCGGCGGGAGCCGTGGCCGTGCCACGGAATTTGCCGCATTCCTGCGCACTCTCTTCGAGTCGCAGGACGATGTCGCTGACATCACCGAATCCGAGGGCCAGTTCGAAATCCGCCAGCACGGCTGGAAGCTGATGGCCGACGTCGCCGACTATCATCCGGCCTGCGCCAGCGTGCTGACGGGCCTGTTCGAAGGGCTGGCCGCCGGCTGCGGGCGGCATATTCCGGTGCATCTGAAGCCGAATGGTGCCGCCGGCGCACCGTTCGTGTGGTCGATCGGCTAGCGCCAAGGTTCATCCGGGTTCACCTGCAATCGCGCAGGCCCCCCTTGCGCTCCGCGCACGTGGAATCCGCTGCTGCCATGGTAGGGAAACACCATGGCGCGGCTCCCCAGATCGCGCGTGGGAGTAGAAATGTCCGATCTCGGCCTCGCCGAAATTCCTGTCGACGAACAAGAGCGGCCGCTGCCGCCGCCGGTGACCAAGCCGGTGCGCAATGCGCTGCTCGACGGGCCGATCCTGCGCACGCTGTTGTGGCTCGCCTGGCCGAACGTGATCGCGCTCTCCGCCGGCACCTGCGTCGTCATCGCGGAGACTTCGTATATCGGCCGGCTCGGCGTCGAGTCGCTTGCGGCGATGGCGCTGGTGTTTCCCTGCGTGATCCTCACCATGACGATGTCCGGCGGCGCGATGGGCGGCGGCGTCGCATCCGCGATCGCGCGTGCGCTCGGTGCCGGCGAGATCGAGCGCGCCTCGACGCTGGCGATGCATGCGCTGCTGATCGGCCTGACCTTTGGTTTGACGTTCATGCTGGGCATGCTGATCTTCGGTCCGCGCCTGCTCGAATTGCTCGGCGGCCGCGGCAATGTGCTGGCGCAGGCGATCGCCTATTCGCAGGTGTTCTTCGGTGGCGCGATCCTGCCCTGGCTGATGAACACCATGGCCGGCATCCTGCGCGGCACCGGCAACATGAAGCTGCCGTCGACCATGATCCTGTCGTCGGCGGTGTGGCAGATCATTCTGGGCGGCACGCTCGGGCTCGGGCTCGGCCCGGTGCCGCAATTCGGCATGCGCGGTGTCGCCGCGGGTTCGCTGATCGCCTATTCGATCAGCATCAGCGTGATGGGCTGGTATCTGTTCTCGGGCCGCGCGCGCGTGAAGCCGAAGCTCAAGGGGCTGCGCGTGCAATGGGCGATGTTCATCGACATCCTCAAGGTCGGCGCAGTGTCCTGCTTCTCGCCGCTGCAATCGGTTCTGACGATCTCGATCTTCACCCACATGCTGGCGCAGTTCGGCACCGCGGTGCTCGCCGGCTACGGCATCGGCGCGCGGCTCGAATTCATGCTGACCTCGGTTGCTTTCGCGGTCGGCATCGCCTCGGTGCCGATGATCGGCATGGCGGTCGGCGCCGAGCGCGTCGCGCGGGCCCGGCGCATCGCCTGGACCGCGGGCACGGTGTCGTTCCTTGCGGTCGGCGTGGTCGGCAGCTTCATCGCCGTCTTCCCCGACCTCTGGGTCAATCTGTTCACCAACGATCCGCATGTGCGGGCGACCAGCCATCAATATCTCTCGACCGCCGCGCCGATGTACGCGTTCATCGGCCTTGCGATGTCGATGTATTTCTCCTCGCAGGGTGCCGCGAAGGTGCTGGGTCCGGTGCTGGCGCAGACCGCGCGGCTCATCTTCATCGGCGCCGGCGGCTGGTGGCTGTCGACGCATGACGCGAGCGCGCAGAACTTCTTCTCACTCGCCGCCGCCTCGATGGGGGTGCTCGGCGTGCTGTCCTGCCTCAGCGTAATCCTGACGCGCTGGGGCAAATCAGCGCCGGTCGCCGAGGCGCAGCCGGCGCTGTCGTAGATACTAAACCCGTCATCCTGAGGAGCCGCGAAGCGGCGTCTCGAAGGATCGACGGCCCCGGTGCTTCGGCGTCCGCTCGTAGAAACAGCGGGGCTGTCGCCCTTCGAGACGGTCGCTTCGCGACCTCCTCCAGCGACAAAGGCGAAGCCTTTGCGCGGGGGTGACGGTCATAGTTCGAAATGCGCGGCCAGTCGCATGACCTAGCGGGTCACGCCGCGCTCTTCTCCCTGGCCGATTTGGCCATCGCGGCTTGCATCGCCGCTGCGCCGAGGTCCATCTGCGCGTCCATGTAGGGCGCGACCTCGTGCGGCAGCACGTCGGCGATCCACACCACGCGGCAGCGCGTGTCGCCCTCGGCGAACACCTGCACCGAGGCGGAATGCTGCTTCAATCGTTCGCTGGTGATCGCATAGACCAGCCGCTTTCGGTTGTCGTCGCAATCGACCAGCGTCTCGCGCGCCACGGTGCCGTTGGCGAAAGTGACGGTGCGGACGTCGCCGTCGAGTTGCGTGTCGGTCACGAAGCCCGGCACCAGCCGCGTATGCAGCGCGCCGAAATCGCACAGCGCGTCCCAGACATGATCAGCCGGCGCGTCGATCGGGATATTCTTGTGAATGGAAGCCATCGTTCAATCCTCCTTGGTTTCAGACGTGTCGTCATTGCGAGGAGCGAAGCGACGAAGCAATCCACGCCGCAGCAGGCGGAACCATGGATTGCTTCGCTCCGCTCGCAATGACGGCGGAGTTCGTGGTGTGCACCTACGTGGCCACCGCCTCGACATTGTTGCCGTCGGGATCGAGCAGGAACGCCGCGTAATAGGTCGGGCTGTAGTCCTTGCGATGGCCCGCCGCGCCGTTGTCCTTGCCGCCGGCTTTCAGGCCTGCGGTGTGGAATGTCTTGATCGCGTCGTGGCTCGGCGCGCGGAACGCAACATGCGTTCCGCCTTGGGCCTTGCCCTTGTGCAAATGCAGCCAGAGCGCGGGCTCGCCCTTCGGGCCGAAGCCGGCGCCGCTGTCGTCGCGCGAGCAGAGCACGAAGCCGAGCGGCGCCAGCACCGCGGTGTAGAAGCGCACGCTGGCGTCGAGGTCTGCAACGCGCAATCCGATATGGTCGTACATAAGGAAATCTCCAGTCGTTGGGCGCATCGAAAGACGCGCGGACTGGAGCAGCCTAGCTATTGCAGCGCGAGACGTTCTTGGAAAATCTTGCGGTCGCCACGCGAGGCCTGGCGGAACTTCAGCGGCGAGGCGCCGGCGGCGCGGTGGAAGCTGCGCACGAAATTGGACAGGTCGCCGAAGCCGACGTCATAGGCGATGTCCGTGATCGGACTGTCGTCATCGGCGAGTCGCCGCGCCGCATGGCGCAGCCGCGAGCGCACGAGATATTGATGCGGGGTGACGCCGAGCACCGCGGAAAACAGCCGCAGGAAATGGAAGGTGCTCAACCCGGCGTGTTCCGCGGCATCGTCGAGGTCGATCTGATGCTGTGAATTGGCGTCGATCCACAGCGCGGCCTCGACGGCGCGGCGGCGATCGCGCAAGCCTGCGGTGAGGGGCTTCGTCTCGCGGTCGGACACCAGCTCGACAAGGCGGCTGGTGAGGAGGTGGCCGATCTCGTCGAGACCGACGTCGCTGTTGCCATCTGCCGCCGTTTGCGCAAGCTCGCCGATCACCATCAGTTCCGGCAGCGGCGGCACCGACCCGACCTGCCAGACCGCCGCGCGGTCGCCGATGGTCTCGACCAGCTCCGGGTCCAGGAAGAACGACAGGCATTCGTCGCCGACCACGTGGTCGTGCGTGCAGGTGTATTCATCGCCGGGATGGCCGACCAGGATCGAGCCTGCCACCAGCTCATGGAAGCGGCCGCGGCAATGGCAGCCGAAGCTGCCGCTGCGCACATAGGACACCGAGTGGGAGGCGAACTGCTCGGCGAACGGCTTGTCGCCGGGTTCCGCCGTGCAGCGGAACTCGTTCACCGTGATGCGATCGCGCTGCAGCAGCGTGGTTCGGACCATACCTGGGATTTAAGCTTGCGGCCGGAGTCGTGCAACGGGCAGCAGCACATCAAAAAGGGTCTTGTTGGTGGTCGGCTGGGCGCCCTCGATCGCGACAGCGACCTCCACGGGAGGGCGCATCTCGCGCGCATCCGGATAAAGCTTGAATAGCCGCTTGCGGGTCTCGATCTCGCGCAGCTCGGGAAGCTGCACGCCGGCCACGCCGAGCTCACCCCACGCGATACCGCATCGGCCGATCGCCGTGTCGAAAATGGTGTACCCACGCCCCGCCATGACGCCACCAGCCCCCATGCGCGCGATCTTAACATCGTCGCCGGCGTGCGCATCTTGAATCTTGACGTTTAGCTAACCATGTCGCGGCCCGTTCTGTGTGACCCCGCCAATTACCAGTCACGCATCTTAAACGCTTTGCCCGCTATCTGGTCGTCAGCATGCTGCTCCACGGTACGATCGGCGGAACGATGACCAGCACCGGCGCGGATATCGCGCGCGGCAGCACAGCCGCGGCCGGGACATCGGCCGGGCGTCGTCATCCGCTGTTCGCATTGCTGTTGCTGGCGTTGGTCCTGCGCCTTGCGGCCGCGCTCTGGCCCAACGTGATGTATCCGGACGAGATCTTTCAATATCTCGAGCCGGCGTGGCGAATGCTCGGCCATGACGGCATTTTGACGTGGGAGTGGCGCGAAGGCATTCGCGGGTGGCTCCTGCCGACATTGCTGGCCGGGCCGGTCGCGGTGGGCGGCTTGATTGCGCCGGGCGGTGAGGGCGCTTTCCTGGTGCCGCGCCTGGTCGCCGCAACAGCGTCGCTGTCGATCGTGGTCAGCGCCTGGTACTTCGGTGCACGCATCTCGCGAACCCATGCCATCGTCGCGGCGTTCGCGGCTGCGGTCTGGTTCGAGTTGATCCTGCTCGCGCCGCACACATTGGGCGAGCCGTTGGCGACGGCGCTGATCGTGCCGGCGGCGCTGCTGGTGACCGGTCGTCCGTCGCAGCGGCATCTCGCGATCGGCGGCGCGTTGCTCGCGTTCGCCTTTGTCTGCCGCTTCCAGTACGCGCCGGCCATCGCCGTGCTGGCGCTCGGCGCTTGCTGGATGCGTTGGCGAAACCTGATTGCGCTGATCGCGGGCGGTCTCGCCGCGCTGATGCTCTCCGCCGCGATCGACCTTGCGCATGGCGCCGTGCCGTTCGCCTGGCTGATCGGCAACATCAAGGAAAACCTGCTGCACGATCGCGCGACCGAGTTTGGCGTGACGCCGCCTTCGGCCTATCTCGTCAACTTCCTGATCGTGTGGTCGGCGGCGATCGTATTGCCGCTCGCTGCGATCTGGCGCGGCGCGCGCCATGCGCCGCTGCTGCTGGCCGTGGCGTTGGTCAACCTCGTCTTCCACAGCCTGATCGCGCACAAGGAATACCGCTTCGTCTTCCTGTCGGTGGTGCTGTTCATCATTGTCGCGGCGCTGGGATCGGCCGATTGGGTGCAGTGGCTGCGCGCAAAACCCGGCTGGCGCCGCTGGGCATTGCCGATCGTCACCGCCGGCTGGGCCTTGCTCTCGGTGACGCTCGCCGGCGCCAGCGAGGGGATGCGCGACTACTGGACGCGCGGTGTAGGCGCGGCGCGGCTCGCCGCCGAACTGCGCAGCGATCCGCAGCTGTGCGGCCTCGCACTTTACAATGTCCGTTTCCAGCTGTTGCCGGGGCGGGAACGATTGGTGGGGACGGCGCCGCTCTATGCGCTCGAGCCCGCCGATCCACTCGCCGAGCTGATCCTGCCGCCGCTGTTGCAGGCGACCAAGCCGGCCTTCAACCGCATCCTCGCGCGGCCCGCGGCCGCCGGTGATCTGCCGGCGGATTATTCAAGGCAAAGCTGTGCCCGCGTCGGCATCGCCGATGCCTGCATCTACGCACGAAGCGGCAGCTGCGACGCATCCGCCGCCGCGACTTTTGTCATCAATGACGTGCTCGTGAGGATGGGCCACTAGCGGGCGGTGCGGCGATCGGCGCCAATGCGCGCTTGATCCGCTGCCTCCGCCCGGGCTATGGTCCGGCCGGTCGCACCCGTGAGGTGCGACCTCAAGCAATTGAGATCGCGGGCGTAGTTCAATGGTAGAACGGCAGCTTCCCAAGCTGCATACGAGGGTTCGATTCCCTTCGCCCGCTCCAGCCTTCAGGCGAATGTCGCAGGACAGTTTGTCGGCAAGGCAATGTATTTGACGACAGCAGGAGACGTGACGTGAGGTTGCTTGGAGCGCTGCTGCTTGCGCTGGGCGTGCTTTGGATGACGAGGCCGGCATCCGCGCAAATGTATGATCCGCGCTATCCCGTCTGCATGCATGTTTACGGTGAGTTGGTCGGCGAACGCATGGACTGCATCTTCACGTCGCTGGATCAGTGCCAGGCCAGCGCTGTGGGCATGCCGGCGACCTGTCTGGTGAACCCCTATTATGCGCCGAGGTCGGCGCGTCCTTACCGGCCTGAACGATGACCTTTCCGCTCGTATTGGCGAGCGTCATTTGAGATCAGTGCATGGCATGGTGGTACTTCGCGCTCTTTGCGATCGTTCTGGTCGGATGTTGTGCATTGGTGGTCCGCGCCCGTCGCGGCAGCAATGCGAGAGAAGACGAGGAGCTGAACCGGCGGATTGACGAGCGCGTCGATCGGCTCGATCTCCCCCGGCGCAATCGCGACAGGGATTCCTGATCCAGGCGATCCGCAGACGGCCTTCGCTATTATCCCGGGATATTACGGCGATCTGTTCACGCAACGTGCGCGCCTAACGAACCGTACTCGACCTGTTCTTCTCACAACGCGCAGTTATGTTTCCGTAGTTCTCCGCGTTTGAGAACGAAGTTCCACCGGAACGATGTCGCGGGTTCCGGCATTGGTCGAACAGAGCCGACCGACCTCCGGCGAGAACGGTCGGTTCAAGCCCGCGCCGGGCCGTTCCCTCTCAACAGCCCCCTAGAAGACGGCCGGCGCGGGTCCTGATCCCGGTTCTGCCCGATGTGACGAGCGTGCGCCGGCCGAGTATCGTTGACGTTCGCGATGGATTTAGCGCCAGCCCAAAGCGGGCGCGATCTGGGTCAGGATCGTCTCGATCACATGCATGTTGTAGGTGACGCCGAGTTGATTGGGGACGGTCAGGAGCAAGGTATCGGCCTCCGCGATCGCTTCATCGGTCTTGAGCTGCTCGATCAGCCTGTCCGGCTCGGCGGCGTAGCCGCGGCCGAAGATCGCGCGCGTCCTCTCGTCGATGAAGCCGATCTGGTCTTCCTCCTGCCCGTTGCCGAAATAGGCGCGGTCGCGATCGTCGACCAGCGCGAAGATGCTGCGGCTCACCGAGACCCGCGGCTCGCGCGTGTGCCCGGCCTCCTTCCAGGCGGCGCGATAGGCCCGGATCTGGGCGGCCTGCTGGATATGGAAAGCCTCTCCGGTCTCGTCGCTCTTCAGCGTCGAGCTCTGCAGGTTCATCCCGTGCTTCGCCGCCCACACCGCGGTGGCGTTCGAGCCGGCGCCCCACCAGATGCGCTCGCGCAGGCCTTCCGAGAGCGGCTCGAGCCGCAGCAGGCCGGGAGGATTGGGAAACATCGGCCGTGGATTGGGCTGCGCAAATCCCTGGCCGCGCAGCATGTCGAGGAAGATCTCGGCGTGACGCCGGCCCATGTCGGCGTCGGTTTCGCCCTCGCCCGGCTGATAGCCGAAATAGCGCCAGCCATCGATCACCTGCTCGGGCGAGCCGCGGCTGATGCCGAGCTGCAGGCGTCCCCTCGCGATCAGGTCTGCCGCGCCGGCGTCCTCGATCATGTAGAGCGGATTTTCGTAGCGCATGTCGATCACGGCGGTGCCGATTTCGATCCGGCTGGTCCTGGCGCCGACCGCCGCCAGCAGCGGGAACGGCGAGGCCAGCTGGCGCGCGAAGTGATGGACGCGAAAATACGCGCCGTCCGCGCCGAGCTCTTCGGCGGCGACCGCGAGGTCGATGGATTGCAGCAGCACATCCGCGGCCGAGCGGGCCTGCGACTGCGGCGAGGGCGTCCAGTGCCCGAACGAAAGGAATCCGATTTTCTTCATGCCGGCAATGTAGGGATGTCCGCGACGAATTGCGATCCGCGATGTGACCCGGGGATGACCGAAAGTTTTTGCCAGCCGGGAGATTTTTCTGCGGCAGATGTTGCGGGTTTTGCGCGCCGTTGCGCAAGTGCTGCATGCGTGCAGGTCTTGCCGCCTGCGCCGCGGCATGACTTGCGATCTCGGGGCGCGCCGCCTAGCTTTCCGCCACGATTTCTCCCGCCAACTCCTTCCCGCAGGTCCCGATGTCGCAGCCGCTTCTGTTTCAGCCGATCACGCTTCGCGGCGTGACCTCCCGAAACCGCATCCTGATCTCGCCGATGTGCCAGTATTCGGCAACCGACGGCTTGGCCAATGACTGGCATCTCGTGCATCTCGGCAAGTTCGCCCAGGGCGGCGCCGGGCTCGTGATGGTCGAGGCCGCGGCGGTGACCGCGGAGGGCCGCATCACCCATGGCGACGTCGGCATCTGGAGCGACGAGCAGATCGCGCCGCTCGAACGTATCGCCGCGTTCCTCAAGGACAATGGCGCCGTGCCCTCGATCCAGCTCGCGCATGCCGGCCGCAAGGCCAGCATGCAGCGTCCCTGGTACGGCAATGCCGCTCTCGATGCGGCCGATCGTGCCCGCGGCGATCTGCCGTGGCGCACGGTGGCGCCGAGCGCGATCCCGATGGAAGAAGGCTGGTTGATGCCGCACGCGCTCGACGCGGCCGAACTTGCCGCGCTGCGCGAGCAATGGCGGCGCGCCGCCTTGCGCGCGGTCGAGGCCGGCTTCGAATTCGTCGAGGTGCATTGCGCGCATGGCTATCTGCTGCACGAATTCCTCTCGCCATTGTCGAACCGCCGCACCGATGCCTATGGCGGCGATCGCGCCGGGCGGATGCGTTATCCGCTCGAGATCATCGAGACCGTGCGCGCGGCCTGGCCGGCGGAGCGGCCGCTGTCGGTGCGGATTTCCTCTGTCGACGGTATCGACGGCGGCCTGACGCTCGAAGACCAGGTCGCGTTCGCCCGCGAAGCCAGGGCGCGCGGTGTCGATTTGATCGATTGCTCGTCGGGCGGCCTGCTCGGCTCGGCGACCGCGGCGCGGATTCCGCGCGGCTACGGCTTTCAGGTGCCCTATGCCGATGAGATCCGCCGCGCCGCCGACGTTGCGACCATCGCGGTCGGCCTCATCCTGCATCCGCAGCAGGCCGAAGACGTCCTCGCCAAAGGCCATGCCGATCTGGTCGCGATCGGCCGCGAGGCGCTGTTCGATCCGAACTGGCCGCTGCATGCCGAGCTTGCGCTCGGCGGTGGAGGCGGCGAGGTGTTCGCGTCCTGGCCGAAGCAGTATGGTTGGTGGCTGGAGCGGCGCGAGCCGGGCCTGCGCAGGCTCGATGGCCCGCCGCTGCCGTTCCGCCAGAGCTGACAAGAAAATCCGACAGGAACCTGGGAGGTCGTTATCATGACGTCAGTCGCAAAGCGCCCCTATCGCGGCGTCTTCCCCGTGGCGCCGACCATTTTCGACGCCAACGGCAATCTCGACCTCGATGGACAGCGGCGCTGCGTCGACTTCATGATCGACGCCGGCTCGCACGGCATCTGCATCCTCGCCAATTTCTCCGAGCAGTTCGTGCTGACCGACGCCGAGCGCGAGACCGTGATGCATGCGGTGCTCGAGCATGTCGCCGGCCGCATTCCCGTCATCGTCACCACGACGCATTTCTCCTCGGCGGTCTGCGCTGAGCGCAGCCGCCAGGCGGAAGCCGCCGGCGCCGCGATGGTGATGGTGATGCCGCCCTATCACGGCGCGACCTTCCGCGTCGGCGAGCCGGGCATCTATGAGTTTTATCGGGTCGTGTCGGATGCCATCAACATCCCGATCATGATCCAGGACGCGCCGGTCGCGGGCACGCCGCTGTCGGTCGACTTCCTGGCGCGGATGGCGAAGGAGCTCGCCAATGTCAGGTACTTCAAGATCGAGGTGCCGATGGCCGCGAGCAAGCTGCGCGGTCTGATCGAGAAGGGCGGCGCCGAGATCGAGGGGCCGTGGGACGGCGAGGAGGCGATCACGCTGATGGCCGATCTCGATGCCGGCGCCACCGGTGCGATGACCGGCGGCGGCTATCCCGACGGCATCCGCCAGATCATGGATCCGTTCCTTGCAGGCCGGCGCGACGAGGCGGTGCGGGCCTATGCGCGCTGGCTGCCGCTGATCAACTACGAGAACCGGCAATGCGGGCTGCAGGCCTGCAAGGTGCTGATGCGCGAAGGCGGCGTCATCAAGTCCGATGCGGTGCGCCATCCGCTGCAACCGCTGCATCCTGCAACCCGCGCGGGGCTGATCGAGATCGCGCGGACACTCGATCCGGTCGTGCTGCGATGGGGACGGTAACGGGGGCTACGCGTCCCACGTCACCGGCAAATCCAGGAGGCCGCGGAACGCCCAGCCGCCGATCCGCGCCGGCTTGTGCTCGATCAGGCGCAAATTCTTCAGCCGGTTGAAGATCGCGGGCAGCGCGACGTCGGCGACCATGGCGCGCGAGGCCCAGGCGCCGGCACAGAAATGCGGACCGGCACCGAACGCGATGCTCTTGCCGGCGTCGCGGCGCACATCGAACGCGTCGGGCTTGTCGAAGTGTTTCTCGTCGCGGTTCGCCGAGCCGAACATCAGGAACACGCGCTCATTGGTCTCGAATGCGACCTCCCTGATGGTCCAGGGCTTTGCGATCCGCCGCGGCGACATCCCGATCGGCGAGATCCAGCGCGCATATTCCTCGAACACCTGCAGCCACGGGATCGTGCCGCTCGTCGCCAGCGCAAGCTGGTCGGGATGGGTCAGCAGCGCCCATACCGTGCCGGCGATCGCATCGCGCGGCTCGTTCTGGCCGCCCGAGATCGCAAGCTTGATATTGGCGCGCACGCTCTCCATCGGCATGTCGGTCTGCAGCATCACGCCGAGCAGGCTGAGGTCGGGCGTCTTGCGCAGCCCAGGGACCATGTCGTCGATCGCGGCATCGATGCCCGAGGTCGCCGCATGGCAGCGCGCTTCGATCGCGGGATCGCCGACATAATTGGCGATGCCGTCGATCATGCCCTGCGACCACGCGTTCATGTCCTGAAAGCGCATATTGGTGAGGCCGGTGATCGACTTCAGGCATTCGGCCGAGAACGGCAGCGCGAAGGCCTGCACGAAATCGACCACGCCGTCCGGGTTGAGTTCGTCGAGGATGCGCGTCGCGTGTGCTGCGAACTGCGCGGTCCAGTGCGATCTGACGGTTTTGGGCGAGATCGCCGGAAAGATCGCCTTGCGCTCGTTCATGTGCGCATCGCCGTCCTTGCGCATCATGTTGTGGCCCATCAGTTTGTTCATCAGCCCTTCGGGCTGGTGCGACGAGAACACGTCGATCTGCTTCTCGGAGATGAAGATGTCGTCGCGGCTGCACAGCAGCGTGCTGCCGAGCTGCGGCACGAAGGCGATCGGCGCCTTCTTGCGCATGCGCGCCAGCGCCGGATAGGGATCCTGCCAGAAGGCGGGGACGTCGATGTCGAAATGGGGCGCGGTGCTCACGACGTGATCTCGGTTTGGCCTCAGGTTTTCGGGCCGAGCATAGGCCGGCGGGCGCCGCCGGTCTGTCCCCACCGTTGGGGACAGCGGGGGCGGGGTAGGGCAATCGCATATGACGCTTCGGCGGCTACGGAGGTAATTCGGCCTCGTGGTTCGAGACGCGCCGCAAGCGGCGCTCCTCACCATGAGGGTCTACTATTGTGCCGCAAAACAAGACCCGTCATCCTGAGGAGCGCGCCGAGGGCGAGCGTCTCGAAGGATGGCCGCGAGGACGCTGCCCGACAGATCCTTTTATAGGCGATCGCTCTGGGGGGCCGCCGTTCAAGGTCCCGTCAGTTCAGGCTGCGCGCCGACGCCATCAGGCGCAGCGCGATCGCGAACAGCTCGTTCTGCGAGGAGATGCCGAGCTTGTCATAAGCACGCTTGCGATAGGTGAGGGCGGAGTGCAGCCCGATGCCGAGCTCGGCGGCGATCGCTTCCGAGCTGAGACCGGAGAGGATGCGCAGGCAGACCTCCTTTTCACGCCCGGTCAGCCTGGCGAGCGGCTCGGCGGTTGCAAACAGGGTCTTCAACCGCTCGATCGGATCAACATCCGCTGCCGGGTCGCGCTGGAAATGCCGCGCCACGGCCGCCGTCAGCGCCGGCGCGACCGCGGCCAGGCGCGCGATCTGCTCGCGGCTGAAGCGGCCTTGCGCGGTGATCTGGTAGAAGTTGACATAGAAGCAGGTGTCGCCAGTCCAGATCGCGGAAGCGAACTTGTCGACAATGTCGGAGTCGTCGAAGAAGATCTTGCGGTAGCCGTCGCTGTACATGCGGCGGGCAAAGTTCGGCAACACGATCGGTGCGGCCTGCGCCCGTCCCTCGAACACCGCATCGCGGTTAGGGTCGGCCTGATGGAAATGTTCGGAATAGGCGATCCCGAGGTCGCGCCCGGTCGGGATGTTGCCGACATCGAGCAGGCAGGCGGCGGTCTGCGGGCCGGTGAACGAGAACACCATGCAGTGACCGACACCGGCGACGCGGCGTAGCGCGCCGATCAGGGCCTCTGGAAAGCTGTCGCGGCCGATCGCCAGCAATGCCGGCGTGATGTCGCTGACGACAGAAGTCTTGAAGGCGTAATCTGCCTTCATGGCGTCCTCCCTGTGTTTCGGGAAGACTAGAGCCTTTTCCGTTCCGATGGAATCGGAACGGGGCGCTGGATTCTTTGTTTTGACGCGTTTTCTTGACGCGAACCGGTATCCACTTCGCTCGAAAACGCTCCGGCAGCGACATCGCCGGCGTGGAAGCGGCGCCTCAGGCGCCCGGCACCTGGTCGAGGAAGCCGGTGATGCTCCTGATCCGGCCGTCCTTCAGCATGGCGAAGTCGGTGCCCTTGATCGGGCTGTCGACGCCGTCAGGGCCGAGGCCCCAGGAGAACCGGACATGATCGCCGAAGCCGTTCGGCTCCCCGATCAGCTTGAAGCGGAAGTCCGGAAACTTCTGCTGCACGCCCGCGATCAGCGCGTCGACGCCCTCATGACCGTCGCCGCTCATCAGCGGATCGATATAGCGTGCATCGGCGGTCCAGTTCTCGCTCAGCATCTCGCGACGCCGGCTCGGCGTCCGCTCGTTCCAGAGATCGATATAGCGGCGGGCGATGGTGGCATGGTCGGTCATGGTGCTCTCCTTCGATAGTGCCGGATTGTGCGGCGGTCCGGACTATCGAAGGTTCGCGTGCGCCGATCGATTACCTCGCAGGTCATCGCGCGGGCTATGGTGCGATCGTCAGCACCGCCTTCATGTTGGGATGGTAGCGGCAGTAGTAGTCGACCGTGCCGGCCTTGGTCAGAACCGACTTGACCGTCTTCTTCGGCGCGATCGTCACGTCGAAGTCGCCGTTCTTCGCGGTGGCGGTGTGGGCGAACACGTCCTTGTTGACCCATTCGATGGTGTCGCCGACCTTGGCCGACACCTCGGCCGGCGAGATCACCAGATTTTCCATCACGATCTGGATGGTGGCCGCATGCGCCGGGACGGCCATCGCGCCGAGCGCGAGCAAGGCCAGCGTTGCGAGACAGCGTCCTGACAACATCACGCGTCTCCTTATTTCAGGCTGGCCGCGACGTGTTCGGCGTGCTGCTGGTGGCCCTGGAAGATCTTCAGGCCGGTCTGCAGCAGGCTCTTCAGCTCGGGATTGCTGGCCGAGGGGATCAGCTGCGTCTCCAGCGCGGTGTTGACGGCCTTGTGGTAGGCGACCTCGTTGTCGATATAGGCCTTGTCATAGGCGGCGCCCTTCAGCTTGCCGAGCTCGGCGAGCTTGTCGGCCGCCTGCTTCGACAGCGTCTTGCTGGTGTCGTTGTCCTCCGGCGTCACTTTCAGCTTCTTGACGAGGTCGAGCGCCTGCTTGTTCACCGCCTCATGGTCGCGCGCCATGTCCTTGGCGAACGCCTTGACCTCCTTGTTGGAGGCCTTCTCTTCTGCCTGCTTGGCGGCATTGATGTCGATCACACCTGCCGTATAGGCGATATGTGCGATCTGCGGATCGGTCGGCTTTGCGCCCTGCGCCAGCGCAGCGCAGTTGAGAAGGCTGAGCGCGGCGACTGCGATACTCAATCGAACGAACATGGTTTGAAACTCCTGTTGAGCCGGGCGTGGCGCGCGGCGCGTCGTTGCTTGCACAGGAGTTGGATGGCGCGGGCGAGCAGAGGTTCCCGAAAAAATTCAGGCCGTGGCGCGGAGCCGTTTCAGAACCGCCTCGGTCAATCGCTCGCAGCGTTTGCCCGCGAAGGGAAAGGCCTCCATGACGACGGGGCCGATCTTCCGCTCGACATTGTCGCGCAGCATGGTCCGGGCGCGGTGCAGGCGGGTCTTCACGGTTTCCGGCTTGAGGCCGAGGATCTCAGCGGTCTCCTCGACATTCATACCCTCGATCACGCGGGTGATGAAGACGAGGCGGAACGCCTCCGGCAGCTCGTCGATCGCGTGCTCGACGACGTGCTGGATCTCACGCTGGGCCATGGATTTTTCCGGATCGTCTGTTGACGACAGGGGGAACTGGATGATCTGGGCTTCAGGAGCGCCTTTCGGCAGATCGGACCATTCGACGCTGCTGTGCCTGCGGCGCAGGCGGCCGAGTGCCTCGTTCATTGCGATCCGCGACAGCCAGGTCGAAAGGCTGGAGTCGCCGCGGAACTGGTCGAGATGGGTAAAGGCGCGCACATAGGCGTCCTGAACCACGTCCTCGGCCTCGTGGTCGTTACGGAGGATGCCGCGCGCCAGCCGGAACAGCCGGCGATTATTCGCCTGCATGATGGCGCGGATTGCGGCCTCGTCGCGGGCAAGCGCGCGTTGCACGAGCTCGGCATCGCCCGAGCTGGTCGGCGGCAGGGACGTTACATGGGCCTGGCGCATGGCGGGGTCGCCCTCACTGTTGGCGGAATAATACCATTGGATGCCAACCGGCCGTACAGGTTCCCGGGAAAATGGTAATCGGCCAGAAAAGACCCCTACGGCCTGATATAGGCCTCCGGATCGCCGCGCGCATGCGCCTCCATCGCGTCGAGGAAACAGCGCACCTTCGCCGGGACAAATTGCCGCGCCGGCAACAGCGCGTGCACGTTGAGCGGTTCACAGGCATGATCGGGCAGCAGCCGCCGCAACTGGCCGGCCGCGACGGCGGCGCGGGTGTAGCTGGCGGTGACCCGCAGCACGCCATGGCCGGCGAGCGCTGCCTGCAGGCGGACATGGGCATTCGAACTGGTGAGGCGCGCGCGATCGACCGCGAGATGCTCGACCGCGCCGCCGGGAGCGGTGATCGCCCATGGTGGATCGCTGGGGCCGGTCAACAGCGGCAGCTTTCTCAGATCATCCAGCGTGCGTGGCTCGCCGAGCTTGTCGAGCAGCGCGGGGGCTGCGAACAGGCCGCGCTCGAGCGTGAAGACGCGGCGGATCACAATGCCGGCCGACGGCAGCGGCGCCTCCAGCATCGCAAACACGATGTCGTAGTTCTCGGCGATCGGGTTGACGATGTCATGCTCGACATCGATCCTGATCGCGAGTTCGGGATAGCGGCCCATCACCGCGCAGGCGACCGGCCCCGCATGATGCGCGCCGAATTCATAAGGCGCCTTGATCCGCAGCGTGCCCGCGACCGCGCTCGACATCGCCAGCGCCTCGCTGTGGGTGTCGTGCAGCGCCGCGAACAGCGGGCGCACCTTGCGATAGATGGTCTCGCCGGAATCGGTCAGCCGCAGGTGCCGGGTGGTGCGCTCGATCAGCCGCAGCCCGAGATTGGCTTCGAGACGCTGCACCGCAGCACTGAGGCTCGATTTGGGATGGCCAAGCACGCGCGCGGCGGCCGTGAAGCCGCCATGCTCGACAACCTCGCAAAACAGCTCCCAGTCGCGCCACTCCATGGCCGATTGTCCATCCACCGGTACAGTGTGTCCAGCCAAATCGGATTATCCCGATGACCGCAATCACCTAACCTCGTCGCAACCAAATCATGCATCGGGAGGGAGAGATGGCTGACGACGGAATTTTCCTGCGCAACACCTGGTACGTGGCGGCGTGGAATCACGAACTGATCGACGGCAAGATGGTCGCGCGCACCATCCTGGAACGGCCGATCGTGCTCTATCGCGGGTCGAGCGGGAAAGTCGTCGCGCTGGACGACCGCTGCTGCCATCGCGCCGCGCCGCTTTCGATGGGGCGCATCGAGGGTGACGACATCAGGTGCATGTATCACGGCATGAAGTTCGCGGCCGACGGCAAATGCATCCAGATTCCCGGCCAGGACACGATCCCCGCCAAGCTCGGCGTGCGCAGCTATCCCGTGGTCGAGCGCTACAATCTGATCTTCATCTGGACCGGCGACCCGGAGAAGGCCGATCCGAAACTGATCCTCGACTATCCGCCACTCGAGGATTCCAGGTGGCGCGGCTTGCCGGGCTACATGCACTACAAGGCCAATTGGCTCCTGATCGTCGATAATCTCAGCGACTTCGCGCATCTTGCCTTCGTGCACACCAACACGCTCGGCGGATCCGAGGAATATGCCTACAAGACCAAGCCGGTCGCGATCGAGAAGCTGGACGACGGCTTCCGCGTCGAGCGCTGGCACATGGGCGCCGAGCCGCCGCCCTACCACAAGAAGGTGATCCCGAACAAAACCGACAAGATCGACCGCCGCAATGTCGGCCGCATGGTCGTGCCCGGCATCTTCACGCTCGACACCACGTTCGCGCCGGCGGGGCAGGGCGTCGAGAAGGGCGTCCAGGTTCCGGGCACGCGGTCATATCGCAACGCGCAGTTCATGACGCCGGAGACGCGCTCGACCACGCACTTCTTCTGGAATTACCTGCACGATTTCGACATCGACAATCCGAACATCGCACTGTCGCTGCGGCACAGCCTCGAGGAAGGGTTCAACGAGGACAAGGACATCATCGAGGCGCAGCAGCGCGTGTTCGACGCCGATCCGGACTATCAGCTGCTTGCGATCGGCGCCGATGCCCCGCTGACCTATTTCCGCTGGCTGTTCGCGCGCAAGCTCGAGGCGGAGAAGGGCACGGCGCGCGCCGCCTAGAGCATGATCCGGAAAAGTGTGAAGCGGTTTTCCCAAAAGATCATGCTCAAACAAGGAGCTAGAGCACGATGATGATTCAACCCAATCTCATCGCGCTTTAGTCCGTTGAAACGACGGCTTTTGCTGCTTGGCAGCAGGCCGCGCCGGGATCGCGAGATCGTGACATCCCGGCGTGGCTGCCGCTCCAGCCCGTTTGGCGTAAACTGTTCCGACCTGAATTTGTCGGCTCTTGATCAGCGTGAAGGTGACCCGCGTTGGCCAGACCATCCCGGTAGCGATCAATCGGTGAATGAGCTTGCCCGAAAAGACGGATCCATCGGATCGAAGTGCGAGCGCTAGCTGGGCGCAGGACGCTTGGCTATGGCCGTTTGAAGCCGCGCGATTGGCGTTGGACATCTACTCGCAGTGGTACCCCAATCGTGTGCCCGAGCCCACAGATTCGCCGGGCGAAGTGGCGTCGCTGCCCTGGACGACAGCCCATTCGGTCGCGCTTCAGCTGCCGTCGATGTGCGTGCTGGATTTCTCAAGAGCGGCCGAAGGCCGGCCGTTGCTGGTCTGCGCGCCCTATGCGCTGCATCGCGCGCAGATTGCGGATCTTGCCCCCGGCCACAGCCTGATGGAGGCGTTGCAGAAGGCTGGCGTTGCGCGTCTCTATCTCACGGATTGGCGCTCGGCGGCATCGGAGATGCGATATTTCTCGATCGACACCTTTCTGTCCGATCTCAACGTGGCCGTCGACACGATCGGGCCGCCGGTCGACCTTGCAGGTCTCTGTCAGGGCGGCTGGCTGTCCTTGCTCTATGCGGCGCGCTTTCCGGGCAAGGTACGACGGCTTGTGCTTGCAGGCAGCCCGGTGGACGTTTCGGTGCCGTCGGAGCTTTCCCGGATGGTCGCCTCGCTGCCGCAGCAAGGCTTCGAGGTGCTGGTGCGTCAGGGGGATGGGATTGTCAGTGGCAAGCAGATGCTGAAGGTCTGGAGTATCCCGTTCAGTCTGCTTGACGTGGAAGCGGCGCTGCAGCGACGGCTCGACCGCAAGTCGGAGGATGCACGGGCGCTGCTCGACCGTTTCACACACTGGGACAGCGATCCCCTCGATCTGCCGGGTACCTACTACCTTGAAGTGACCGATTGGATCTTTCGCCAGAACCGGATTGCGGCCGGACACTTCGTCGCGCTTGGCCGCAAAATCGATCTTGCTGCGGTGAAGCTGCCGGTCTTCCTGCTCGCTGCGGAGAACGACATCGTCGTTCCGCCCGACCAGGCGTTTGCGACGATGCGGCTGTTGGGCACGCGGCCCGCGTGGCTGCAACGAGAGACCGAGCCGTGTAGTCACCTCGGCCTGTTCATGGGCCGCGGGGCCTTGGCCGGTCCGTGGCGTCGGATTGCCCGCTGGCTTCAGTCTGATCTCGGCGAGACCGCGAGCGAGCGATCGCGGATCAGCGCGTGAGGTGTGATGTGAAATGCCCCGAACTGCGATTTTGCAATCCGGGGCATCCGACATCTATCGCGACGTGCGGCGCGCTTACTTGTCGCGCTTACTTGGCCGCGACGACCATGATCTCGACATTGTACTGCGGCGCCGCCAGCTTGGCCTCGACGGTGGCGCGGGCCGGGGTGTTACCCTCCGAGACCCAGCCGTCCCACACCGCGTTCATCTCCGGGAACGTCTTCATGTCGGTGATGTAGATCGTCGCGCTGAGCAGCTTCGACTTGTCGGTGCCGGCCTTGGCGAGGTGGCCGTCGATGATCGACAGGATGTCCTTGGTCTGGTCGGTGACGCTGCCGCCCGCGGCCTTGCCGGCGACGACGCCGGCGAGATAGACGGTGTTGCCGTGCACGACGGCCTGGCTCATGCGCGGGCCGGTTTCGAAACGCTGAATGCTCATTTGGGTCTCCACTGAATGGCGGGCATGTCTATAGCGTTTTCAAGCGAAGTGGCTACCGGTTCGCGTGAAGAAAACGCGTCAAAACAAGAGATCGACAGGTTTGGTTCTGATTTGATCAGAACCAGACCTCTAGCGCGTCAGGGCGACCGCCGCCACTGCGCATTTTGCAGCGCGCACCTCATGGAAATCGCGGTCTAAAGCGTGATGAGATTAGGTTCAGCTGGAACGGCGCCGAAGGTTTACCTCGCCCCGCCGGGGAGAGGTAAACCGAAATCGCGGCAAGCAGATTTAACCAAAACACATCCTACTTTAGGGCGTGGACTCCATTAGCGCGCAACCAAATTCGGATTGATGCGAATTTGACAAGCGCCTGTCGAGGAACCTTGCTGCCGGATCTGCGTTCGGAGGTTGCTGGCGGGCTCGAACATCAAACCCATGGGGGAGACCATGGGACTGTCTTGGCAACAAGGTCCACTCTCAACGGGAGCAATCGGCCGGTTCCTCGTGCCCGAACCGCTGCCTAAGAGATTGTTGTACGTCGAGCGGTTGCGCCGGCGTATGCGCATTCGCTTCGGGGGGATCTGGATCGCCGATAGCGAGAATGTCCTCCTGTTCTTCGAACCGGGCCGCTATCCGGTCGCCTACTTTCCGGAGACCGACATTTCCCCACGCATCCTTGAACGCACCGAGCATACCACCCAACACGCCGATCTCGGGCTCACGTCCTGGTACAGCGTCCGGGCCGACGAGCAGCACGTCGCACCGCGAGGGGCATGGCAGCACACCAGCCTTCCTCCCCATGCGAGCGAACTGCAGGCACGCGTTGCGTTCGCTTGGCGGGCTATGGACGCTTTCTACGAAGAAGACGAGCGAATTGTGGGCCATGCCGCTGACCCCTACCACCGCATCGATATCCGCCGCGCTTCCCGTAACCTCGTGGTCCGCCATGGTGACCGGATCATCGCCGATACCAAGCGGCCGCTCGTGCTCTACGAGTCCGGCTTCGCGCCGCGCTGGTACGTTCCACGCGCCGACATCGATGAGTCCGCCCTCACTCCCGTGAAACTCCAGACCTTCTGCCCATACAAGGGGCTCTGCAGCTACTACTCCATCGATGAGGCACGTCTGGCGGCATGGTGGTATCCTGACGCCTATCCCGAGGTTCGCCGCATCTCCAACCTAGTGTCGTTCGAACCGGATATCGTCTCGGTCCATCTCGATGGCACCCAGCTCCATCTCGAGCCGGGCCAGACGGTGGTTGCGCACGGCCCAGATCGCAACATCGACGTTTCCGAGGTGGTCCATGAGCCAGGTGGCGGCGGCTAGGAAGCACCTTCGGTCCCTATCAAAGTGGAGCGGGACATGGCGCGACTGCTGTCGGTGAACGTCGGACTGCCGCGTGATATCGAATGGAAGGGCCGCACTGTACACACCGGGATCTGGAAAAATCCCGTGCGTGGCCGTTGCCGGGTCGGCCGGTTGAATCTGGATGGAGACGGTCAAGGCGACCTGAGCGGCCACGGGGGTGAGCAGCGAGCCGTCTTCGTCTACCAGATCGAATCGTATCGCTACTGGCAGGAACAGCTGAAGAGGACCGACCTCGTCCATGGACAGTTCGGCGAGAACTTCACGATTGAGGGATTACCCGACGATGCCGTTGGCATCGGCGACCGGTATCAAATCGGCGGCGCAGTGTTCGAGGTCACTCAGCCCCGCGTGACCTGCTATCGGGTCGGCATCCGGATGAACGAGCCGCGGATGCCGGCATTGCTGACATCCAGCGGCCGTCCGGGGTTCTACTTCCGAGTCCTGCAGGAAGGCGAAGTAGGCGCCGGCGACGAAATCATGAAGGTGGGAGAAGCGAATGAGCGAATGACGGTCGCAGAGATCAACGCGCTTCTCTATTTGCCCAATCATCCACGCGATCGACTGGAGCGCGCCTTGCGGATCGAGACGCTTTCGCCCGGATGGCGCGTGTCGTTTGAGGCGTTACTGCAGAATCAGACGACTGGCGCGGGAAGCGGCAACGCAGGGCTCGCGCCGGCAGCGGCTGCGCATCCGGTTGCACCAGGATTTCAGCCGCTCGCGGTGGCAGCGATAGATCAGGAGTCCGCGGACGTCCTCTCCCTGTCGATGCGGCATCCGGACGGTCAGCAGCTGCGACAGGCTCTGCCCGGTCAGTACGTGGTCTTGCGTCTTCGACGGATCGGCGGCGGCCCGCCACTCTTTCGCAGCTACTCGCTCTCGGGTCCCCTCTCGACGGAGCGCTACCGGATCAGCGTGAAGGTCGAGCCGGATGGGGCGGCTGGAACCTACCTGCGGGAGCATGTCCGCATGGGCGATGTTCTCGACGTCAGCTCTCCGCGGGGAAGCTTCATTCTGCAGTCGGGAGAGCGGCCCGTGGTGTTGCTCAGCGCGGGAATCGGGGCGACGCCTGTGCTGGCGATGCTGTACGCGCTGGCGGCGGCCCGCTCGACACGGCAGGTCTTGTGGCTGCACACGGCTCGCGACCGGCAGCACCATCCATTTGCCGCCGAAGTCCGCCGGCTCATGCCCGCACTCACCCGCGGCCGCAGCTATGTCTGTTACAGCCGGCCAGGCTCGCGCGACAAAATGGGCGAGGATTTCGACGCTACCGGTCACCTGTCGCGATCCGTCTTCGACAAGGTCGGCATCCCGCGAGAGGCGGATGTCTACCTCTGCGGGCCGACTCGCTTCATGGCGGAGATGAAAGAGGCGCTCGCAGCCTTGGACGTGGCGCCGGAGCGGATGCATGTCGAAATCTTCAACGGCAGCGAGTCGATGACTCCTGGTGTCGTCGGCGCAGCGACGCGAACTCCACATCTGCCCAGGGACGACGCCAACACCGGTCCGCTGGTATCGTTCGCGCGAAGTGGCATCGCCGTACACTGGAAGGCGTCAGCCTACCAGAGCATTTTGGAGCTGGCCGAGGCGTGCGACGTCCCGGTCCGTTGGTCGTGCCGGACCGGTGTTTGTCACAACTGTGAGAGCGGTTTGGTTTCGGGCGAGGTCGCCTATGGACCCCAGCCACTCGAGAAGCCCGCCGACGGCAACCTTCTCGTTTGCTGCTCACAACCGATTCGTGACGTCGTGATCGACTTATGAATCCTGGCCGGATTTCGATTTCCGGCCGAGGGACCGCCACGGTTACTTGGAAGAGGAACCCGCCGCAAGTGGAAGATCAGGGCGGCGAACATCAGACCAAAGAGGGGTCGCGGCGCGATGAACACAACCAGCAAAGCAGTCGTGAAGCTCTCAATTGAGGTGATCACGTTGCCGGTGAGCGATGTCGAGCGAGCGCTGCGGTTCTATGTCGACCAGGTCGGCTTCACGCTTGATGTCGACTATTCGCCGAATGACGCGTTCCGCGTCGTGCAGCTCACTCCGCCGGGCTCGAGCTGCTCGATACAGATCCGTCGCGGAGTCACCGACGCGCCCATCGGATCAGTACGCAATGTCTATCTCGTCGTGACCGACCTTGAAACTATGCGGAGCGGCCTGCTCGAACGTGGGGTCAATGTCAGTGAGGCCCGGCACAAAACACCCATCGATGCCTGGGACGGAGGTTTCGCAACCGGGCTCGACCCCACGCGCAGGGATTACGCCAGCTTCGCCGATTTCTTGGACCCGGATGGCAACAGCTGGGTGCTACAGGAACGAGGTTACCGCAATCTGTGACGTGTTGTGGACGCTTCGCGACGTTGGCCATGCGCGGCGTCGTAGGAGCATCCAGGAGGAGGTCGGGACGGATACCCTTTTCTAGGTTCTTCATTCTCGGCCCCTGTCGATGACCTCTAAAGGGAAAGGAGTTCCCATGCGCGCAGTCAGCTACAGGAAAGTAGATGTCGATGGCATAGGAGTATTCTACCGCGAAGCTGGGCCGAAGGACGCGCCGACGATCCTGCTGTTGCACGGCTTTCCCACTGCCGGCCACATGTTTCGCGATCTCATCCCGCTCCTTGCGGATCAGTTTCGCCTCGTCGCTCCCGACCTGCCCGGGTTTGGCCAGTCCGACATGCCGCCGCGGAGCGCCTTCGTTTACACATTCGAGAATATCGCGAACGTAATCGATCGCTTCGCCGAGGCGATTGGTCTCCATCGCTTCGCGATTTACGTCTTCGACTATGGTGCCCCCGTCGGCTTTCGCCTCGCCGTTCGGCATCCGGATCGCATCACCGCAATCATCTCACAGAATGGCAACGCGTATGAGGAAGGGTTGAGCGAGGGCTGGAGTCCCGTTCGGAACTATTGGCAAGAGCCGTCTCCGTCCAACCGAGAAGTGCTCCGCAGCTTCCTGGCACCAGAGACGACGCGCTGGCAGTATACGCACGGTGCGCCAGACGTGACCGCGATTTCTCCGGACGGCTATTCGCTCGACAACTTCTATTTGGCCCGCACAGGCGCCGACGAAATTCAGTTGGATCTTTTGGGCGACTACAAGAGCAACGTCGCGCTGTATCCGACTTTCCAAAACTATTTCCGGGCTCACCAGCCACGTTTCCTGGCCGTCTGGGGAAAGAACGATCCTTTTTTCCTGCCACGCGGTGCCGAGGCGTTCAGGCGCGATATTCCCGGCGCCATGATCCATTTCTTCGAAACGGGCCACTTTGCGCTCGAGACCCATGTGAGGGAGATCGCAGCAAAGATCCGCGAATTCTTAGCACTTTGAACCTGCAACGACATTGTTCCGGGTTTCCATCGGAACATGTTGGACGATGCGAAGGCGCTGCAGCGTCGTCTACCAAATGACGCCCTCAGGTCGTTATGCGTGGCGCCGATAAGACACTATAGCCCGATCAAAGTCGCGGCAGAACGACCTGGAATAGCTGCTTCTGCTCGGTGTGCTGCTTCTGAGCCTAAGTCGGTTCTGGCCTCAGATAGACGATGAGACAGCAGATGCAGATTCCAAGGCCGACAAGTGGGTACCTCAGCGCCGCGACTGCTGCCACACCGAAGAGGCACAACGTCGTCAGCGACCGCACCCGCATGATCCTGCGCACCTTTGGTGGGATGTCCCCGTGTGGCGTCCGATCGATGAGCTCCCAGATCAGCGCGATATAGGTCGCGTTGACCAGAAAGAAGACCGCCGCGTAGAAAGCCACCGGCTGTGGCGCGAGCTCGCTCACCGCCATCCAGGCCGTGGAGAGCGGAAGCAGCGACATCGAAAACAGATGCGCAAAATTAAACCACAAGAGGCTCGGCGTAGCCTCACTGGCGTAGCGCATCAGGTGGTGGTGATTGACCCAGACGATCGCGATGAAGACGTAACTCACCGCATAGCTCAGCCAGGTCGGCCAGAGAGCCAGCAACGCTTCGAAAGTGGGCCTCTCGGGCGGTCTCAATTCCAACACCAGCACCGTGATGAGCACGGCGAACACACCGTCGGAGAACGTGCTCAGTCGCTCCGGTGTCGCTCTTTGCAGCACGGTCCGCCCTCCTATCGCGCGAAGCTAGGTGAGGTTTGCAGAGCAAGCTGTTTGCGTCAATTGGCCAGCGGCCGCGCACAGGGCCACAGGTCGCCCACCGAATCCAGCACGTCAGCGGCCGGTCTAGGTGGTCCGTGATTTTACAACAGTCTGCGGCAAAGAGGCCAGGAACGACACGGCGCAGACACAAAGCAAGACGATATCCTTGAATAGAAACTCGCCAGTCAGATTCCAGGCCATTGGGTCGGTCGACAGGCTCCATTTGACGACCCCCGGCGTCGTGAAGAATCGAACTCGAGGCCGTGCGACATGGCGATCCGCAGGAAAACCAGTCGAGCGACTTTCGCTGGGCCTAACAAGAACGCAGCTACGAATGATTTTCGGCTATTGACAGTGATCGTGCAAACACCAGCCAGGCTGGGTTGACCGCTTCTGGCCCATCGCGTCATTTTTCGATGCGGAATTTGATCGCTACCGGGGCATAGTGGACTCTTGCGAACCGTCAGCCCGGCCGAATTATGGGTGCACGGACCTAGGTTACTGTCTTCAGCGCGTTCGCCCAGCGCGCGAACAGCGCCACTCGCTCGGCCGGCCAGGCGCCGTCGCAGGGCATGGTCCCGGCCTCGAGCCGTGCCAGGATTTGCTGACCGTGTCTGGCGACATCCTCCTCCTTCCAGAGATCGAAGGCGAACAGCATCGAACTGCGATCCATCGGCCGGAACAGCGGCCGGATGCGCTGTTCGAACTGCACGGCCTCGTCGGGACCAGGGAGTGCCACGCTGATCTCGTTCGCGGCCTGCGCATCGCTCGCGGTTGCGGACGGCCGTGCGGCCGGCGTTGCGTTGCAGACCCACCACCATCGCGGCACCGGCATGTTCCGCGGCGGTGTTGCGCCGACACCGGAATTCTCGACCGCGATCCGCGAGCCCCATTCGATATAGGCGACGAAGGCGGCGCGGAATTCCGGATCGGTCGGCAAGCCGGCATCGTCGGCGCTCTGCACCATGTAGGTCGCCCACAATGCGCGCTGCTCCGGCCGGATCTCCTTGCCGATGTGCTGCGATACCATCCGCCGATCGCCGCCATAGCGTTCGGTGTAGAAGCGCGGGCCGCCGAACACTTCGCTGAGCCACGCCGCCACCCGTTCGGGGTGGTCCGGCGACATCTCGGCGAACAGCGGCCCGAGCAGCGGATCTTCCGGCACGTAGCGGCTGTAGAAGATGCGCGTCATGTCGAGCAGCGCCGGATAGCCGCCGGCCCATTCGAACAGCGTCGGCTCGCGCATCGGATCGGGAACGGGATCGCGAAATTCGACATTCCAGTGCATGCCGCTGCAAAACGGCTTGTTCAGAGACGCGCCGCAGCGGCACAGGCTGACATGCTCCTGCGACGCGCCCGCGTTCTGCACGATTGTCGTGCCATTCTCATCGACCAGCTCGACATGGCCGGTGACGCGATAGGGCCCGTCCTTCGACACTTCGATCTGCGGCGGCCGGTTGACATCCGACAGGTTGGCGTTTCGCTCGGGGCCAATGCCGATGCCGAGTGCCCCCGATGGGCATCTGCGCACCGCGTTGATGAGATCGTCCAAGCGCGCGCCGCTGGGTGCGATGAAAGGCTGCTCGCCGAGACGAAACACGGAGGCGAGCCGGTTGGTGCAGAAGCCGGAATGCGCGCAGGTGCCGCGATTGTCGAACACAAAGGCCTGCTGCCCCGCATAGACCTCGAGCCTGTCCGGCACGCGCCGCGGATCCCTGGCGTCGGTGAAACCGCGCGCGATGTGGCTGCCGTCGCAGAACGGCTTAGTCTGCGATTGTCCACAGCGGCAGAGCCGCACCGACGCCTCGGCTGCGATCGGCACGCCGACATGATCGACGATCGGAATGTCGGGCTCCGGTTCGTAAGGTCCGCTGCGTCTGACGACGATGCGCTTGCGCGGCTGTTGCTTGTCGCTTGGACCCTGGGCGGAATTGTCGTCTGTCATGCCTTGCAATGATCCCTGAACTCGCCCAACCCGTGCCAAGCGTGCTTAGATGGATCGATGGCGGCTCTCAACGAACCAGATGGAAAGTGCCGCGGGAGAGTTGCAATGATCCGCAAGACCAAGCGCAAATATGGTTGCCCGGTCGAGTTCTCGATCGATCAGCTCAGCGGCAAATGGAAGACGGTGATCCTGAGCCGGCTCAAGGTCCGGCCGATGCGCTATGGCGAATTGCGCCACGACATCCCGCAGCTCAGCGACAAGGTGTTGACCGAACGCCTGCGCGATCTCTGCAATTCAGGCTTTGTCAGGCAGGAGCGTGGCGGCGGCTCCTCGCGCTATTGCCTGACCAAGCGCGGCGAGATGCTGAAGCCGATGCTGCAGGCACTCTACGATTGGGGCGAGGCCAACGCCGACACGTTCGGCGTCCGCTTCCTCGGCGCGGAGGCAGACTAGAGCAAGACGCGAGATTTCGGAATATTAGAAGAATACGTCTGAGTTGCCCGACGTGTCAAGTTGCTTGGTCGAACGCTGGCCACCGCCGGCACCTTTGCATGGGGTTGTTTTCGATATTTTGGCACCGCCCCCGGCGACGGTCGCATAACCACTAGTCCAGAGAGCGGATTTCCGGCGGAACCTTAAGCAAGGAAAGCCCGTTGTCGCGGGACGTTGGGGGTAATCAACACAAGGAATAGTCATGCGCATCCGCATCTCTACGGCGTCCGTCATCGTTGCGGCGCTCTCGCTCGGAACACCTGCTTGGGCGCAGGTGCAGGGAACGCAACCGAAGGCGATGCCGCAGGCTCAATCTGATCAGCCCACCGCCATCCGGAGCATCCAGGTCGTGGACATCAAGGAACTCAAGCCCGACGCCCGGTCAAAGGTCGAGGCTGTCGTCGCAAAGGCAAGCGAAGACGACCTGCGGAACCTTCGCGGTTCCATCGACGCGTCTGAAGAAGCAGTATCCGCGCTGAAGGCGAAGGGCCTCAGCTCGGCACAAGTTGTCGCGGTCAATCTCACCAACGGCATCCTGACGCTTTTCACCAAGACGGCCTGAACAAATTCGCAGCCTGAAGAAATCCGGGCTCAGCAAATTGGGGCCCGCCGGTTCTCGCCGTCGGGCCTCAACGACCGCATCAGGGAAAGGCGCGCCTAGTTCACCGCCTTCGCTGCCGCGCGCCCCGCGTTGCGGCCCGAGAACAGGCAGCCGCCGAGGAACGTGCCTTCCAGCGAGCGATAGCCATGCACGCCGCCACCGCCGAAGCCGGCGGCTTCGCCGGCCGCGTAGAGCCCGCGAATGATCTGGTGATCGTTGCCGAACACCCGCGAATCGAGATCGGTCTCGAATCCGCCGAGCGTCTTGCGGGTGAGGATGTTGAGCTTCACCGCGATCAGCGGGCCGTGCTCGGGATCGAGGATGCGGTGCGGCTTCGCGGTGCGGATTAATTTGTCGCCGATATAGCGCCGTGCATTGTGCAGGTTCATCACCTGCGCATCCTTGACGTAGGGGTTGGTGATCTCGCGGTCGCGCGCCTCGATCTGCGCCTTGATGGCGTCGAGTTGCAACAGATCGTTGCCCGCGAGCTTGTTCATGGCACTGATGAGATCGGCGAGATTGTCGCGCACGATGAAGTCAGCGCCGTGCTGCTTGAACGCCTCCACCGGCGCCGGCGCGCCCTTGTTGGTGGCGCGCTTGATCGTCATGCGCCAGCTCTTGCCGGTGAGGTCGGGGTTCTGTTCGGAGCCGGACAGCGCGAACTCCTTCTTGATGATGCTCTGGGTCAGGATGAACCACGAATAATCGTAACCGGTGCCCATGATGTAGTGCAGTTGCCCGAGCGTGTCGGAGCCCGGGAACAGCGGCGCCGGCAGCCGTTTGCCTGACGCGTCGAACCACAGCGACGACGGTCCCGGCAGGATCCGGATGCCGTGACGCGGCCAGATCGGGTTCCAGTTCCGGATGCCTTCGACGTAGTGCCACATGCGGTCGCGGTTGATCAGCCGCCCGCCCGCAGCCTCGGTGATGCCGATCATGCGACCGTCGACATGTTCGGGCACGCCGGAGATCATGAACTTGGGCGGCTCGCCGAGCCGCTTCGGCCAGTTCTGCCGCACCAGATCATGATTGCCGCCGATGCCGCCGGACGCGACGATCACGGCCTGCGCGCGGAAGGAAAAATCGCCGACGACCTCGCGCGAGGAACTCTTGCCGCGCTCGACCGAGGTCGGTTCCAGGATCACGCCGCTGACGCCGTCGACCACACCGTTGGTGACGCTGAGCGCGTCGACGCGGTGGCGGAACTTGAACACCAGCCGTCCGCTCTTCGCGGCCTCGCGCGCGCGGCGCTCGAACGGCTCGACGATGCCGGGGCCGGTGCCCCAGGTGACGTGGAAGCGCGGCACCGAATTGCCATGGCCCATCGCGTCGTAACCGCCGCGCTCGGCCCAGCCGACCACCGGGAAGATGCGATGGCCCATCGCGCGCAGCCAGTCGCGTTTCTCTCCGGCCGCGAATGCGACATAGGCTTCAGCCCATTTGCGTGGCCAGTAATCCTCCTCGCGATCGAAACCGGCGGTGCCCATCCAGTCCTGCAGTGCGAGGTCGACCGAATCCTTGATGCCGAGCCGGCGCTGCTCCGGCGAATCGACCAGGAACAGGCCGCCAAACGACCAGAAGGCCTGGCCGCCGATGCTCTGTTCCCCTTCCTGGTCGAGCACGATGACGCGCTTGTCTGCGTCGGCAATCTCGGTTGCGGCGACGAGACCGGCAAGCCCCGCGCCAACCACGATCACATCTGCATCCTCAGCCATGTTTGAGTCCCCCGGTCCCATCGGGATTCAAGACCGCCTCATTGCGTGCGGTCAACGCCAAATGGACCTTGCCTGTGGCGGCGGAGCACCAAGCACGCGCGCCACGCTGTTCCAGTTTGGGACCTTTCCCCAGTCCCACTGCAGCGTGCGCGCAACACCCAATTTGAATTTGTTTTGACCGGCTTCGCTCGTCTGGACAAAAATACGCGCGCGCAACACGCTCACGATTGTCTTGCATCACAGACCAAACAGATTCGGTTTCGACTGGGGCTGGCCAAAATGAAGTTGATGACGGGGTTGCTCGCTGCGGTTCTCCTGCTGGCGGGAATGGGGACGTCTCAAGCTGTAGTCAGGATCGCCGACGATCGCGGCGGCAAGATCGGCGTCTATGTCGACAGGTATCAGGACCTGAGGACTTCGGGCGAAACGGTCATCATCGACGGGCTGTGCGCCTCGGCCTGCACCATCGTGCTCGGCAAGGTTCCTCACGACCGGATTTGTGTGACCTCGCACGCCAGCCTCGGCTTCCACGCAGCCTGGGATTACGGTGACAACGGCCGCCCGGTCCCCAATCCCGAAGCCACCCATATGCTGTACCTGATGTATCCGCCGGCGGTACGCAGATGGATTTCGGAGCGTGGTGGCCTGACCCGGCGCATGATCTTCCTGCGCGGCAAGCAACTGCAGGCGCTGTACAAACCGTGCTACCTCAACGCGCAGGCCTCGGCGCCGAAGCCCGCGCACTAAGCTCCGGCTGCGTCTCTGTTTGACCCTCGTCGGCCATTGGCCTGGGCATGCGCCGGGGCCATGGACGAGCAGGCGCCGGAATCGCTCGCCATCATTTGACGGCCTGCGACCGCCATTGCGCTTGCTGCCTGCCGGAACCGGGCTTATCTCAGCCTCATGGTTCAGCCGATCTCCACCCGATCCGAGCTCGTAACGGCTCCGCAGGGCCGGGTAGCGTCCGCGATCCTGTGGGGTGCGGCCGCTATCGGCGGATTGGCCCTGCTTGCCGCCGCCGCGCTCTGGTTCCACTACGGGACCGCGGTGTTTTTCGAAATGATCACGGCCGGCATCTCTGCCTGCTTCTGACAAGGACGCTCTTGCATCATGCCCCGGACCACGCGCCCATTGGTGATCTTCGCTGCCTTCGCGGGCAGTCTGGCGGTCGGCTTGTTCCTCATGCTGTGGGCGATCGGCGGCTTGCGCACCGTTGCCGCGCCGGCCGCGATCGGCGGGTCGTTCCAGCTCACCGACCAGTCCGGCCAGACGGTCACCGACAAGAATCTCCAGGGCAAGCCGACCCTGATTTTCTTCGGATTCACCCATTGCCCGGACATCTGCCCGACCTCGCTGTTCGAGATCTCGGAGGTGCTGAAGGCCATGGGCAAGGACGCCGATCGCGTGAATGCCTATTTCGTCTCGGTCGATCCGGAACGCGACACCGCCACCGCGATGAAGGATTACCTGTCGAGCTTCGATCCGCACCTCAAGGGCCTGACCGGCGATCCCGCCGCGATCGCCAAGGTGCTGTCGAGCTATCGTGTCTACGCCAAGAAAGTGCCGCTGAAGGATGGCGACTACACGATGGACCACACCGCGCTGATCTATCTGATGGACCGCGACGGTCATTTCGTCGCGCCGTTCAATCTGAAACGGACGCCGGAAGAGGCGGCGGCCGATCTCAAACGGTATCTCTGATCGCCATTTCCGGTTCAGAATTAACCCAATCGGCGCTCGCTTCAGGCGCCGATTCGGCTATAAGCCGTTCGATTTCCTGAAATTGCCGGTTATGCCAGACTTGTCCGCCCAGCTCTTTGCCGTCCGCTCCCGCCAGCGTCGCCTGGCCGCGGGCATGATCGCGGCTGCCTTGCTAGCCATGGCGGGTCCTGCGATCGGGCAGACGCCTCCAGCGCAACCACCGGCGGCCAAGACGGCCCCTGCGCCGGCTCCGCCGACCAGACCGGCGCCGGCTGCACCGCAGGCAGCGCCTGCGGCCCCAGCGGCAACCCAGCCAGCCCCGACCCTGCCGCCCAAGGCCGCCGCCGAGGCCGCGCCGCAGGCGGTGCCGGGTTTCTGGGACCCGCGGCGCCGGCCGGACCGCCCGGACCTGTCGCGCCTCACCGTGATCC
Source organism: Bradyrhizobium sp. UFLA06-06 (assembly GCF_054820065.1). Classification (NCBI taxonomy): domain Bacteria; kingdom Pseudomonadati; phylum Pseudomonadota; class Alphaproteobacteria; order Hyphomicrobiales; family Nitrobacteraceae; genus Bradyrhizobium; species Bradyrhizobium sp. UFLA06-06. The sequence continues at coordinate 68,418 of NZ_JADFUD010000034.1, forward strand.
GCTTCCTGACCGAGACCGACTATCCGCCGTTCAATTTCACCGGTCCCGACGGCAATCCGGCCGGTTTCAACGTCGACCTGGCGCGTTCGCTCTGCGACGAGATCAAGGTCACCTGCACCATCCAGATGCGCCGCTTCGAGACCCTGATCGATGCCCTGGCGACCAACCGTGGCGATGCCATCATCGCGTCGATGGCCGTGACGCCGCAGCTGCGCGCCAAGGTCGATTTCACCGATCCCTATTACCGCGCGCCGGCGCGCTTCGTGTCGCGCCGTGACAACGCGATGCCGGAAATCCGCCCGGAATATCTCGAGGGCAAGAAGGTCGGCGTCATCGCCGGTACCTCGCACGAGGCCTACCTCAAGGCGATGTTCACCGACGCCGAGATCCATTCCTTTCCGGATAACGACGCGCTGCGCGCGGCGCTGCGCCGCGGCGAGGTCGACTTCATCTTTGGCGATGCGATCTCGCTCGCGTTCTGGATCAACGGCACCGATTCCGCCGAATGCTGCGCGTTTGCCGGCGGTCCCTTTGTCGAGAGCCGCTATTTCGGCGAGGGCGTCGGCATCGCCGTCCGCAAGGGTAACGATCTGCTCCGGCAGTCGCTGAACTGGGCGCTGTTCCGGATCTGGGAAAAAGGCCGCTTCACCGACCTGTGGCTGCGCTATTTCTCGGTCAGCCCGTTCTGACGCTGTGGTCTTCACCCTCTCCCCGCAAGAGCGGGGCGAGGGAGCGTCGTTTTGCATTTTGCCGCGAAAGCGTTAGTTTTCGCGGCCTTTTTGGAGAGAACCTGAGGAATGTCCGTGATTGATCCTTCTGCCAGCCCGAGCGACCTGCGGGCGCTCGCCGAACAATCCAACGCCTGGCCGTTCGAGCAGGCGAAAGCGATTGTGGCGCGGCTGAAGAAAAATCCCAAGGACGAGGTGCTGTTCGAGACCGGCTACGGCCCGTCGGGCCTGCCGCATATCGGCACTTTCGGCGAGGTCGCGCGCACCACGATGGTGCGCCACGCCTTCCGCGTGCTCACCGAAGACAAGATCAAGACGCGCCTGCTCGCCTTCTCCGATGACATGGACGGCCTGCGCAAGGTGCCGGACAACGTGCCGAACAAGGAGCTGCTGGAGCAGCATCTCGGCAAGCCGCTGACCAAGGTGCCCGATCCGTTCGGCACCCATCCGAGCTTCGGCCAGCACAACAATGCGCGGCTGCGCGCGTTCCTCGACCAGTTCGGCTTCGACTACGAGTTCGCGAGCTCGACCGAGTACTACACCTCCGGCCGGTTCGATGCCGCGCTGCTGCGCATGCTGGAGCGGATCGAGAAGGTGATGGCGATCATGCTGCCGTCGCTGCGCGAGGAGCGCGCGGCGAGCTACTCGCCGTTCCTGCCGATCTGCCCGCGCACCGGCCTCGTGCTCTACGTGCCGGTGACGGCGCACGACGCCAAGGCCGGCACGATCTCCTACGAAGATCCCGATACCAAGGAGAGCGTCACGGTTCCCGTCACCGGCGGCCGCTGCAAGCTGCAATGGAAGCCGGACTGGGCGATGCGCTGGTACGCCCTCGGCGTCGACTATGAAATGGCCGGCAAGGACCTGATCGACTCGGTGAAGCTGTCGGGCAAGATCTGCTCGGCGCTCGGCGGCACGCCGCCGGAAGGTTTCAACTACGAACTTTTCCTCGACGAGAAGGGCCAGAAGATCTCGAAGTCGAAGGGCAACGGCCTGACGATCGACGAGTGGTTGCGCTACGCCTCGCCGGAATCGCTGTCGCTGTTCATGTATCGCGAGCCCAAGGCGGCGAAGCGGCTCTATTTCGACGTCATCCCGCGCAATGTCGACGACTACCAGCAATTCCTCGACGGCTTCACGCGGCAGGAAGCGCGGCAGCAGCTGCAAAATCCGGTCTGGCACATCCATTCCGGCAAGCCGCCGCAGGCCGATATGCCGGTCACCTTCCAGCTGCTGCTGACGCTGGTGTCGTCGTCGAACGCGGAGAATGCCGAGACGTTGTGGGGCTTCATCGGCCGCTACCGGCCGGGCGTGACGCCGCAGACCCATCCGAAGCTAGACGCGATGGTCGGCTACGCCATCAACTACTATCGCGACTTCGTGGCGCCGACCAAGCAGTTCCGCGAGCCGACCGACGGAGAGCGCGCCGCGCTGCAGGATCTGCGCGATGCGCTCGCCAACATGCCGGCGAACGCGAGCGCGGAAGACATCCAGAACGTGGTCTATGAGATCGGCCGTCGCGAGCCGTTCCTCGACATGGTCAAGAAGGGCAAGGACGGCCGTCCCGGCGTCTCGCTCGACTGGTTCAACATGCTCTACCAGGTGCTGCTCGGACAGGAGAAGGGTCCGCGCTTCGGCTCCTTCGTCGCGGTCTACGGCGTGCAGAACGCGGTCAACATGATCGACGGCGCGCTGGCGCGGTCGTCGTAGGGATCGCGCCGCTCATCGCGGCTCGGCCTGCGCCGCGTCGCGCGGGCCGTCGCTGGTGGCGCGCAACAGCGTCAGCAGCAGGCCGTTGAGCGGCGTCGGCACGCCGTGCCGTTCGCCGGCCGCGACGATCGCGCCGGTGAGAGCGTCGGCTTCGAACGGGCGTCCCGCAACACGATCGAAATACATCGAGGTGCCGGCGTCGGGCGGATAGGTCAACAACGCCGCCAGCATCAGCTCGGCCTCGTCGGGCGCGAGCTGTGCGCCGTCGGCGCGGCCGACATTCGCGGCCTCCTCGAGGATGGCGCGGCACAGCACCTTGACGTCCGCCCGGCGGAACACCGCCTGCCGCTGCAAGGTGAGCGCGGTGATCGGGTTGGCGACCGCATTGAGCAGAAGCTTGCGCCACGCCAGCGTGGTGAAATCGGCGGAGCGCCGCACGCGCATCGCCGTGCCATCCAGCAGCGCTTCGAACGCGCGCCCGTCTGTATCATCGGCAACCGCGAATTCATGCTCGCCGGCGCGGCGGAAGCGGACGCGATCCGGCGCCAGCCGTTCGCCGTTGTAATAGACGATGGTCGGAACGACCGTGGCGGCGCCGAGCAATGACGCCAGCCGCTCCGCGTGGCCGATGCCATTCTGCAGCACCGCGACACGCGTCCGCGGCCCGCACAGCCTCTGCAGCCAGGGCGCGCTCGATTCCGTGTCCTGCGCCTTGGTTGACAACAACACCCAGTCGACCGGCGTAGCCGCCGCCGGATCGGTGAGGGCGCGCAGGGGCACCTCCACCGTGCCTTCCGCCCGCTCGACCGTGAGGCGACCGAGCGGGCGCCGGACACAGGCGACCACGTCATGCTTGTCGACCGCCCGCAGCAGGCCGGTGATGATGCCGCCGATGCTGCCGAGGCCGACGATGGCGATGGTCTTGCGGTCGGATGGTCCTGTCATGGCGTGACTCTGGCTTTGCGGAGTGTGTTGCGTTGGGTTGGAAAGTGCAGGCCGCTCATGTGGCTTTCCGCCGCAGCCAACGAAGCCGCCGATCCGCGGTCTTCGCAGCGCATCATCACATAATGACGCCGAGCCCGCAAAATTCGGGTAGCAGGCCATCGGCAATTTCACCGGAGCCTGGCGCCGGATTGCGCTACACTCGCATCCATAAAATCAGCACGGCCTCCGCCGAGAGGCCGGCACAGATGGGAGCATGCGCATGCAGTTCAGGGTTTCGCCGACATCGCTGCAGGACAGTTCGAGCGCCGAGGAATGGCAGGCGCGGGTCGATCTCGCGGCGGCGCATCGGCTCGCTTACATCCACGGCTTTTCGGAAGGCATCTTCAACCATCTCACCCTCGTGGTGCCCGGCCGCACCGACCGCTACTACCAGATCCCGTTCGGCATGCACTGGTCGGAGGTGACAGCATCGTCCTTCATGGAGGTCGGCATCGACGATGCCGAGGTGAAGCGCGGCGAGGGTGAAGTCGAACGCTCCTGCTATTGCATCCATGCGCCGATCCACAAGGCGCTGCCGCAGGCCAAGGCCGTGTTCCACACCCACATGCCCTATGCGAGCGCGCTGACGCGGCTCGAGGATCCGCGCATCAAGGAGATCGGGCAGACCGAGGTCGGTCTGTCGGAAGCGATTGCCTATGACGATCTCTACACCGGCCCCGCGCTCGATCCCGAGGAAGGCGCGCGGCTCGCCAGGGTGATCGGCAACAAGACCATCCTGTTCATGGCCAATCATGGCATCTCGACCGTCGGCGAGACGGTCGCCGATGCTTATGACCGACTCTATTACATCGAACGCGCCGCGCAGGTGCAGATCTACGCGATGTGGACGCAGCAGCCGCTCAAGCAATTGCCGCAGCACGTGGTGGAGAAGACCAAGCGCGATTTCCGCGACGACCATCTCTACAACGGCCCGTCCCCGGCGCAGCGGCATTTCGATGCGCTGAAGCGGATGCTGGATCGCAAGGAGCCGGACTACGCGACGTAATTCGCGTCAAACTCCACCGTCGTCCCTGCGAAAGCAGGGACCCATAACCACAGGCTCGAGTTGTGGAAGCGCGCTGCGGCCCAAGCGTGGAGCAGCAACAATCATCGGTGGTTATGGGTCCCGGCTTTCGCCGGGACGACACCGGTTTTGTGGCTACTAATTCAGCCAGCTACTGGCTCGCCCACACCACGCGTGCGATCCACGCGACTTCCTCGGCATCGAGCATGCGGTCGGGGTGCTCCGGATTGAGCGACGCGAGTTCCAGCATCTTGGCGGTGCGGCGTCTCAATTCCTTCACCATCACCTCGCCGCCGGTCGTGCGCACCACCACGCGGTCGCCGCGGCGGATCGCGGTCGCGGGTGACACCACGATGATATCACCTTCGCGATAGGCCGGCTTCATCGAGTCGCCCTCGATCTCCAGCGCATAGGCGTGCTCGTCTGATGTCGCCGGCAGCGCGACTTCGTCCCAGCCCTTGCCGGCGGGAAAGCCGCTGTCGTCGAAATAGCCGCCTGCACCGGCCTGCGCGAAGCCGATCAGCGGCACCGACTGTCCGCCGCGCGCGCCATCGCCGAGCAACTGCACGAAGGTCTCCATGCTGGCATTGCTCGCCGCCAGCGCCTTGGAGAGCGATTCGGTCGAGGGCCAGCGCTCGCGCCCGTCGCCCGTCACGCGCTTCGACTTGTTGAAGGTGGTGGGGTCGAGTCCGGACTGCTTGGCAAGGCCGGACGGCGACAGGCCGGCGCGTTCGGCGAGCCGGTCGAGCGCGGCCCAGACCTGCGCGTGGGTCAGCGGTCGGGTGGCTTTGGACTGTTTGGCCATCGAGGACATCCCGGATGGTAGGAATTATTGCCTGAAACTTGGCGTTTTCGCAAATCTGTCGGCCGATGTGTCCTGGCACCGCTTGAGTTGCGCCGCCGCCGCCGATACGGTCCCTCGCTCGCCAGATGGCGTCTGGGGCATTTCCCCTCAAATCCGGATAAAACCCCAAGAGACTCAAGGACAAAAGGGAAGGCCGGCCCGTGCCGATGATCTACAAAATCACTCCCGCTTCGGCCTGGCGCGAGGCCGAGCGGCAGGGCGTGTACCGGGGCAGTGCCGACGACAAACGCGACGGCTTCATCCATTTTTCCACCGCCTCCCAGGTGGCCGAGACCGCGCGCAAGCACTACCACGGGCAAACCGGCCTGTTCCTGGTCGCGGTCGATGCCGATGCGCTGGGCGATGCCCTGCGCTGGGAGCGGTCGCGCAATGGCGAGCTGTTCCCGCATCTCTATGGCGAACTCGACCTCGGCGCGGTCACCGAGATCCTCGACTTGCGCGCGCGCTCCGACGGTGGCCACGACGTTCCGGAGCTCAAGCCGTGATCCGTGCCTTCGACGCCTTTTCGCTGCCGCTGCTGCGCTGGTTCGATCCCGAGGATGCCCATCGCATGGCGATCCAGGGCCTGAAGCTGCTGCCGCCGATCCGGCAGCGGCCGGATGACCCCAAGCTCGCGATGCGCGCCTTCGGACTCAACTTTCCAAACCCGATCGGCATGGCGGCCGGTTTCGACAAGAGCGCCGAGGTGCCCGACGCGCTGCTGCGGCTCGGCTTCGGCTTTGTCGAGATCGGCTCGGTCACGCCGAAGCCGCAAGGCGGCAATCCGCGGCCGCGGCTGTTTCGCCTGGAGCGCGACGAGGCCGTCATCAACCGCATGGGCTTCAACAATGACGGCGCGGAGGCCGTGCTGCGGCGGCTCGCCGCGCGCGCCAGCGCCGGCGGCATTGTCGGGGTCAATGTCGGAGCCAACAAGGATTCGCCCGACCGCGCCGCCGATTATGTGAAGCTGATCGAGACGTTTGCGCCGGTCGCGAGCTATTTCACCGTCAACGTCTCCTCGCCGAACACGCCCGGCCTGCGCAATTTGCAGCAATCGGCCGCGCTCGACGATCTGCTGGCGCGGGTCATCGACACCCGCGAGCGCGTGCGCAAGAACGCCGGCGACTCGCCGGTCCTGCTCAAGATCGCGCCCGACCTCAGCCTTGCCGAACTCGACGACGTCGTGCACATCGCCCGCTCGCGGCGTGTCGACGGCATGATCGTCGCCAACACCACGCTGGCGCGGCCCTCGACCTTGCGCGAGGAGAATCGCGCCAAGGAGCAGGGCGGCCTGTCGGGCCGTCCGCTGTTCCGGCTGTCGACGCGCATGGTGGCCGAGACCTATGTCCGCGTCGAAGGCGCGTTTCCGCTGATCGGCGTCGGCGGCATCGATAGCGGTGGCGCCGCGCTGACCAAGATCCGCGCCGGGGCCAGCCTGATCCAGCTCTATTCCTCGCTGGTCTACAAGGGCATCGGTCTCGTCGACGACATCAAGCGCGATCTGTCCTCGACCCTGCTGCGCACCGGCCGCGACTCGCTATCGGAAATCGTCGGCGCCGATGCGGCGACGATTACAGCCGAGGACTGGCCGGTGAGGTAGCTTCCAAGTTACCTCGCCCCGCTTGCGGGGAGAGGTCGGATCGCATCGCAGATGCGATCCGGGTGAGGGGGAGCTTCCGCGTAATCAGCTCCCACCTCCTCTATGGAGGCAGCCCCTCACCCCAACCCTCTCCCCGCAAGAGCGGGGCGAGGGAGCAGAGCGTCGCTTCGTTCATTTGAACGTCTTCCTGAGCAGCGCCGGATAGCGCAAGCCTTGCAGGCCGCCGCGCGCGACGTAGAAGCCGAGCAGCGCGATCCATAGGCCGGTGTTGCCGAACGAACTGAGCGCCCACCAGCTGGCGAGGAAGATCGCGAGCGAGGCCAGCATCAGATTGCGCATCTCGCGCGCCCAGGTGGCGCCGACATAGATGCCGTCGAAGCCGAACGCGAATACGCCGGGCAGAGGTGCCAGGATCACGAACGGCAGGAACGCGCGCGCATAGCGGCGCACGTCGTCGCTGGTCGTCATCAGATTGATCAGCGCCGGTCCGAACAGCGCGAACAGCACCGATACGACCAGCGCAAAGCCGATGCCCCACAGCAGCACCAGCCGGGTCGAATCGGAAAAGCCGCGTGCATCGCGCGCGCCGAAGGCGCGGCCGCACAGCTGCTGGGCGGCATTGGCGAGGCCGTCGAGAAAGAAGGCGCTGACCAGCAGGAAATTGTTCAGCACCGAATTCGCCGCCAGCGTGACATCGCCTTCGCGCGCGCCCTTGGCGGTGAAAAACAGGAACACGACGATCAGCGCTGCGGTGCGGACCATGATGTCGCGATTGACCGCCAGCATGCGCATCAGCTTGGCGCGGTCGAACAGCGTGGCCGCGGGCACGGCGAAGCCGTCTTGCGAGATCCGCCACGCCACGACGATGCCGACCGCAAAACCGGCGGTCTCGGCGAGCACGGCGGCGATCGCGGCACCGGCAATGCCAGCGCCGTAAACCTGCACCAGCAGCACGGTCGCGGCCATGTTGATCAGGTTGATCACGATCTGCAGCGCCAGCGCCAGATTGGCGCGGGCCTGGCCGACCAGCCAGCCCAGGATGACGTAATTGGCGAGCGCCAGCGGCGCCGACCAGATCCGGATCATGAAATAGCTCTTGGCCGCGCGCGTGACGCCCTCGCTGCCGCCCATCAGCTGGAATGTGACCGCGGCGAGCGGCACCTGCAGCGCGATCAGCGCCGCGCCGATCAGGCCGGCGACGATGAAGCCGCGCACCAGGATTGCGGCATATTCCTTGATCTCGCCGGCGCCCTGCGCCTGCGCGGTGAAAGCCAGCGTGCTCATGCGCAGGAAGGCGAACAGCCAGAACAGGCAGTCGAAGATCACCGAGGCCATCGCCACCCCGCCGAGCAGCGCGGCGTCGTCGAGGCGGCCGATCGCGGTGGTCGAGACGATGCCGATCAGCGGCGTGGTCAGGTTGGCGACCATCGCGGGGCCGGCGATGGCGAATACCTGGCGCGTCGTGATCTTCGGGTGGATGGGTGCGTGCATGGCTACAATTGCAGGGAATATGCGTTTCTATCGCGACATCCGTCGCGCGACCATGCCGGAATTGTTCTCAGATCAATGCGGTGGCGGAGGGGCTGTGGGCAAGGCATTGCATGCTCAGAGCGCCACGACCATGCCGTCGCTTGCTGCCGCGTAAGGCAGGGCGTCGATGCGGCCGAGCATATCGTCGCTCATATGGGTCAGCACCACGCGCTTGGCGTTGATGGCGGGCAAATGCGCTTCCAGCGTCTTCAGGCTGAGATGGTTCTTGACCGTTTTGTCGTACATGTAGGCTTCGGCGATGAAGAGGTCGGCGTCCTGCGCCGCCGGGATCAGCGCGTCGGTCCATTCGGTGTCGGCGCTGTAGCTGATGATGCGGCCTTCCGCCCCGACGCGATAGGCGAGGAACGGCCCGCCGGATTCGCCATGCACGACAGGGTAGGGCGTCACGGTCACCTCGCCGAAGCTGCGCGTTTCGCGCGGCGCGAGCGTGACGACGGACAGATCGAAGCGTTGTTTGGTTTTGGAGGAATGCTCGAACATCACCTCCATCACCGCCGGTAGTTTCGTTTCGATGCCTTGCGGCCCGGCGATCGCCAGCGGCCGGGTGCGGCGGGAGAACTGCGCGTCGAGCAGGAAGAACGGCAGGCCAGCGAAATGATCGCCGTGGAAATGCGTGATCAGGATCAGGTCGATTGCGTCGCGGTCGATCTCGAGCCGCTTCATCGCCGGCAGCGACGAGGCGCCGCAATCGATCAGGAAATTGCTGCGCGCGCCGCTGACGTGGAAACAGGTGTTGAAGCGGCCGCCGGAGCCGAATGCATCGCCGCAGCCGACAAATCGCAATTGCATCGGCTGTGCACTCTCCCTGGGATCAGCGGCCGCGCGGCGCGCCGAACAGCCGCGACAACAGCCAGATCGGGATCACGATGACAGCGCCGAGCAGGAAGTAGCGCCAGGCCCAGTTGATCGCGTCGAAGCCGAAATCCCAGATGCTCTGGAACAGCCTGCGGATGCTGGTGAGGATGTTCCATGGATCGAGGCCGATCGCGGCGAGCACGACACCGACCAGAATCGACAGCAGAATCAACCGGAACGCCACGGAGAGCGGCGATCCGCCGAGAAAGCGGTACAGGCCGTCACTCCGGCCGGCCGGCAAGTCCCGGATATTGTCTGGCATTGCTGTCTCCCGCGGAATCGCCCGCATTATAGGTCACGGCGGTGCACATGGGAAACCCGCGCACCGCGATCAATGGCTGCCATGCGCGCTTCGGATTTAACTTCCTGTCATGGAGATTAACATCCGTTCAAGCGTCTCCAGCCGGTCGGCTTCGCGCGGCGGCTTGTCCCAGCGCAGGCGGCTGATCCGGGGGAAGCGCATCGCGACGCCGGACTTGTGACGCGGCGAGCGCTGCAAGCCCTCGAAGGCGACCTCCAGCACCAGCCCCTGATCCGGCTCGTGCACGACATGGCGTACCGGGCCGAACTTCTCGGTGGTGTTGCGGCGGACGAAGCGGTCGATCTGCAACAGCTCCTCGTCGGTGAAGCCGAAATAGGCCTTGCCGACCGGCACCAGCTCGTCGCCGGCTTCGCCATGGGTCCAGACCCCAAACGTGTAGTCGGAGTAATAGGACGAGCGCTTGCCGTGGCCGCGCTGGGCATACATCAGCACGGCGTCGATGATGTGCGGATCGCGCTTCCACTTCCACCACGGTCCTTTCGGCCGTCCGGGCAGATAAGGCGCGTCGCGCCGCTTCAGCATCACGCCTTCTACCGCGTCGGCATCGTCGCCGGCGCCCGCACTCTTGGGATCGGCGCGCGCCGCGGCCAGCTCTTCCCAGCTCGCGAACGGGACGGTTGGCGACAGATCGATGCGCGGATCATTCAGCTTGGCGACGAAGGCTTCGAGATGCGCGCGGCGTTCGGCGAAGGGCAGTTCGCGCAGATCGTTCTCGTCGTCGCCGAGCAGGTCGTAGGCGCGCAGGTGGATCGGAAATTCCTTGATCAGCTTCGGCGAAACGACCTTGCGGTTCAGCCGCTGCTGCAACACGTTGAAGGTCTGCACGCGGCCGTCGCGCAGCACCAGCAACTCGCCGTCGATCGCGCCGGGCAGATGCAGCGACGGCACGAGGTCGGGGAAGCTGCCGGTGATATCCTCGCCGGTGCGCGAATAGAGCCGCGCCTGGACGTGGCCGCGCGCATCGCGGCCGGACACCGCCTGCACCCGGATGCCGTCCCATTTCCATTCCGCGCTGAAATCCGCGGCGTCGAGATTGGCGAAATCGCTATCCTCGATCGCATGCGCCAGCATCACCGGGCGGAACGGCGCAGGGTCGCGGTTGACCGGTTTGTCGCCGTGGCCCTCGAGCCAGGCAAACAGGTCGAGATAGGGCGGCGCCAGGCCCGGCCACAGCAGCTCGATCTCGTGCGCGTCCTTGTCGCCGAGCGCCGCCGCCGCGGTCTTCGCCAGCCGCGCCGAGATCCCGATCCGCATCGCGCCGGTGACGAGCTTCAAGAGCGCCCAGCGCCCGGTCTCGTCGAGCTCGTCCAGCCAGCGCGCCAGCTGCGCCGGCAGCTCGGCCTTGCCGAGCGTGCGCAACGTGGTGACGACATCGGTGAGGGAGGGAGGAGGTGGGTTGTTGTGGCGGGTACTGGGCGGCGAGTCTTCTTCACCTCTCCCGCTTGCGGGGGAGGTCGGATCGTTCGGCTGCGCGTCAGCGCGGTCGAGCGATCCGGGTGGGGGCTCTTTCCGCTTGTCGACCGTGTGGAGAGACCCCCACCCCGACCCTCCCCCGCAAGCGGGAGAGGGAGAAGATTTCGGCCACATCAGCGCAACCGTCTCCGAAAGATCGCCGACGTAATCGTAGGAGTAGCCGAACAGCACCGGGTCGGCGCGTTCGGTGATCAGGTCGCGGATCAGCCCAGGCTTGGCGTGCTTGAACGACAGCGCGCCGGTCAGCGCCGCCAGCGCGTAGCCGCGGTCGGGGTCCTCGGTTTCGCGGAAATAGGCGACCAGCAGCTTGATCTTGTTGTTGCGGCCGGGCTCGTAGGCGAGGCGGTCGAGCAGCTCGGCAAAGCGGTTCATGGCTTCTTGGTCTCGCCGACGGGCTGGGCCTCGCCGGTCAGTGCGGCCGTCTCGCCTTCGTCCTCGTCGCCATAGCCGACCAGATCGAGCGGCCGCGCGGCAAGGCCCTTGGTCTTGCACCAATGCACCAGCGCGTCTTCCTGGCCGTGGGTGACCCAGATCTCGCCTGCACCAGTGGCGGCGATCGTCGCCGTCAGGCCATCCCAATCGGCATGATCTGATATCACCAGCGGCAGCTCGACGCCGCCTTGCCGGGCCCGCGCGCGTACGCGCATCCAGCCCGAGGCGAATGCGGTGACTGGATCGGGAAAGCGGCGCGTCCAGACATCGGATGTCGCGCTTGGCGGCGCCAGCGTAATGGTGCCGGCAAGCTCGGCTTTCTTCATGCCGCGCGCGGGCCGGAGCTCGCCGAGCGGAATGCCGCGCTCCTGATAGTAATAGGTGATCTTCTCCATCGCGCCATGCAAATAGATGGGTGCGTCGTAGCCGGCCTCGCGCAGCAGCGCGATCACGCGCTGCGCCTTGCCGAGCGAGTAGGCGCCGACCAGATGCGCGCGCTCCGGAAACAATTTGACCGACGCCAGCAGCTTGTTCACTTCGCCGGCGGCATCGCCATGGCGGAACACCGGCAATCCAAACGTCGCCTCAGATATGAAGACATCGCAGGGCACCAGCTCGAACGGCGCGCAGGTCGGGTCGCGCGCATCCTTGTAGTCGCCGGAGGCGACGATGCGGGTGTCCTTGCAGGTGACCGATATCTGGGCGGAGCCCAGCACATGGCCGGCGGGATGAAACGTCACCGTGACGTCGCCGAGCCTGATCTCCTCGCCATACGCGATCGCCTGCACAGCGCCGGCGAAGTTCTCGCCATAGCGCAGCCGCATCATGTCGAGCGTTTCCTGGGTCGCGAGCACAGCGCCATGGCCCGCCCGCGCATGGTCGGAATGGCCATGGGTGATCAGCGCCCGCTCGACCGGCCTAACAGGATCGATGTGGAAGCCGCCGGGCTTGCAGCAAAGCCCGGCCGGGACGGGCATCAGGATGTCTTGCGGGCGCATCGTCCCTATATAGGCGCTCGATCCGCGATGTTTAGCCGGATCCGCGGGCTTGACCCGTGCATCCATCTCCGGAAAAAGTCCGTGCTTTGATGGATGGCCGGACCCGGCCGAGATTGGTTCCTTAAAGCGAATGGCCCCCCGCCTGTTTCTGTCCTCCGGCGACCTGGTCGCCGACCGCCGCTACGAGTTCGCGCGCGACCTGCAATTGAAGGGCGATCTGCCGGCTGCCGCCGAACTGCTCGAACAGGCGATCGAGCTTGTGCCGAAATTCCCGTCAGCCTGGTACACGCTGGGCAAGATCCGCCTGGAGCTCGGCCAGCGCGATGCCGCGATCGCAGCGTTCCGCGGCGCGCGCGACGCCGATCCCGAAGACCGTCATGGCGCCGGCCTGCACCTGATGCAGCTCGGCGTCGAGGCCGTCAGCGCGATGCCGCCGGGCTATGTGCAGACGCTGTTCGATCAATATGCGCCACGCTTCGAGGCCGCGCTGGTCGGCGATCTCGGCTATCGCGGCCCGGCGCTGCTGTTCAAGGCGGTGCTGTCGGTGCGTGCGGGCGCAAAGCAGCCGGCCTTCTTCAAGCGCGCGATCGATCTCGGCTGCGGCACCGGGCTGGCGGCCGGTGCGTTCGAGCGGCATGTCGATCGCTTCATCGGCATCGACCTGTCGCCGCGCATGATCGACAAGGCGCGTGCCACCGGCCTCTATGCCGAGCTCGAGGTCGACGACATGTTGAAGGCCGTTTCGGCCAGGCGCGAGGCCAGCGCCGAATTGATCCTGGCCGCGGATGCAATGGTCTATGTCGCCGATCTCGCGCCGGTGCTCGCCGAGGCCAGCCGTGTGCTGGTGGCGGGCGGCGTGCTCGCCTTCACGGCCGAGACCCATGACGGCGAAGGCGTCATCATCGGCGAGGGACTGCGCTACGCCCACAGCGCAGCTTATGTGCGCGCCTCCGTCGCTGCCGCGGGGCTGACGCTGGCCCTGCTCGACGATCTCTCGGCGCGCAATGAAGACAATATCCCGGCACCCGGACTCGTCGCCGTGGCCGTGAAGCCGTGACGCACCCTCTCCCCTTGTGGGAGAGGGTGGATTCGATGCGGTCGCATCGAAGCCGGGTGAGGGGTTTTTCTCCGCGGATAGAGACCCCTCATCCGGCTCGCATCTTCGATGCGAGCCACCTTCTCCCACAAGGGGAGAAGGGAAGAGGCAGCCCCGCACTCAACTTGAGTCTACACGCTACGCATTTGCCGTGACGCGGCATTGCGCCGCAAAGCTGTGACTTCGCGCTTGCCCGGCGCAAGGCGGAATGCGAGAGCTTTTCGCCTCAGGGAGAGAAGCAATGAAAAAACAAACACGGCGCGAGTTCGGCGCCACCGCATTGTCTGTGATCGCTGCGTCCGTGCTGCCCGCGCCCTTCGTCCGGGCCGCCGACAAGAAATACGATCCGGGTGCGAGCG
>NZ_JADFUD010000035.1:0-82201 GCF_054820065.1 Bradyrhizobium sp. UFLA06-06
ACGCCTTCACCTCCGAGGAATGTGCCAACTACCTCAAAAATTCAGGCTATCGAACTTAATGCCATCACGCTTTAGCTCGCCAGGTACCGCTCGTATTTGCCGCCGACGACCTCGTCGGCGGCGACAGCCGGATCCAGCGTGTAGAGATCCTGCGCATGGCCGATGCCGCGCAGCACGAAGCGGCCGGTGGAGACCAGATAGTTACGGCCGGCGGCGTCGAGCCCGGTGCGAAAGTCCGTCGAAGTCAGTAGTTCGCGGTCGACCGAGGCGCACATCGAGGCGATCCGGCTGACCTCGTTGACGGCGGGCCCGACCACCGTGAAATCCAGCCGGTCCTCACTGCCGATATTGCCGTAGAACACCTGGCCGACATGGAGCCCGACATAGGCCGTGGTGGTCGGCCGGCCCTCGTTCTCGCGGCGATCATTCAGCACGCGGATGTTATGCCGGAATCTGTGCTCGGCCCGCAGCGCCGCTCGCTTGGCGCCTGCCACGTTCTCGCCGGTGAACATCGCCAGCACGCCGTCGCCGATCAGCTTCAGCACCTCGCCGCCGGCGTCATGGATCGCGTCGATAGAGGCCTGCGCGTAGTCGTTGAGGAACGGAATGATCTCGTCCGGGCCGATCCGCTCGCTGATCGCGGTCGAGCCGCGCACGTCGGAGTACCACAGCACGGCCTTGATCTTCTCGGTGATGCCGCGCTGCATGCGCCCGCGCAGCACCTGTTCCGCGGTGTCGCGGCCGAGATAGACCCGGCCCAGCGTGCGGGCGATCTCGACCTGCGCGGCCGACTTGATCGCGAGCCCGAGCACCGGCACCAGGTCGCGCAGCGCCGCCATGTGGTTCTCGTCGAACCCGTCCGAATGGCGGGTGGTGTAGTAGGAGTAGAAGCAGTCCATCTCGCCGATCGTGCCGGCCTCGCCGAAGCGATGCACGAAGGCGGCGAAATGCTTGTGGCCCTTTTCGGCGAGCTCGCCGATCATCGAGAAATCGTGCGAGGTGTCGGCGAGATCGATCACTATCTCGTCATGGCCGTTTTCGAGCATGTGGTAGAAGGCCGACCGCCGCCAGGTCTGGCTGGCCTCGCCGGTGCTGGTCGAGCCGTATTCGAAGATGTCGGCCTCGTTGCTCTCGCCGTCATTCCAGCGGAAACCGCGTCCCTCGAAGATCGGATGCAGGGTATCGATGAAGACGATCGCCCGCGACAGCGGCATGCCCGCCGCCCGGCAGCGCTCGCAGAAGCCGCGCAGCAGGTCGTTTTCCGGCAGGCCCGTCAGACCCTGGCGGACCAGCCAATTCATCAGGCGCAAACGGGGCGTCAGTTCCATAAGTCGGATTATGCCGGGCAATTGGTGCGGGAGGAAGGCCTGGTGGTCGCGTGACAGATGCGGACGCCAATGCGGCATTGCAAGGCCGCCCGCCTCACCATTTCCCGCGGAACACGGCCGCCGAACGGCGCCGAATCCGCTTCCTTTTGTCCGGCCCTTCGCGCACAACGGCGCATGGACAACGACGCTGGCCCGCCAAACCCGATCCGACGCCTCATGCAATGGGCGATCACCCCGCCGCAATCCTATGGGGTCTACCTTGTCGGCCTCATCCTGGTGTTCGTCCTGTCGTTCTACGCCGGCACGCTGAAGCCGAAGCACCCGCCTGCCCCATCGGTGACCACGCCTGCCGCCCCGCGCGGCTGATCAGACGGATTTGGTTTCCGACGTCGCGATCCAGATGCCCGCGAAGACCGCGATCAGACCGACGACCAGGTTGGCCGTGATCGGCTCGCCGACCAATTGCTTCGCAAGCAGCCCGGCGGCGATCGGATTGACCGTCATGGTGTTGGCGACGCGGGTCGGTGAGGCCCGCTCGAGCGCCAGCACCCACAGGATGAAGGCCAGTGCACCGCCGGCTATGCCGAGATAGAGCCCCGCGATCCATTGCGACGTGCCGAACTCGCGCAACGTCGCCAGGCTGCCGGTGAACGACCCGACCGCCACCAGCGCCGCCGCGCCGGCGCCCATGCCGACGGCAAGGAAACCGAGCGCACTGGAGCGGCGGATGAACGGCCGCGACAACACGTTGTAGAAGGCCATGCAGAGCACCGCGGCGGCCATGATCAGTTCGCCGCGCCATGCCCCCGATGGCGCTGCTGCCAGCCCGGATGCCAACGCGGCCGCCACGCCGAGTACCGCGATCGAGACCCCGATCGTTTTGCGCATCGTCAGCGGCTCGATGCCGAGCAAGGCGCCGACCACCATGGTGGAGAGCGGCAAGGTCGCCAGCGCCAGGCTGGCGCGCGCCGCCGTCGTGTAGGACATCGCGAGATTATAAAGCACGAAGAACACGCCGAAGAACGCGACGCCGAGCGCCGCGACCGCCGGCAAATCCGCGCGCCGCGGCCACTTCGCCCCGAGCAGGACCGCGGCGGGCAGCACGCAGAGAAAGCCGATCGCCCAGCGCAGGATCGCAAGGGTGATCGGGTCGGCGTTGCCGGCCAGGTAACGCGTGATCGCCGCCGCCGTGCCGCCGAGGCAGCTCGAGACCAAGGCAATCGCAACGCCGATCCACTCGCCCATGCCGATCCCCATGCGTTTTGCATTCGCTTGTGGCATCTTGCCCGTCGAGATCATTCCGGCAACTACTTGGCAGGTATTTGGCAGGTACCCATGTCGCAGCAGCGCGATTTTGCAGCCAGCCTGCGCTGGTGGCGGCAGCGCAAGGGGCACTCGCAACTCGAGCTCGCCGGGCGCGCGGATATCTCGCAGCGCCATCTCAGCTTCCTCGAGCTCGGCCGCGCCGCACCGAGCCGCGACATGGTGATCCGGCTTGCCGCGGCGCTCGACGTGCCGTTGCGCCAGCAGAACGCGCTACTGGTCGCGGCCGGCTTCGCGCCGGTATGGCGGCAAACCGACCTTGCCGCGCCGGAGCTCGCCCAGATCCGTTACGCACTGGATTTCATATTGGCACAGCAGGAGCCCTTCCCGGCGGTCGTGGTCGACCGGCACTGGAATCTGCTGCTCGCCAATGCGGGCGCGGGGCAGCTGGTGGAATTCCTGGTCGGGCCGCTGGCCCCAGGCACGGCGGTCAACCTTGCCGATGCGCTGGTCGCGCCCGGTGTGTTGCGCCCCTATCTCACCAACTGGACCGAGGTGGCCGGCTACTTCGTCCGCAGCGTCGAGGCCGATGCCGCCGCCGACGGCACCACCGCGACGGCGGAATTGCTCAAGCGCCTGCTGGCTTATGACGGTGTCGAGGCCGCATTGGCCGCGCCGCCGGGGCCTACATCCGGGCCGGTGCTGCCGATGCTATTCCGCAAGGGCGGCGTCAGCCTGCAGCTGTTCACCACGATCGCGACGCTGGGGACGCCGCAGGACGTCACCTTGCAGGAGCTGCGCATCGAAAGCTTCTTTCCGATGGACGAGGAGACCGCGCAGATTTTTCGAAACTGGTCGATAGCGAACGCCGCCAAGGCCGCTCAATCGTAGAAGTCCGGCGACAGCTTCAGCCCGTCGCGCTGCGCCTTGTCGTGGTTGATCCAGAGCTGCGCCTTCTCTTTCGTCAGCGTGTCGGCGATCTTCTGCATCGAGGCCAGCGTCTGCTCCTTGCTGGCGTTCATGCTCGGCGCGCGGCGATTATCCCAATTATCCTTGAAGTGAACGGCATCGCCGGTCAGCACCACCGCGCCTGTCTTCGGCAGTTTCACCAGCAGAGACTGGTGGCCGGGCGTGTGGCCCGGCGTCGACAGGATGGTGACGCTGCCGTCGCCGAATACGTCGCGGTCGCCTTCGAGCTTCGTCACGGGATGCTCGGCCTTGAAGCGCGGCGCGTTGTTGGCGCCCGGCCATTCATACTCCGCCTTCTGCACATACAGCATCGCGGCCGGGAACAGCTCGACATTGCCGACGTGATCGGGATGGGTGTGCGAGACGGCGATCGCCTTGATGTCCGACGGCTTGACGCCGAGCTGGTCGAGCTGCGCGGCGAGTGTCTTCGGCCGCCGCCAGGTGACCGCCTTGGGGTCGGCCGGCGCAAGGCCGTTCGGCATCGCCGCCACCGCGTCAGGAATCCCGGTATCCCACAGGAACCAGCCCTGGGCATGCTTGATCAGGTAGCAATTGTCGACGAAGTCCATCGACCTGCCTTCATTGACGCCGGGCGACCAGCGTGAAATGTCGCCTGCAACGCCTTCGCCGCAGTTGAGGATGTAGAGCTTCTCGACGCCTGATTTCGCCGGCTCGGCGTCCGCATGCGGCAGCGCGCCCACGGCCCAGAACAACATCGCAAGACCGATTGCCTTCTTCACGTCGCCCTCCGTTGATCACGCCAGCCATTCGCGCGGCCGCAATGTGCCGTGTCGCCGCCGCCCGTGGAAGACGTGGACATGGGTCGAGCGATCAATTGAATGCGAGTGCGTGGCGGCTGCGTCGGCTAGACCATTTCCGCCGGCGCCAGCCGGCAGGTCTCGCTGCTGATCTCGACCTGCAGCGTCGCGTGGTGGATGCTGAAGCGCTCCGAGAGCTCGGCGCAGACATGATGCAGGAAGACATCGTCGTGTCCGCCGGGCCGCACCAGATGCGCGGTCAGCGCGGTCTCGCTGGTGCTCATCGCCCAGATGTGCAGGTCGTGAACTTCAGTCACCCCCTCGAGCGCAGCGAGGTAGTCCCTCACCTCTTTGAGATCGATCCCCTTCGGCACCGCGTCGAGCGCGAGGTTGACGCTGTCGCGGGCGAGCTCCCAGCCGCTCAGCAGCACCACCACGGCGATGACCAGGCTGATCGCCGGATCCAGCCACTGCCAGCCGGTCGCCATGATCAAGAGCGCGGCGATCACGACGCCGACCGAGACGCCGGCATCCGCCGCCATGTGCAGATAGGCGCCGCGGACATTGAGATCGCTGTCGCGGCCGCGCATGAACAGCAGCGCGGTGCCGCCATTGATCAGGACGCCGAGCGCCGCGACCCAGACCACGGTCCAGCTTGCGACCTCCGCCGGTTCACGCAAGCGGTTGATCGCCTCGACCGCGATGCCGCCGACCGCGATCAGGAGCAGCCCGGCATTGAACAGCGCCGCCAGGATCGAGGCGCGACGGTAGCCATAGGTGTGGGTATCGGTCGGCCGCCTGCCGGCGAGCCATGCCCCGCCCCAGGCGAGCAGCAGCGCGATGACGTCGGAGAGGTTGTGAACGGCGTCGGAGACCAGCGCCAGCGAGTTGGCGGAATAGCCGAAGATCAGTTCCGCGACGACAAAGGCGGTGTTCAGCGACGCGCCGATCGCAAAGGCGGTGCCGAAATTGTCGGGCGCGTGGCTGTGCCCGGCATGGGAATGCCCGGCGTGGGCATGTCCGTGAGAATGACCGCTGTGGTCGTGATCGTGATTGTGCGCCATGGCAACCGTCGCCCGATGTCGTCGGCGACGGTTATAGCGCGGTGGAATGTGGATACTATCACACCGCGCGGGTCGAAGGCGTAGTCCGGATGGAGCGCAGCGCAATCCGGGATCATTGCCCAATGCGACAGCGGCCCCGGATTTCGCTTGCGCTCCATCCGGGCTACCGTACGGCTATTCCACGCCGCGATTGAACTTGTTCGATTTCGGCAGGCCGTGGGCGAGCCGGCCGGCGTCGGCGCGGTTGCCGCGCCAGTCGGCCAGTTCCTTCATGGTCATGCTGTGCTCGCGGCCGGCGGAATCCTTCCATGTCAGGCCGGCCTTGGCGTCGAACACCGCAACGTCAGACAGCGACGCGCTGGTGTATTTCTGCAGGCGCACGCCGCGGCCGCGCGCCATCTCCGGCACCTGGTCGAGACCGAACAGCACCATCTTGTGGTTGGTGCCGATCACGGCGACGGTGTCACCGGTCACGGTCGTGATCGCGCGGGCCTCGTTCGGCATTTCGACGTTGAGCACCTGCTTGCCCTTGCGGGTGTTGCCGACGCAGTCCTCTTCCTTGACGACGAAGCCCTGTCCCTCGCTGCTCGCGATCAGGAATTTGCGCTCACCCTTGTTGACGAACAGCGAGATGATCGCAGCGTCCTGCTCGAGGTCGATGAACATGCGGATCGGCTCGCCATGGCCGCGGCCGCCCGGCAGTTTTGCCACGTCGAGCGAGTAGAACTTGCCGTTGGTGGCAAACAGCAGCAGCTTCGAGGTGGTCTCGGCGAAGAACGAATGCTCGAGCTTGTCGTCGGTCTTGAAGGCAAGGCCGGAGAGATCCTCGACATGGCCCTTCAGCGTCCGTACCCACCCCTTCTCGGAGATCACGACCGTGCACGGCTCGCGCTCGACCAGCGCTTCCTCGATCGCGGCGAGGTCATGCTCGGGCGCATCGGCGAAGGTGGTGCGGCGCTTGCCGAGCGGCGTCTTCGGTCCAAAAATATCGCGGACCTTGCGCACCTGATCGCTGACCTTGGCCCATTGCTCGGTCTCGGACGCGAGCAGGCCCTCGATGCCCTTCAGCTCCTTGCGAAGATCCTTGTCCTCGGTGCGGATCTCCATCTCCTCCAGCCGGCGCAAATTGCGCAGGCGCATGTTGAGGATGGCGTCAGCCTGGATCTCTGACAGCTTGAAGGTCTTTATCAAGACCGGCTTCGGCTCGTCCTCGGTGCGGATGATCTTGATCACCTTGTCGAGGTTCAGATAGGCGACGAGGTGGCCGCCCAGCACTTCCAGGCGGTGCTCGATCTGGGTCCTGCGGAAGTTGGACCGGCGGACCAGCACGTCGCGCAGATGGTCGAGCCATTCGCGCAGGCACTCGGCAAGGCCGACCACCTTCGGGATGCGGCCCTTGATCAGCACGTTGAGGTTCAGTGAGATCTTGCTTTCCAGCTCGGTCAGCCGGAACAGCGACTCCATCATCAGCGCAGGATCGACGGTGCGCGATTTCGGCTCGATCACGAGCCGGACGTCCTCGGCCGACTCGTCGCGGACGTCGGCAACCAGCGGCAGCTTCTTCTCGTTGATGAGTTCGGCGATCTTCTCCACGATCCGCGACTTCTGCACCAGCCACGGAATTTCGGTGACGACGACCACCCAGGTGCCGCGCGCGCCCTCCTCCTGGGTCCAGCGCGAACGGGTGCGGAACGAGCCGCGCCCCGTGGTGTAGGCCTCGACGATCGCTTCCTTGGAATCGACGACGATGCCGCCGGTCGGGAAGTCCGGGCCCTTGACCCATTTCAGCAGCGCCTTCGACTTGGCGTCGGGCTTCTCGATCAGATGCAGCGCGGCGTCGCAGAGTTCGGCGGCGTTGTGCGGCGGGATCGAGGTCGCCATGCCGACCGCGATGCCCTGCGCGCCGTTGGCGAGCAGGTTCGGGAAGCCGCCGGGCAGCACCACCGGCTCTTTCGACTGGCCGTCGTAGTTGAGGCGAAACTCGACGCCGTCCTCGTCGATGCCGTCGAGCAGCAGCCGCGCGACCTCGGTCATGCGCGCTTCGGTGTAGCGGTAGGCGGCCGGATTATCGCCGTCGATATTGCCAAAGTTGCCCTGGCCGTCGACCAGCGGGTAGCGCGAGGAGAAATCCTGCGCCAGGCGTACCATGGCGTCATAGATCGCCTGGTCGCCATGCGGATGGAACGAGCCCATCACGTCGCCGACGATCTTGGCCGACTTCTTGAATGCGGCGCGCGGGTCGAGCCCGAGCAGGTCCATGCCGTAGAGGATGCGCCGGTGCACCGGCTTCAGCCCGTCGCGGGCGTCCGGCAGGGCGCGATGCATGATGGTCGAGAGCGCATAGGCGAGATAGCGCTCCTCGAGCGCGTCACGCAGCGGCACCTCGTGAATTTCGGCCGGCTCTTCCGGCGGAATCTGTCGTTTTCCCATGGGGAGGCGTTAAACCTTGGCGGTGAATCGGGCAAGCCGCGAATCATGCCAACCGCCCATCGATGCACCTGATTCGCGCGATTATTGCGCCGACTGGCCGGCGGTCCGCACGGGCTTGACGGGAGTTTCCTTGAGGCAATGGCGGGCGATTTCGATCTCGGCGTCGGTCGCACCATGGGCTCTGGCCCAGCTTTCGGCGGCCGAGGCCGAGTACCTGGCGACGTAGTAGCGAACCACCGTGCAGGAGACGCGACGGAGCACGCCCCCCTGCTCGCCGGCCATTGCGTCCGGTGGCAGCGTCAGCAACGCCGCTGAAATAATAATTCCCCGCAGAAACATCGGTCGCCCATCGATGGAACCACGCCCCCGCAATGCTTCACGAGGCGATCTCGTTCCCGTCCCGCCGCGCATGACAGGGGCGCGGGAATGTCAGTGCTTCGCGCCATCGACCTGCAAGGCGAGCTCGATGACCTCAATCTCATCAAAACAGCAGGGCGCGGGATCACGTCCCCGCCAGCCGCCTCCGCCGCCGGGCCACGGCGTTGATAAATCCGTCGCGGGCGTCGGAATGGCCCTGGCCGCGGGGCTCCAGCACGTGGCGGAGGAGGAACAGGCCGGTAATCTGGAAACCGTCGAGCAGGTCCTGGTCCGACCAGCTGTTGGCGCCGCCCTCGCCTTCGCGCAGGAACGCCGGCAGCGGCAACAGCCGGTCGCGCCACTGCTCGCCGGCGGCGCGGGACACGGCGCCACCGGATTTCGGCGATACATAGATCAGGTCCGACGTCTCCCCGGTGGCCGCGCAGTTTCCCAAGTCGAGCCCGAAGCCGAGCTCGGTCAGCATGGCGAGCTCGAACCGGATCAGGTGCACGGCGGCAACGCCGGCGTCCTCGAAATCGTCGAGCGTCCCTTGCAGCATCCAGTAGATGTCCTCATGCGGATCGCGCTCCGGCAGCAGCCGGGCCAGCGCCGCCAGATGCGTGACGCCGTAGACCGCGTGCGATGAGCCGAGCAGCGTCGCCGCGCGCAGCCGCGTGCCTTCCAGCGCATACATGCCGAGATGCTCGTCGAGCCGCGCCCGCCACACCGCGGTAACGCTGTTGCCGGGCTGCAGCAGCGGCCGCATCCGCGAGCCGGCGCCGCCGCGCACCAGGCCGAGATGGCGGCCGTGCTCGCGCGTCAACAGCTCGACGATGGCGGAGGATTCGCCATGCCGCCGCACTCCCAGCACGATGCCTTCGTCGGTCCATTCCATGCGCGGAGTCTATCAGGATTCCGCGGATGAACGCAGCTTTCCTCACGCGTCATGCCTTACGCGTTGAACCAGCCCCGCGCGTCACCGGTGAAGGAATAATACAGCCCGGCCGTGGTCAGGATGCATGACACCACCTCGATCGCGCTGTCGATCTCCATGCCCCTTGCGCCGATGACCTGCACCAGGGACATCACCGACAGGACAAGCACTGCGAGCAGCGCCCAGCGCGGCCAGTTCTTGCGGTGCTGCGCGGCAAGCCGGACGAAATACATCAGCAGCAGGATCATGCAGCCGGCCGTCAGGGTCTCGCCCATGATCATCTGCTCGGTCTTCAGGACGGTCGGCGTGCGGTCCTGGAACGCCACCGACAGCGCATCCAGCGTCAGCGACAGATAGAGCAGAACCTCAAACCACAGCACATTTCTGGGCACGTTCATGCAAACGTCGACTCTTATTCCTTGGGGAATTCCAATCCCATTTCCTTGTAGCGATCGGGATCATCACCCCAGTTCTCACGCACCTTGACGAACAGGAACAGATGCACGGGGACGCCCATGATCTCGGCGATCTCGGCACGCGCCTGCGCGCCGATCGACTTGATGGTGGCGCCGCCCTTGCCGAGCACGATCTTGCGCTGGCTCTCGCGCTCGACAAAAATCGTCTGCTCGATGCGGATCGACTTGTCCTTGCGGTCGGTCCAGCTGTCGGTCTCGACCGTCGACTGGTACGGCAGTTCCTGATGCAGATGGCTGTAGATCTTCTCGCGCGTGATCTCGGCCGCCAGATGCCGCATCGGCGCATCCGACATCTGGTCCTCGGGATAGAGGAAGGGCCCTGCGGGCACCAGCTTGGCCAGCGTCTGGCGCAAATCGGCAACGCCGTCGCCGGACAGCGCCGAAATCATGAAGGTGTGCTCGAAGCGCATCCGCTCGTTGGCGGCCTGCGCCAGCGCCAGCAGCTTCTCGCGCTGCACGAGATCGACCTTGTTCAGCACCAGGATCTTCGGATGGGCGACGGTTTCGAGCTTGGCCAGGATCGCGTTGGCCTCTTCGTCGAGGCCCGACTTCGCATCGAGCAGCACGCAGACGAGATCGGCGTCGTGCGCGCCGCTCCAGGCGGTCGACACCATGGCGCGGTCAAGCCGGCGCCGCGGCGCGAAGATCCCGGGCGTGTCGACCAGGATGATCTGCGCGTTGCCCTCGATCACGATGCCGCGGATCAGCGCGCGCGTGGTCTGCACCTTGCGCGAGACGATCGTGACCTTGGAGCCCACCAACGCGTTGACCAGCGTCGACTTGCCGACATTGGGCGCACCGATCAGCGCGACGAAGCCACAGCGCGTCGCGTCCCCTTGCCCTTTGGCCTCGTCAGTCATTGGTGCCGACGCCTTCGCGCTCGATCATCGCGGATGCTGCCGCCTTTTCGGCCGCGCGCTTGTTGCCCCCGAGGCCCTCGGCGGAGGCCAGGCCCGGCAGGTCGACCGCAACGCGGAATTGTGGATCGTGATGGGGGCCGGTGCGTTCGACCTCGCGATAGACCGGCGTCGGCAGCCCCTTGCCCTGCGCCCATTCCTGCAACACGGTCTTGGGATCGCGCAGCGGCCGGCGCAGCTTGTGCATCCGTTCGGTCCAGTTGCGCTCGACGAACTGGCGCGCGGCCTCGTAGCCGCCGTCGAGAAAGATCGCCCCGATCACCGCTTCGCAGATATCGCCGAGCACGGACTTGCGCAGCCGGGCGCCCTCGACCGCCTTCACCATGCCGAGCTTGATGTCCTCGAGCAGCCCGAGCGCCTTGGCGACGTCGGCGCAACTCTCCTTGCGCACGAGGTCGGCGAGCCGCTTCGACAATTCGCCCTCGTCGGCCTTGGGGAACGACCGGAACAGCATGTCCGATACGATCAGCCCGAGCACGTGATCGCCGAGGAACTCCAGGCGCTGGTAGCTGTCGGCGCGGTTGCGGGTGGCGGGCTTCAGCGCGGACACGTGGGTGAACGCAGTGGTCAGCAGCGCGGGATCCTGGAAGGTGTACCCGATCCGCGCCTCGGTGCCCGCGATCGCGGCCTTCTCCTCAGCGGCCTTGGCCGCCTTGCTGCGCCGTTTCTTCGGCGCGGCTGTGCTGTCGGCGGCAGGCGTCTGGCTCGGCTCGCCGGTCGGCGCTTGATCGTTGATGGCTGCGGTATCGTCGTTCATCGCACGATAGAGAATAGGCGATTCCACCGCACGGCAAGCGGCCAGCGCCAGATCATCCAGGCCTGTTCGCCCTCGGCGATCGAGAAGAAGATCATCTGGGCTCGCCCGATGATGTTCTCGAACGGCACGTAGCCGACCTGCGACAGGAAGCGGCTGTCGGTGGAGTTGTCGCGGTTGTCGCCCATCATGAAGAAATGCCCGGGCGGAACGGTGTAGACGATGGTGTTGTCCATGTAGCTGTTGTCGGTGCAATCCAGCGTCTCATAGCTGACGCCGTTCGGCAGCGTCTCCTTCCAGCGCTTGACGCGGGCGGTCGCATCCGCCGAGCCGCAGGGATCCTCGCCGACGAAATCGCTCAGCCGCTCCCGCTTGATCGGCTCGTCGTTGATGTAGAGCAGCCCGCTCTTGACCTCGATGCGGTCGCCGGGCAGCCCGATGACGCGCTTGATGTAGTCGGTGGAGTCATCCCGCGGCAGGCGAAACACCACGATGTCGCCGCGGTTCGGCTCCGAGCCGAAGATGCGGCCCGAGAAAATGTTCGGCGAGAACGGGATCGAATAGTGGCTGTAGCCATAGGAATATTTCGAGACGAACAGGTAGTCGCCGACCAGGAGCGTCGCCTTCATCGACCCGGAGGGGATGTTGAACGGCTGGAACAGGAAGGTGCGGATAACGAGCGCGATCAGAAGAGCATGGATGACGACGCGGATGGTCTCGCCCAAGCCGCTTTCAGATTTGGTCCCGGTGGTCACGCTCATTGCTTTCCCAATTCCCGTGGACTGATGTCCACGCGGTGGCAGAACGTTCTCTTCGCGCGAAGCGTTCGGCCTTCGCGTGAGGAAAATGGCCTTGATTCTGATCTTGAGGGCAAATTCCGGCCTAAACCCGGAATCAGCGTCTCGCTCGATATAACCCTGCGGCGTTTTAGACGGTTGTTCGCAGGGGCGCAATCAATCGGCGCCTCAAAACTTCGCAATTCATTGAAATATCAATGATTTTTTAGTTTGCTGAAGTTTTCCGGCAGATTCCGGCGCCCCGCGTTCATCTGGCGGGGGCAACCGCCGAAATTATGACGAAGGCCTGGGCCAACGGCCAATCGTCGGTGATCGAAAGATCGATCTGCGCCTGCATGCCCTCGGGCGTCAGTTCCTGGAGCCGGGCCAGCGCCCCGCCGGTCAGCCGCATCGACGGCCGGCCGCCCGGCAGGTTCACGACACCCATGTCCTTCCACCACACCCCGCGCCGGATACCGGTGCCGAGCGCCTTGGAGCAGGCTTCCTTGGCGGCGAAGCGCTTGGCGTAGGTTGCGACCACCATCTTCTCGCTGTTGGCGCGGCGCATCGCCTTGGCGCGCTCGGCGTCGGTGAAGATGCGATCGAGGAATCGCTCGCCATGGCGCTCGATCACCTTGGCCACCCGGGTGATGTCGATCAGGTCCGAGCCGATGCCGATGATCATGCGCTGACGCCACCCTGCGCCCTGGCGCGGCCGCGGTCCATCGCCGCACGCATCTCACGCACCGTCGCGGCGATGCCGACGAACAGCGCCTCGCCCATCATGAAATAGCCGATGTTCAACTCCCGGATTTCGGGCAGCGCGGAAATCGTCTCAGCGGTGTCATAGTCGAGCCCGTGGCCGGCATGGACCTCGAGCCCGGCCGCCTGCGCGAGCCTGGCGCCGGCGACGATGCGCTTCCATTCGGCCTCCGCCTTGTCCTTGTGACCGTCGACCACGGCGTCGCACCAGCCACCGGTGTGGATCTCGATCACCGGCGCCTTCAGCTTCGCGGCCATCTCGATCTGCCTGGGATCGGCGGCAATGAACAGCGAGACCCGGATGCCGGCGTCATTGAGCCGCGCGATGAACGGCGCCAGCGCGTTGTGCTGGCCGACGACGTCGAGGCCGCCTTCGGTGGTAAGCTCCTGGCGTCGTTCCGGCACCAGGCAAACCGCGTGCGGCTTGGTGGCGAGCGAGATCCGCAGCATGTCGTCGGTCGCCGCCATCTCGAAGTTCAGCGGCTTGGAGATCTCGGCCTTGAGCCGCGCCATGTCCTCGTCGCGGATGTGGCGGCGATCCTCGCGCAAATGCGCGGTGATGCCGTCGGCGCCGGCCGCGATCGCGGCAAGCGCCAGCCGCACGGGATCGGGCCGGCCTCCGCCTCGCGCGTTGCGCAGGGTGGCGACGTGATCAACATTGATACCGAGACGCAGCGGCGGAGACGACATCAAATCACTCTCTGACAAACCAGTTGAACCATCCCCTCATCCTGAGGAGCGGCGCCTGCGCCGCGTCTCGAAGGATGAGGCCCCGTCTCGGGCCGCATGGTTCCCGAGCGATGCGGAGCATCGTCCGGAGACGGCGCTGACGCGCCTCCTCACCATGAGGGCCGATGACAGGCGGAACCCTAACCATTGACGCGCTCGACCCGGGCGACGACGGCCTTGGCGCGCAACTGGGCGATGATAGCGCTGAGATGCTTGAGGTCATAGACCTCAAGATCGATGGTCAGCTCCGTGAAGTCAGGCGATTGGCGCGACATGTGGATGTTGTCGATGTTGCCGTCGTGCTCGGCGATCACGGTCGCGATCTGGGCGAGGCTGCCGGGCTCGTTGACATTGTGGACCAGGATGCGCGCCGGAAAGCGCTGCGGCATGGTTTCGTCGATATCCCAGCGCACGTCGAGCCAGCGCTCCGGCTCCTCCTCGAAATCCTTCAGCGCCGGCGACTGGATCGGATAGATCGTGATCCCCTCGCCCGCCGTGACGATGCCGACGATCCGGTCGCCCGGCACCGCGCCGCCGTTCGGCGCGAACTTCACCGGCAAGTCGGAATTGATGCCGCGCACCGGGATCACCGAGGTGGCGCGCGCCGGATGCGGCGGGTTCTGCGTCTTCAGC
This sequence comes from Bradyrhizobium sp. UFLA06-06, assembly GCF_054820065.1. Lineage (NCBI taxonomy): Bacteria > Pseudomonadati > Pseudomonadota > Alphaproteobacteria > Hyphomicrobiales > Nitrobacteraceae > Bradyrhizobium > Bradyrhizobium sp. UFLA06-06. The sequence goes on from NZ_JADFUD010000035.1 coordinate 14,151, forward strand.
TTGGCGGCGAGGCCCTTCTTGGCGCCGTAGCGCACCAGCCGCTCTTCCTTGTAGTCGGGATACATCGCGCGCGCGACGTCGGAAGCCTTGATCTCGCCGCGCCCGACCGAGGCCATCACGTCCTCGATCGAGGTGCGCGCGAGCCGCGGCAACGCACCCTTCAGCTTGTCGTCGGCATATTCGATCTTGGCGCGGGCAAACAGGCGGTCGACGATGCGGCGGCCGAGGCCGGCATACTGGTCGCGCACCGCGTCGCGGGTGGCGCGGCGGATCGCGGCCCGCGCCTTGCCGGTGCGGGCGAGCGCTTCCCAGGCCGACGGCGGCGCCGACTGCGCTTTCGAGGTCAGGACCTCGACCTCGTCGCCGTTCTGCAGCTCGGAAGACAGCGGCGCGAACTTGCCGTTGATCTTGCAGCCGACCGCGCTGTTGCCGACGCCGGTATGAACGGCATAGGCGAAATCGATCACGTTGGCGTTGCGCGGCAGCGCGATCAGCTTGCCCTTCGGCGTGAAGCAGAACACCTGGTCGTGGAACAGCTCGAGCTTGGTGTGTTCGAGGAATTCTTCCGGATTGGCGCTTTCCGAGAGGATGCCGATGGTGTGGCGCAGCCAGGCGAAGGCGTTGGACTCGTGCTTCATCCGCTCGTGCGGCGAACCCGCGCCCTCCTTGTAGAAGGCATGCGCGGCGATACCGAACTCCGCGATCTGGTTCATGTCCTCGGTGCGGATCTGCAGCTCGACGCGCTGCTTGCCCGGCCCGATCACCGTGGTGTGGATCGAGCGGTAGTCGTTCTGCTTCGGGGTCGAGATGTAGTCCTTGAAACGGCCCGGTACCACCGGCCAGGTGGTGTGGACGATGCCGAGCGCGCGGTAGCAGGCCCCGACATCGTCGAGGATGATGCGGAAGCCGTAGATATCGGATAGCTGCTCGAAGCCGACCGACTTGCGCTCCATCTTGGTCCAGATCGAAAACGGCTGCTTGCGGCGGCCGAACACCCGCGCGGTAATGCCGTTCTTCTGCAGGTTCTTGGAGAGCTGGGTTTCGATCTCGCCGATCAAATTGCGGTTGCGCTCGGCCAGTGAATCGAGCCGCTGCTTGACCACCGCATAGGCCTCGGGATCGAGCACGAAGAACGACAGGTCCTCGAGTTCCTCGCGCATCTCGTGCATACCCATGCGACCGGCCAGCGGCGCATAGATATCCAGCGTCTCTTCGGCGATGCGGCGGCGCGAGGCCGGTGGCACGAATTCCAGCGTGCGCATGTTGTGCAAGCGGTCGGCGAGCTTGATCAGCAGCACGCGGACATCGTCGGCGATCGCAAGCAGCAGCTTGCGCAAATTCTCGGCCTGCTTGGCCTCGCGCGACACCAGTTCCAGCCGCTTCAGCTTGGTCAGGCCCTCGACCAGCGCGCCGATCTCGTGGCCGAACACATTGTCGATCTCGGCCCGCGTCGCCTCGGTGTCCTCGATCGTGTCGTGCAGCAGCGCCGCCACGATCGTGGCGTCGTCGAGCTTGAGGTTGGTGAGGATCGCGGCGACCTCGAGCGGATGCGAGAAATAGGGATCGCCGGAGGCGCGGGTCTGCGTGCCGTGCGCCTTCATGGCGTAGACATAGGCGCGGTTGAGCAGGTCTTCGTTGGTATCGGGGTTATAGGAGCGGACGCGCTCGACGAGGTCATATTGTCGCATCATTCGCGTCCGCGGCTTGGCCGGCCTTTCCGCCGTGGACGACGTCGGCGCCACCGCGACCGTTTCGGTTGCAGCCTGCATCTGGATGGAACTGCGGCGTCGATACGCCATGAACTCGCTGCCTCTCGCGCGGGACCGGAATGTCCCACCTTTCTACAATCTAGTGCGCTTTCGAATGAAGCAGCACCCCGCGCGGGCCCTGGAACCATTCAATTTCGCGCGTCCGCATAGGACGCACCGTAACAGCAAAATTGTCAACAAAAGCAAAGGCCCGGAGCAATGTCCGGGCCTTCGGTAAATCGGTTCGAAACGACGGCGAGCTTACTCGTCTTCCTCGGGCTGCTCCTCCGGGGGCGCCAGACCCTCGAGGCCCTTCAGCAGCTCTTCCTCGGTCATCCGCTCGACCGCGACCTCGGTGTCGTCGGCGTCGACGCTGGCACCGGCGGAACCGATCAGCGGCACGGTGTCGGGCTCGGGCTCGTCGACCTCGACGAACTTCTGCAGGGAGTGCACGAGCTCCTCTTTCAGGTCTTCCGGCGAGATCGTCGAATCGGCGATCTCCCGCAGCGAGACGACCGGATTCTTGTCGTTGTCGCGATCAACCGTGAGTTGCGACCCCGACGAGATCATCCGGGCGCGATGCGCGGCCAACAGGACGAGGTCGAAACGATTGTCGACCTTGTCAATGCAATCTTCGACGGTGACGCGAGCCATCTCGAGGCGCTCCGTGGTAAAAGGGACCGAACATGTAGGTTATGAGGGTTAGTTATAGGCCTAGCCCCCGTTTCGCAAGGTAAAATTTGTGATTTGCCTTCCGAACAGGCTCTGATAACCCGGTCTGACGGGGGCCAGAAGGGCCGGAGCGTCTGACGACATGGCCAGGTTGCTGTCCCAGGCGAGTAAATCTCTTCATTGCAATGTCAAGGGTCTAGGCTTTTTGCCCTCGCCTCACCATAATTGCGGTGGTGACTGTCGTGGGGAAAGATTCACAGAACTTTAGGCAGCAACGCCGGAAATTGCGCGCGGTTGATCACCGCCGCGCTAAGAACACTAACAACCACGCGAGAACACTTTGATGTCGTCACCTGTTTCCAACAAGATCGCGCTCTTCATCGACGGAGCGAATCTTTACGCCACCGCTAAGACGCTGGGCTTCGACATCGACTACAAGCGCCTCCTCAAGGAGTTCCAGAGTCGCGGCACTCTGCTCCGTGCGTTCTACTACACGGCGATCATCGAGGATCAGGAGTATTCGTCGATCCGCCCGTTGATCGACTGGCTCGATTACAACGGCTACACCGTCGTCACCAAGGCGACCAAGGAATTCATCGACGCCAGCGGCCGTCGCAAGGTGAAGGGCAACATGGACATCGAGCTCGCCGTCGATGCCATGGAACTCGCCGAGCACATCGACCAGATGATTCTGTTTTCCGGCGATGGCGACTTCCGCTCGCTGGTCGAGGCCGTGCAGCGCCGCGGCGTTCGCGTCACGGTCATTTCCACCATCGCCAGCCAGCCGCCGATGATCGCCGACGAGCTACGCCGCCAGGCCGACGTCTTCACCGACCTCGTCGAGCTGCAATCCAAGCTCGGCCGCGATCCGTCGGAACGTCCGGCCCCGCGCGAACCGCGCCACCACTCCCCGCAATTCCTGCAGCGCGCGACCACCATGGCCCCACGGGGAGCCGATGACGATTTCGACGAGTAACCTCGTCACCGCTGCCACGCGCCCCGACAGCAACTGTCCGCTCTGTCCACGGCTGGCCGAGTTCCGCGCGCAGGCGCGCGCACGCGAGCCGGGCTGGTTCAACTCACCGGTGGAATCGTTCGGCGATCCGAATGCGCGGCTGTTGATCGTCGGGCTCGCGCCGGGTCTGCAGGGCGCCAACCGCACCGGCCGTCCCTTCACCGGCGACTACGCCGGTGATCTGCTCTATGCGACCCTGCTCGAATATGGCTTCGCCAGCGGCGTCTATCAGGCGCGGCCGGACGACGGGCTGAAGCTGGTCGACGCCCTGTCTCTTATACACATCGTTCGTCGGCAGCGTCAGATGTGTATAAGAGACAGCGAATCGACTCTCAAGGCGCTGGATGTTCGCTTGGCGGCCGCGCCTTTTGTGCACGGTGCCGTGCATAGTGCAGGCAAATTCAAGCTCTACGACAGCTACCACTGCTCGCGCTACAACACGAACACCGGCGTGTTGACGACCGATATGTTCCGCAAGGTGTTCGCGACCGTGCGCAAGGAGCTCGGCTAGCAAACGCGACAGCCTTGGGCGGAGGCATGCACAATTTCGGAATATTAGAAATATATCCCTGAATTGCCCGACGTGTCAAGTTGCCTGGTCGAACGCCGGCCGCCGCCGGCTACGTTGCATGGGGTTGTTCTCGATATTTTGGCAGCGTGACCTGCGGCGGCCCCATCACATCACGTTGCGCTAGTCCCTCCGCGGATTGGCCTTCAGCCAAGCCAGCACGTCGCCGGCGTTCCGGTCGGGCGGGAACACCGGGTAGAACACGTGCGTGATGCGCGCGTCGTCGATCACAAGGGCGAGCCGCTTGATCAGGGTCAGGCCCGCCACCGACATGGTCGGCAACTTCAACGTGTGCGTCAGTTCCAGCGCTTCGTCGGACAGCACCGGAAACGGCAGATGCAGGCGCGACGCCATCTCGGTCTGGTACGCATTGCTTTGCGTCGACAGCCCGAACACCTGGGCAGCACCGGCCGCCTTCAGCTCGGCAAACAGGTCGCGGAAGGCGCAGGTCTGCGGCGTGCAGCCGCGGGCGCCAGGGATCATGTCCCAATCGTCGACCAGCCCGATCTTGCCTGGCTCGCCGGTTCGCGGATAGGCGAACACCACGGTGCGGCCCTTGAGCGCCGACAGCGTCACCGCGGTGTCGTCGGTGGCACGCAGCCGGACCGGCGGGATCGTCATGCCGACGAGGTGCGCCGCGGCGCCGTCATCCGTGGGCGCCGGGATCTTGCTCCAGTCGACATCGGTAAGGCTCGGTTGAGTCATGGCCCAAATCTCCATCCACCGTCATCGCGAGGAGCCCGCGACAAAATTGCGGAGCAATTTTGCGCTGAAGCGACGAAGCGATGACGACAAATCAACCGCCCTACCCGCGCGCCCGCATCAGGCGGCCCTTCTCGCGGCTCCAGTCGCGCTTCTTCTCGGTCTCGCGCTTGTCGTGCAGCTTCTTGCCCTTGGCGACCGCAAGCAGCAGTTTGGCACGGCCGCGCTCGTTGAAATACAGCTTCAGCGGAATGAGCGTCATGCCCTCGCGGTCGACCGCTCCGAGCAGCTTGTTGATCTGCTTGCGATGCAGCAGCAGCTTCCGCGGCCGCTTCGGCTCGTGGTTGAAGCGGTTGGCCTGCAGATATTCAGGAATATTGGCGTTGATCAGCCACAGCTCACCGTTCTTGGAATCCGCATAGGATTCCGCGATCGTGCTCTTGCCGCTGCGGATTGATTTCACCTCGGTGCCGGTCAGCGAAATGCCGGCCTCGATCGTGTCCTCGATCGCGTAGTTGAAGCGGGCCTTTCGGTTCTCGGCAACGACCTTGATGGGACGTTCGTTCTTCTCGGCCACTTTAGCTCTTCTTGAGGAGGTCGCGGATTTCCGTCAGCAGCACGGCCTCGGCGGACGGCTTCGACGGCTCGGCAGGCTTGACCTCTTCCTTGCGCTTGAACTGGTTCATGGCGCGAATGACCATGAACAGCACGAAGGCGACGATCAGGAAGTTGAGCGTCAGCGTCAGGAAGTTGCCCCAGGCCAGCACCGCACCCTGCTTCTTGGCGTCGGCGAGGTTGGTTGCGTTGACGGCCTTGGAAAGCCCGGTGAAATAGTTGGAGAAGTCGAGACCGCCCGTGATCGCGCCGATGATCGGCATGATGATGTCGCCGACCAGCGAGGTGACGATCGCGCCGAAGGCCGCACCGATGATGACGCCGACGGCGAGGTCGACGACATTGCCCTTCATGGCGAACTCGCGGAATTCCTTCAGCATGCCCATCCCCTTCTGTTCGACATTGCGCACGGCACTGGTCGCGGCGGCAGCGGTCCGGCTCAGTTGATCAGGCCGGCATGCACCATGGCGCTGCGGACCGCCTGGCGGGTCGCTTCGGTGACCGGCACCATCGGCAGGCGCAGCTTCTCGTCCAGCTTGCCGAGCAGCGACATCGCGTACTTCACCGGCGCCGGATTGCTCTCGATGAACAGGTTGGTGTGCAGCGGCATCAGCTTGTCATGGATCTTCAGTGCCGTGGTGACGTCGCCCTTCTGCCAGGCGGTCTGGAACTCCGAGCACAGCCGCGGCGCGACGTTCGAGGTCACCGAGATGCAGCCGTGGCCGCCATGGGCCATGTAGCCGATGATGGTGGCGTCCTCGCCGGAGAGCTGGTTGAAATCCTCGCCCATCGCGGCGCGCTGCTGCGAGACCCGCACCATGCTCGCGGTGGCGTCCTTGACGCCGGCGATGTTCTTCAGCTCGAACAGCCGCTTCATGGTGTCGACCGACATGTCGATCACCGAGCGCGGCGGGATGTTGTAGATGATGATCGGAATGCCGATCGCATCGTTGATCGCCTTGAAGTGCTGATACATGCCTTCCTGGGTCGGCTTGTTGTAGTACGGCGTCACGACCAGCACCGCGGTGGCGCCGGCCTTCTCGGCGTGCTCGGCGAGCTCGATCGCCTCCTTGGTCGAATTCGAGCCGGCACCGGCGATCACGGGCACCCGGCCCCTGGCCTCCTCGATGCACCATTCGACCACCCGCTTGTGCTCGTCGTGGCTCAGCGTCGGGCTCTCGCCTGTGGTGCCGACCGGCACCAGGCCGTGGGTGCCCTCGGCGATCTGCCAGTTCACGAGGCTGCGGAACGCCGCTTCGTCCACCGAGCCGTTTTTGAAGGGCGTCACCAAGGCAGTGAATGATCCCCGGAATTTTGTCTTGGCTGCCATGGACTTCCTCCAAACGCTTCAGGCTAAAGGCTAGGTCGACGGACCCTTGTTGGTGGCGTGCTTCACGTCCGTGCGACCGGCACCCGGTTGTTGCGAAACGCCATGAAAGGCAATTCATATCGGGTCTGGCCGACAGGCGAAAGGGCCGTACCGTACCTATTCCCAACGGTAATCTGCGGCGCGCGAAATCGTTTCCAGCCGCGATTTTGCCGTTGTGCTGGCGCAAACAGCCGCACCGGCAGGCTTCTTAGTATTTTGTGTACGTTTTCAATCAAATAAGAACCCATGGCCCAAACGACCAGATGATTCGGGGCCGCAGAGGACTTCTGTGATCCGTTCCGTTCGCGCAGGCACATTGCGGTCGACGGCGCTGGCGACGAGCCTGGCGCTCGTTGTCGGCCTTGCCGCCATCACGGCCGATGCCTGGGCTGCCGAGGATGCTCCAACTGCAAAGCCGGCTGCCCAAGACACGGCCTCCAAGAGCGCCGCCTCCAAGACCACGCCGAAGTCCACGGCTCCGAAGGCGGCGGCTTCAAAGCCAACGGCAACCAAACCCGGCGCCAAGACTGATGCGGCCAAGACCGACTCAGCCAAGACCAGCGCTGCCAAGACTGAAACTCACAAGACCGAGGCTCACAAGACAACGTCGTCCAAGTCCGGCGCGGTCAAGACAGACGGTGCCAAGGCCGCTCCTGCCAAGACCGAAGCTCACAAGCCAACGGCTCCGAAGACCCCGGAATCCAAGGGCACCACGTCCAAGACCAACACATCCAAGACCACCGCGGCCAAGCCCGCCGCTCCGGTTGCAACGGGAACTGTATCGAACAGGTCGGTGCCCGCGCCCGCACTGGTTCCGGCAACCCGCCAGCATGCCGCACCGATCGCGCGCAAGCCGGTGCTGCCTGCGGCCGTAGCCGCGACATCCTCGACGTCGCAGTCGGACAAGGAAGCGCTTGCAAGCGTCGTCGAGCTGCTGCGCAAGCGCAAGCCGGCGGACGCCACCGAGGCCGAGGCCTCGATCTCCGATCCGGTCGCGCGCAAGCTTGCCGAATGGCTGATCCTGCGCAGCGAGGACAACGGCGCCTCGGTCGAGCGCTACCGCGCTTTCCTCGATGCCAATCCGAGCTGGCCGTCGCAGACCTTCCTGCGTCGCCGCATCGAGGCCTCGTTGTGGGACGACCGCCGCGACGACTCCGCGGTCTGGACCTGGTTCCAGAATGAATCGCCGGTCTCGGCCAAGGGCCGGCTCGCGCTCGCCAAGGTGATGATCGGACGCGGCGACCGCGGCAATGCCGAGCGCCTGGTCCGCGAGGCCTGGCGCAACGACGGAATGAGCGAGGACACCGAAAACACCGCGCTCGACCTGTTCGGCTCGCTGCTGACTGCCGGCGACCACAAGGCACGCATGGACACCATGCTGTACGGCACCGACAACGAGGCCGCCGGCATGCGCGAAGCCAAGCGCCTTGGCTCCGGCTACGTGGCGCTCGCGAAGGCACGCATCGCCGCCACCCGCAAGGGTTCGAACCTGCGCGCGCTGCTGGAAGCCGTGCCGAGCGAGCTCTCCGGCGACACCGGCTATTTGTTCGCCAGGATCCAGTTGCTCCGCCGCGAGGAGAAATTCGCCGAGGCCGCGCGGCTGATGCTGAGCGCACCGAAGGAAGCCTCCCGCCTCTACAATGTCGACGAATGGTGGATCGAGCGCCGGCTGCTGGCGCGCAAGATGATCGACACCAACGAGTTTCGCACCGCCTATCTGATCGCGCGCGACGCGGCGCTGCCGGCCCGCGACATCTACAAGACCGAGCAGGAATTCACCTCGGGCTGGATCGCGCTACGCTTCCTCAACGATCCCGCCCTCGCCGCCCAGCATTTCGCGCGGATCGGCGTCGGCAGCGCCAACCCGACCGCGCTGGCGCGTGCCGGCTATTGGCAGGGCCGCGCCGCGGAGGCCGCCGGCCGCGGCCAGGAGGCGCGCGCCGCTTACGGACGCGCGGCCGAGCAGTCCACCAGCTATTACGGCCAGCTCGCGCGTGCCAAGCTCGGCCTGCCGCAGATCGAGCTGAACAGCGCGCCGCGCGGCCGCGGCGCCGAGCGGCTGGAGATCGTGCGCGCGGTGGCGCTGCTCTACGAAATCGACGCGCGCGAGCTCGCGATCTCGATCTTCGGCGACATGGGCGACAATGGCGATCCGGAGGCCCTCGCCGGCCTCGGCGAGCTCACCGCGCGCCACGGCGATGCCCGCGGCATGCTGCTGATGGGCAAGGCCGCGCTCAACCGCGGACTGCCGTTCGACCACTACGCCTATCCGGTCAACGGCATTCCGTCGTTCCGCCAGGTCGGGCCGGAGGTCGAGCAGAGCGTCGTCTACGCGATCGCGCGCCAGGAGAGCGCGTTCAATCCGGCGGTGGTGTCGCCGGCCCAGGCCTACGGCCTGATGCAGGTGACGCCGGACGCCGGACGTTACGTCTGCAAGCGCGCCGGCATCGGCTTCGACCTCAACCGGATGAAGACCGATCCGGTCTACAACGCGATGCTCGGCGCCGCCGAGCTCGGCGGCCTGCTCGAGGACTACCGCGGGTCCTATATCCTGACCTTCGCCGCCTACAATGCCGGCCGCGGCAGCGTGCGGAAGTGGATCGAGCGCTATGGCGATCCGCGCGATCCCAAGGTCGACGCGGTCGACTGGGTCGAGCTGATTCCGTTCTCGGAGACGCGGAACTACGTCCAGCGGATCATGGAAAACCTGCAGGTCTACCGCGCCCGGTTCGGCGGCGGCACCAAATTGCAGATCGAGGCCGATTTGCGCCGCGGCGCCAGCGTGGAATGAGCCGGCGCAACCGGTTTTCAACAGGCTTGGCGCCGGGCGCTCCAGTCCCGGCCCAATGTCAGGCTAATATATTGTTATATCTTGCATTTTTAGCATCCAGGCGCTCCGACGCCTGCCGATTGGCGCGGTATATGAAGGCTTGGGGACGGCCGGCGGCCGAGCTGCCCTCAAATCACCTTGGCGCAATCTGAATCTGCCGCTTGCGGCTCAGCGCCCTCTCGGGCATATCGGCGCCATTGGAGACGTGGCCGAGTGGCTGAAGGCGGCGGTTTGCTAAACCGTTATAGGCTTGTAAAGGCCTATCGAGGGTTCGAATCCCTCCGTCTCCGCCATACTCATTGTTGTCCAGCCCGGAGACATGGGTAACAGGTCGTACCTAAGACATGGGTGACAACCTCGTGCCGAGCGGGTTGTCGAGGGGTTGCAGGGTTTTCTGCTCCAGGTCGAAGTATTCCAGATCATAGTGCATGAAGCTGACGAGCCAAATGCCGGCCCCTGGCCTGGACCGGTCGTCACCTCCGCGTGAATGAAACATCATTCCCGGCGCCGCGAAGCGAGCGCGCAACAAACCGCGCCCACGATCCCTGCATTGTTTTCTTTCACCTGAACATTTCCGGGGTAAGGCCATGCAGCAAGACAGTGGCATCCAATTCCAGGATCTCGACCAGGTTCTGCGTAACGCCCAGCTTCGCCGATCCGCCGACGTTGGCTTCTGGCTGCGACAGCGCTTCCCATCCAAAGCAGGCAGGCTCGTCGTCGCAACTTCGCTGGCTTGCATGGTTGTTGCGCTGGCGATCGTTGCTGCCCCGCGGCCGGTCTCAAGCGCTGCGCTCGGCAGCGAGTGGCAATGCAGCAAGGCGGCGTTTGTTTTGACGACCTGTCGTCAAGCCGACCCTGCGCGCTCATAACAATCGGCCGCATCGGGGGGCGTACGGCAACAACGTCAATTGACATCGGTGAAACCATTGTCCGGCGACTCCGTAGCTGGAGCGCCGGCCTATTTCTTCCATTTTGGCACTACGGGCCGGCTGGGGCCGTTCGGTCTTTCCCAGTCACGAACGGCCTCACTTTTAAGTCCATCTCTGACCTGCGTCAGCTTTCCCTCGGCTTGATTATTTGGCATCAAATGAACATGCAGCGTGCTCGAAGAATCCGCCGGCCGGTCGGGATCGGGCTGAGGGCGAAGAAATAAATGGATGGCCCAAGTCACGTTCTCAGGTTAGCGATCTGTTTCGCGCTGGTTCTCGTTCTGCCTGCTGCGCAGACGCCGCCGACGCAGCATTCGCGTGACGAGTGGCGTGTGGTTGACAAGGAATGTCGCGACGTCTTGCCTCCGCAGGCAAAGATACGGGCATGTCTCAACCTGCTGAGCGATCGACGCCTCCCGACCGCCTATCTTGCGTCGATCACCGGCGAAATATCGAGCACGTTCCAAAGCTTGCGGGATTACGGCAACGCCATCAAGTACAAGAAGATCGAAATTGAACGCACCTCGGCGAGGCAACCTTCTTCGTCGGGTGAAGCACTTCCTGCCAGTCTCGGTGCGATGTCTCTGCGTTACACGGAGCTCGGGACACTCCAGACACTCAATCGCCAAACCAACTTCGGCAGTCAGTCGGATGAAGCCCGCCGAGGCGCCACTGAGGAACAAAATAGCTACAACCTTGCGCTTCAGTACAACCCGATGAACTACAGGGCATATAGATACCGGGCTGAAATTCGCAGCCAATTCTGCGACAGCGCGTCCGCCGCTCAGGACATGGAAGCAGCGGTTAGGTTTGCCGAACAGGCAGGAGATCAGGACGCCGCGCGAGACTTCAAGCGTGTCACGCTAGGTGCTTGCGTTCCGGCTTGGCGGCGAGACTAGTCAGTGAGATCTACCAGACGTCGTCACCCGGTGGCATACCCCGCGCCGGACCGCCCCCGACCGTATTCCTACGGACCTGCGACTGGCAGGCAACTTGCGATGTATCCGTCAATAGTTCGGCGCCGCTGTTCTCGATGTGCCGAACTCAGACATTCGGAGCACGCAAATGAACATGCATCATCGTTTTGAGACAGCTCGCGGACGTGGCGGACGAGAGTCGACGGTCAGCAAGATGCTGTCCGATCTCATCCTGGCCTGCCAGCAGATCGAAGCCGATATCGCGACCGAAGAAGCGCGCGCGGGAATTTACGACCGATCGGACGCGAGGTATCCGATTTTGGCAAGGTCGCTCAATGAGCGGCACGCCAATCTCAAGGGAACGATTGCCACACTCGAAAAGCGCGTCGCCGAGAGATCTCAGCACAAATTGGTCACCGACGCCGCATAGCTCGATCTTTGACCAACTTCCTGTACGCTGGCAGAGCGACCGATGCGATGAAGCATCAGTGCGGGCGCTGACCGACATCAGCCGCTGCCGCGGGCGGATGGATCGAGGTTCCGGTTCTCGCCCGGCGGGATCGGGCCAAAGCCCGGATATCGGTACGAGCTCGGAGGAGCCATCTGCTCGCTTGGGCGGATGATGAAATGCTGCCGCACGCGCCTGTGATGCGCAGTTGCGGCGTCGGCAGCCAGGCTCGACAGGAGCACAAGCGGCAACGTCAGGACCAGGGAAATACGTAAGCATACGCGCAAGGCAACACGCATCGTGATCACTCCGTCTCACCGAACAGGTGATCGCCGAGCGTAGCGCCCTATTCTGCCCTGGCCTCTCACATGCGATCAAAACAGCGAGATCGCCAATCCATGACTTGCGGGTTATCGCGAATCGCAGGCCGTCTTGACCGGCCGCGGCAAGGCCTGCGCGCAGGCGACGCCGAGCAGCGCGAGGCCGCCGCCGATGACGTGGAATGGCCTGACCGGCTCGCCCAGCATCACGATCGCGGCCGCGGCCGTCAGCATCGGCAGCAGGTTCATGAAGATCGCGCAGCGGTTCGGGCCGAGCTGCGCGACGCCGCGGATCCAGAGAAACGGCAGCACGACCGAGGCCAGCGCGCCGGCATAGACGATCAGCGGCCAGGTTTCGGCGTTGACCTGCCGCAGCGGCGCCGGCGTCGCGAGGAAGGCGGGAAACATCACGGCCAGCGCGCACAGCGCCTGCATGTAGGTGGATTGCCATCCAGTGATCGGCAGATTCCAGCGTTTCAGCAGCACGCCGTACAGCGCATAGACGATCGCGGCCAGCAGCATCAGCGCGTCGCCCGCATGCACGCCGTTCTGCAACAGCGACGACAAGTCGCCGCCGCTGACGAGATAGACGAGGCCCGCAAATGACAGCGGCGCGCCGCATATCATGCCAAGCGTCGGCGGTTCGCCGAGCAGCGCGGCACTGAGGGCGACCGTCAAGAGCGGCGTCAGCGCGGTGAACACCGCCATGTTGGTCGCGGTGGTGGTCTCGGCCGCCAGATACGACAGGCTCTGGAACAGGCACATCGCAAGGAAGCCGAGGATCGCGAGCGGACCAAGATGCGGCCAGATCGCATGGCGATTACGCAAGGCGCCGCGCGCCACGAACGGAGACATCAAGAGCACCGCGACCAGCAGGCGATAGAAGGTGATCGCCTGCGGACCGATCGTGTGCGCCGAGAGGCGAGAGACGATGACGTTGCCTGCCCACAGCACGATGGCAACGAAGGGATAGAGAAGTGCAGCTTTTGACTTGAACATGACCCGGCAGCGCGTTGGTGAAGATCACACCAGCAACTACCTGTCGCGCCCAAGTCCGTCTCACGCTAGACTGACCTCACCTAGCGAGATTGGGACATGCGAGATGAAGACGTGTTGGACGAGCTGATCACACGGCACCTCGACTATCACGCCACGGCGCGGCCGATGGCGGCAATGGAGATCGACTATCCGAGCGGCGCGTCGACCGGCCTGCACGCGCATCCGCGCGGCCAGTTGCTCTACGCGATCGAAGGCGTGATGGTCGTGCGCTGCACCGAAGGCACCTGGGTGGTGCCGCCCAATCGCGCGGTGTGGCTGGTGGCCGATCTCGCGCACGAGGTCCGGATGTGCGGCGCGGTCAAGATCCGCACCGTGTTCGTGGACGCCGACGCGGCTCCCAATCTGCCGCAGGCCAGCTGCGTGTTCGCGGTCTCGCCGCTGCTGCGCGAATTGTTCGTCGCCGCGATGTGCGTCCCGCTGGACTATGCGCCCGCGACCTCCGACGAGCGCCTGATGCGCGTGCTGCTCGACCAGCTGCGCGAAGTCGATGTGCTGCCGCTGCATCTGCCGATGCCGCGCGACGAAAGGCTCGCACGGGTCTGCGCCGCGCTGGTGGCCCGCCCGGACGATGGCTCCACAGCCGAGCAATGGGCACGCCGGCTGAAGCTGACGTCGAAGACCATCCATCGTCTGTTCGCCAGGGAGACCGGCATGACGTTCGGCGAATGGCGTCAGCAGGCACGTTTGCTGTTCGCGCTCGAACGCCTCGCGCGCGGCGCGCGCGTGGTCGATGTCGCGCTCGATGCCGGCTATGCCAGCCAGAGCGCCTTCACCGCGATGTTCCGCAAGCATTTTGGCGTGCCGCCCAACGCGTTCTATCGGTAAGCCGCCCACTGCAGCTGTGCTCCCTCTCCCCGTTCTTACGGGGAGAGGGTTGGGGTGAGGGGCTCCATCCGCGTATCCTATGATAGCTGCGTTTGCGGAGGCTCCCCCTCACCCGGATCACATTGCGCTTCGCTCCATGCGATCCGACCTCTCCCCGCACACGGGGCGAGGTGAAGCAGAGTCCGTTGCTCGACCTGACATAGTCTCGTCGCGCTTTAGTGCTCCGCCGCCGACTGAGCCTCCGGTCCCAGCATCCATTCCCTGAACGCCGCGATCTTCGGAAGCGACTGCCTGTTGTCGGGACAGACGAGATAGTACGCGAACTCCTCCAGATGCGCGGTCTCGAGCAGCTGGACCAGTTCACCGCCCGCGATCTCATTTGCCACCATCGCGGCCGGCAGCAGGCCCGCGCCCTGCCCTGTCAGCACGGCCTTGAGCAGCAGGCCGCTGTCATCGAACGAGGGTCCGCGCGGCGTGCGAACCTCCGCGATGCCGTTGGCCTGAAACCACAGGCTCCATCCCTTGCGATCGGCGTCATGCACCTGCGGCCAGCTTGCGAGCGCGCCGGGAGATGCCGGTCGCCCGAGGCGCGCCACCAGTGACGGCGATGCGACCGCCACCATCTCCACGGTGACGACGCGGTCGCTGCGCAGCCCCGGATAGCGGCCAAGGCCGTGGCGCACCGCGACGTCGACGCCGCTGCGCGAGAAATCGACCACTGTGTTGCTGGTGACGATCTGCAGATCGATCTCGGGATGCGCGCCCTGAAACGAGGCCATGCGGGGCACCAGCCAGGCCGACGCAAAGAACGGCGTGACGCTCACCGTCAGCGTACCGACATCGACGGATGCCGCGACGCGACGCGAGGCATCCGCGATCTGGCGAAACGCGTTGCGGATCGACGGCAGATAGTCGCGGCCGGCGTCGGTGAGATAGATGCCGCGCGGGACCCGCTCGAACAGCTTCACGCCGAGATCGGCTTCGAGCGTCTTGAGCATCTGGCTGACCGCACCCGGCGTCACGCATAGCTCCTCGGCCGCGAGCTTCACCGAGAGATGGCGAGCGGCGGATTCGAACGCCTTGAGCGCGTTCAGGGGTGGAAGCCTGCTTTCCATGGTTTAGATTTTCTAATCTTAATCGTCCAGCAAATCTGGTTTGCCAACTCGGCCTTCCGGGCGCTCTATCAGCTTAATCCAGTGCTGAAAGCCGCGTCAATGCAGAGAAAGTCGAACCATGGAACTTAGATTTTCTAACCTTCTTTACCGCTCCCGACGGCCCCACTTTCTTGATGGAGCCAGGCCATGACCGAGGTCGCAAACAAGCTCGGCCTCCGCGAGATCGCTGCGGGCGGCCAGACCAGCCCGCTCGTCGAGCGCATCAACGCGTCGCAAGCCGGCAGCCTGCCCGGCCTCCTGGACTTTCAATGGCTCGAAGCCGGACGCGGCCACATCCGCGGCCGCTTCGAGATTGCCGCAAAACACTTCTCGCCGCACGGGCTGCTGCACGGCGCAAGCATCGTCGCATTGGCCGATACCGCATGCGGGTTCGGCTGCCTCGCGTCGTTGCCGGATGGCGCCATCGGCTTCGCCACCGGAGAGTTGAAGACCAACTTCATCGGCGCCGCGCGCGAAGGCGGTTTGAGCTGCGAGGCGCGCCTCGTTCACGCCGGGCGCACCACCCAGGTGTGGGACGCCGAGATCCGCAGCGAGGCGACAGGCAAGACCATCGCGCTGTTTCGCTGCACGCAGATGCTGCTCTACCCGCCGGGCAAGCCCGGTGGTTACGCGGCACAGGGAGAACGATCATGAGGAATGCCGTCATGCACGCCGGTTATCAACGAACCAAGCCGTTCTACGGCTGGTACGTCGTCGCAGCAGCCTTCGTCGTCACATTGATCGGCTTCGGCAGCGCCTACACGTTCTCGTCCTTCGTCGAGTCCCTGCAGCGGGAGTTCGGCGCCTCGCGCGGCTCGGTGTCGCTGGTGTTCTCCTTCGCGGGCTTCCTGTATTTCGGCTTGGGGATGATCTCCGGTCCGCTTGCCGATCGCTGGGGCGCGCGCAGGCTCGCTGGCCTCGGAATGGCGCTGGTCGGTCTCGGCATGGTGCTGGCGGGACAGGCCCAGACCATCCTCCAGGTCTATGCCGCCTACAGCATCGGGATCGGCGCCGGAGTCGGCTGCGCCTACGTTCCGACCTTGGGCGCCGTGCAGCGCTGGTTCGTCAGGCGGCGCGGTTTTGCGTCGGGCCTCGCCGTCAGCGGGATCGGGGTCGGCACACTGGTGATGCCGCCGCTCGCGACCTGGCTGATCACGAGCCTCGGCTGGCGCGATGCCTATGTCGTGCTGGGCGTTGTCGCCGCCGTCGCCGGGATCGGTGCATCGCTGCTGATCGCGGACGATCCGCGCCGCTACGGCACCGGACCGGACGGCGATCGGCTCGAGACGGTTTCGGGCGCGCCGCTCCGCCAGGGCGTCTCGATCCGCGGCGCGGTGCGGACCGCCCGCTTCGCCGGGCTCTATGCCGCCTGCCTGATCAGCGCGTTCGGCGTGTTCGTGCCCTTCGTGCACCTCGTGCCCTTTTCGGTCGATCATCAGGTCGCGCCGACGCTTGCCGTGCTGCTGCTCGGGATGATTGGGGTCGGCAGCACGGCCGGCCGGTTCTTCCTCGGCGGCATCGCCGACCGCGTCGGCCGCGATGCATTCCTGGTCGCGATGTATCTCGGCATGGCCGTCTCGCTGGCGATCTGGGCAATCGCCGGCACCTTCTGGTCGCTCACGGTCTTCGCGCTGCTGTTCGGCCTGTTCTATGGCGGCTGGGTCGCGATCCTGCCCGCTGTGGTCACCGACCATTTCGGCGGCCGCAATGTCGGCGGCATCATCGGCATCCTCTACACCAGCGTCGCTGTTGGCACGCTGCTGGGCCCGAGTGCCGCCGGCTTCGCCTACGACATCAGCCACAGCTACTTCATTCCGGTGGCGATCAGTGCAGCCACCAACCTCGCCGCCGCCCTGATCGCAATGGCGACCATGCGAACGGCCTCGCCGATCGTTTCGGTTGCGCAGGCCTGAAGCCCCAATGACGGTCGGCGATCCCTGTGCTAGCGTTCAGGGATCACCTGCCCGATCGCTTCAAGACCTCCGTGATCACTCCGTTCGCCATGACCAATACCTGGACTTATCGGCGAGCGGACAGTGACGGCATCGTCGAGCTGGCGTCGTGGCGCGGCGCCGGCTCGCTTTGCCTCAAGCCGCATTTCCACGACGAGAACCAGATCGTGCTGGTGCTGTCGGGGTCGCGCGCCTTTCGCATCGGCGGCGCGACCGTCACCGTGCCTGCCGGCCATGCCGCGCTCATTCCGGCGGGAATGCTGCATGCGCCGATGACGATGTCGGACGGGGAAACGGTCTGCCTGAACGCCTACGTTCCTGCCGGCCGCGTCTGCTCATCGGTGTGGATCATCCGCTTCGGGCAGCGTTGGCGGAACCTCGACGAGATCTCGCCTGAGCACGTCGGCGAGATCGCCGACGACATCCTGTCGCGCGCGACGTCCCACCCCGCCGGGTGCACCGGCAGGTCGAAGCTCGGCATCGCGCTGACCGACAGCGTCGCGCCGATCGGAGCGATTGCCGCCGGCTTCGGGCGAAGCCGCGAAGGGTTCAGCCGCATGGTCAGCCGCGAGCTCGGAATCCCGCCGCATACCTTCCGCCTGCTGGCCCGCCTCAATCTTGCCCGGCAATTGCTGCGCGCCGGCGAGCCGATCGCAGCAGTCGCGGCCGATGCGGGCTTTTCCGACCAGAGCCACCTCACCCGGCTGTTCCGCCGCACCTTCGGCACGACGCCGGGCGTCTACTGGCGCGGCTGAACCGACGTCACAGACGTTCCAGACCGATTGGCGCGCCGCCCGCTAGCCTGCTCACCCTCAAGAGGGTGAAGGATGGATACCCAGACAAGTCTTCTGTTGCTGGCGGCCGGGGTCGCCGGAGGCATCATCAATGCACTGGCGGGTGGCGCGACGCTTATCACCTTTCCGGCGATGCTCGCGGCGGGCCTGCCGGCCGTCATCGCGAATGCGTCGAATGCGGTGGCGATCTCGCCGGGGCATTTGATCGCCGCGCTCGCCGATCGCGGCAAGCTGCCGCCGCCGACGCGGCGCACGATCAGTTTCGTCGTGATCGCCGCGCTCAGCGGCACAATCGGTGCTGGCATCCTGTTGCTGCTTCCAGAACGGCTGTTCGTCCTGCCGGTGCCGGCTCTGATCGCATTTGCAACGCTGTTGTTTGCCTTCGCGCCGCAGATCCAGGGATGGACCCTCGGGCGCGAGAGGGCCGCAGCGCTGCCCTCGACCGGCGCGAGCGGTGCTATCCTGGGATTGTCGTGCGTCTATGGAGGGTTCTTCGGTGCCGGATTAGGCGTCATCCTGACCGCGGTGCTGTCGATCACGGAGCCCAACGACATCAGGGCGATTAAGGCATTGAAGAACCTGCTCGCGACCTGCGTGTCGCTCGCTGCCACATTGATCTTTGTCTTGCAGGGAGCGGTGCGGTGGCCGGAGACCTTGGCGATGCTGCTCGGCGCCATGGTCGGCGGCTATGCCGGAGGTTTCCTGATCCGGATCCTTCCCGGCCACATCGTCCGGCAGTTCGTCATCGTGGCCGGAGCGCTGATGACGGTGATCTACGCGGCGCGATACTGGTTCTAGGTGGAGCGAGGGAGCCGAGGCTCCCATCGATATCGGTTGCCTTAGTGCGTCGTCATCCAGGCGCGGGCTTCACGCTGGGCAGCCGCGATCTCGACATCGGACATCTGCTCGGCGACTTCGCGGCGGTGCGCGATCGCGTCAGTACGTCCCTTGAGCGCCGCCAGGTTGAACCATTTGTGCGCCGCGATGAGGTTGACCACACCGGAGCGGCCGCTCGCCCAATACATGCCACGTTCGAACAGCACGTCCTGGATTGCCGTTGCGGCAACCGGGACAGCGCTTTCCTGATCGATGACCCCCTGAAACATTCTCATTCCCCTTTTTGTTGTTGGCCGCCCTCCCCCGAGCGCGGCCCCCGTCCACTGTTAAAACTACCCTGTCATTCCCGGGCTGATCTCTTGATCATGCCCCGCGATGATCCTTGGGATCACCGCGTGCCGGTTGCCGGCTTGTTGGGATGATCATGGCCCATCAAATTTGAAGAGCGGTTTAAGTATCGCGATGAACGGGATGTAAATCGGCGCCGCCAGGGGCGCTTCCAGGAATCGCAGAAGTGCCTGTGCCGCAGGCACTTCCTTGCATTCGTGAACGCCGGTTTACCCTGGTGCTTGGGACAACGATAACCATGGCGGACATTGGCCGCGGGCGCCGGCGGGTCCCGCCAGGCAATCAGTTTCGAAATTGACGGACGGGCGGCGCGACCAATTGACGAGCCGCGGAACGGCGTGCGGTCGGGTGCACAGACAAAAACAACGCGAGGCCGTCAGGCCCAACGTCGATCCGGAACGGGGATGGGGAAAGTGGCTGCCGGGCGCGGACTGCGCGGGCCGCCGGAACGAGGGGGTCGGCGAACACGTCAGGACCAGATTTCAGCTCGGCATTCTCGCCGGTGAAATTGCGGAACCAAGCGGGCTCCGCACCGAACGAAGAAATCTCTGTTTCTTCTGCCGGACCGGTTTTGGGAAGGTTGCCCTCTCCGAAATTCGATCCAGCCGTTTGACCTGATGTCTCGCCGACACCCTCTTTCGTCAGCCAGAGCCTTGGGGGTGGGATGTGCCTCTCAGCAGTCCGTCCGCTGGCTCTCGCGACGTGCCGGCGTCAAGCCGCCGGCAATCCTCTCGAGGCGAGAGGCTTACTTCTTCTTGGCGACCTTGCGGGTCTTCTTCGCAGTCTTCTTCACTGCGCTCTTCGCCTTCTTCGCCTTCTTCGCCTTCTTTGCCTTCTTAGCCATGTTGCCCTCCAGTATGTGAGATGGCTCTTACTTCGCTGCGTGCACTCGGGAATCGATATGCACTACTTCCCGAATACACCAACAGACCGAAAAAAACAGTGTCCCGCTTAAGGAAGTGTTGACGCAGCGCTGGCAGTGCGCACCGTGCGCGCCGCCGTTCAAATCGACGCGTCATTCGCGCGACGATGCAAGAAACGCAACGGCCGCCGACATCGGCATTTGTCAACGTTGCAGGAAACGCCTTCTGTTGTAGGCTTTTCTTGAATTCGCATTCGAGCGATCGACGCGCGACCGTCATTGCGTTGAGTCGCGAGCGCCGACGAAAAGCGGCGCGTCGCCGACGCCGAGTCGTAATTTTTGGCAACGAAAAAATTTTCGTGGGTAAGACGGGTTTTGCCTCGTTTGAGGTCATCCGAACCGGATTTGCGAACGAATCGCGGCTTCGGCGATTCGGCGCCGATGGCGCCGGCGCGCCGTGTACGGAGGGTGTGAGGCAGGATCACGCCGCGTTCACGCGCGCGCGACGACGCCGGAGGTGACGGCAAGGAAGCATGCAAGGGAGCATGATCCGGTTGGATCATGCGCCAAGGACAACATCATTGTCCTGTTGTTCAGATGCCGAGCTTCGACTTCAAGAGGTCGTTGACCGCCTGCGGGTTCGCCTTGCCGCCCGACGACTTCATCACCTGGCCGACGAACCAGCCGACCAGTTGCGGCTTCGCCTTCGCCTGCTCGACCTTGTCGGGATTGGCCGCGATGATGTCGTCGACCACCTTCTCGATCTCGCCGAGGTCGGTGACCTGCTTCATGCCGCGCGCCTCGACGAGCGCGCGCGGATCGCCGCCTTCCTGCCAGACGATCTCGAACAAGTCCTTGGCGATCTTGCCGGAAATCGTTCCCTCGCCGATCAGGTCGACGATCGCGGCGAGTTGCTCCGCCGAAACCGGCGAGGCTGCGATCTCGACGCCTTCCTTGTTGAGACGACCGAACAGTTCGTTGATCACCCAGTTGGCGGCGAGCTTGCCGTCGCGCGCCTTGTCGGCAAGACCCGACAGCACCGTCTCGTAGAACTCCGCGCTCTCGCGCTCGGCGACCAGCACGCTCGCATCATAGGGCGACAGGCCGAAGCCCGTAATAAAACGGGACTTCTTCTCGTCCGGCAGTTCCGGCAGCTGCGCCTTGAGATCGTCGACGAAGGCCTGGCTGAACTCGAGCGGCAACAGATCGGGATCGGGGAAGTAACGGTAGTCGTGCGCCTCTTCCTTGGAGCGCATCGAGCGGGTCTCGCCCTTGTTCGGGTCGAACAGCCGGGTTTCCTGGTCGATCGAGCCGCCGTCCTCGATGATCTCGATCTGACGCCGAGCCTCGTACTCGATCGCCTGGCCGATGAAGTTGACCGAGTTCATGTTCTTGATTTCGCAGCGGGTGCCGAACGCAGTCTCGCCGTAACGGCGCACCGAGACGTTGACGTCGGCGCGCAAATTGCCCTTCTCCATGTCGCCGTCGCAGGTGCCGAGGTAGCGCAAGATCGAGCGCAGCTTGGTGACGTAAGCCTTGGCCTGCTCGGCGTCGCGGATGTCGGGCTTGGAGACGATCTCCATCAGCGCGACGCCGCAACGGTTGAGGTCGACATAGGACATCGTCGGCGACTGATCGTGCAGCAACTTGCCGGCGTCCTGCTCCAGGTGCAACCGCTCGATCCCGATCGTGACGCTGCGGCCGCCGTCGAGCTCGAGCGACACCTCGCCCTCGCCCACGATCGGCGACTTGTACTGGCTGATCTGATAGCCCTGCGGCGAGTCCGGATAGAAATAGTTCTTGCGGTCGAACACCGAGCGCAGGTTGATCTTCGCATTGAGCCCGAGACCGGTACGCACCGCCTGGCGGACGCACTCCTCATTGATCACGGGCAACATGCCCGGCATCGCTGCATCGACCAGCGAGACATGCGAATTGGGCTCGCCGCCGAACGCGGTCGATGCGCCGGAGAACAGCTTTGCGTTCGAGGTGACCTGGGCATGGATCTCCATGCCGATCACGACCTCCCAATCGCCGGTGGCGCTCTTGATCAGCTTGTGCGGGGCGGCAGATGCGGTCATGGATCTCGGTTTCCGGATAAAGGATATCTGGGATGGATTGGGCTTCGCGCAACCAATCGCGCCAGTCAAGCCGCCTTGCACCTATGGACCCCCTCATGGTGAGGAGCGCGGAACGCGCGTCTCGAACCATGAGGCCCCGCCGGCGGCCTACATCCTTCGAGACGCTTGCTTCGCAAGCTCCTCCAGCGACAAAGGCGAAGCCTTTGCGCGGGGATGAGGATAGACGGTGTCGATGGGCGGCCGAAATCTAGAGCCCGCGCCGGAACTGCTGGTAGGCCTTGCTCGAGCGGAGCGCGTCGGCGCCGCCCGCGATCAGCTGGTCGACCTGCTCGGGCGGCAGCGACAGCCGCGTCGGGATGGCGTTCAGAATGCCGGCGCGGTCCGGTCCGAGCCGGTCGAAGCCGAGCCGCTCGACATAGATCGCGACGTCGCCGCATTTCCAGCCGGCGCCGACGCCGAGCCGGCTGCGCTCCGCCGCCGACAGCCCGCAGCGCCAGCGCTTCAGCTTGCCGGACCAGTCCTCGGCGAGCGCCGTGAAGGCGGCGTAGCTGGAGCGCACGCTGGCATCGATCGCGGTGTCGGCGGCCGCGGACACCAGTTCGACGCCGCTCGGTCCTTCGAGCGTCTGCACGAAGTCGCCGGAGATGCCGCGGCCGGCGTCGACCACCAGGAACAGGATGCGCTTCAGCTTGGCCGCCTGCCGTTCGTTCAGCGGCTCGTAGGGACGCTGCGCGGCGAGCAGGCCGATGCTCAGCCCCGACAGGCCGTAATTGTCGACGAGGCCGCCATCGAGCAGCTTGACGTAGCGCATCGAGCCATCGCGATAATGTGCCTGGGCCTCGGCATAGGCGCGCAGCAACGGCTGTGCGTTCGGATCGTTGCGCACCCGCTCGAGCCAGGCCGGCAGCGGCGCGGCGCAACCGCCGGGATAGGTTTGCAGCACGATCGGGGCGAACGCCAGCGGCACCGCGGCGGATGCCGCCACCGCTTCGGCGACACGGTACGATCTGATGTCGCTGCACAAGGCATCGAACGATGTCTTGCCGAACACGAACGGCGTGCGGTTGTAGATATCAGACGCGTTGATCCAGACCCGCGGCCGGCGATCGTCGGCCAGTGCGTCGAACCGCGCGCCGTCGAACAAATTCTGATCGAGCCAGTCGGTGAACTGGCTGTCGTTGACGCCGCCGCCGAGCGCGCGCCCGATATTGCCGAGCGAGATCCGGGTCTTCAGTCCCTCCTCGGCGTTGCGCAGCAGGAAGCGCTGGCGGAAATCGTCGAGCGCCGCGCGGCGCTTCAATCCGAAATAGGCGGCGGTGACCGATCCGCCGGAGACGCCGGAGACGAAGTCGACGCGGTCGAGCAGCGTCTTCGTGCCCGCCGCGCTCGAACGCGTGTGGTCAAGTTCCTCCAGCACGCCGAAGGAAAACGCCGCCGCGCGGGTGCCGCCGCCGGAGAACGATAGCGCGAGCAGCAGATCATCTTCGTAGGCCGGAATGTCGCGGGCGCTGCTGTTGTCGGCGAGCGCGGCGCCGAGCGGTACGTTGCCGGGCAGATTGTAGACGGAGGCGCAGCCGGCAAGGCCCGCCGCCACCACGGCCACCAGCATTGCTGACAGCCATCCCCCTATGCCCGACCCACGCACGAATACTCTCTTTTTCCGCTGGCCCCCGCCCGGTTCCATTAGCCTATCACGGCCAATCTGGGCGGCGGCATGGCGGCCGAAACAGGGTTAATGCTCGCGGTGCCTCCGCACCGGCGTCCTTTAGCCGCGCGGCGCCAGCAGTGTGACTACGATCCGCTCCCACTCGGCTTCGAGCGTGTCCGTTGCGACCGGTTGGCCGGCCTGGCGATACCAGTAGCCGGCATTGCCGAGATCGCCTTCGACGCGATGCAGATAAGCATGCACCCAGGCCGAATTGGCGTCGCCCTCATCCTGCACGATGCGATGCGCCTGGTCCCAATCGCCCTTCTTCGCCCACCACAACGCGGCGAGCGGCGGTGATAGCGCCGCATCAGGCGCGGTGTCAGCGAGACTGGCGCGGAAATCCGCCATCGCTCACCACCATTTGGGCGCCGTGAAGCGGCCCGCCGCCTGCTCGATCACCTCGCCGAGCGAGAACAACGTCTCCTCATCGAACGGACGGCCGATCAGTTGCAGACCGAGCGGCAGGCCTTGCGAGTCCTTGCCGGCGGGCACGGCGATGCCCGGCAGGCCCGCCATGTTCACGGTCACCGTGAAGATGTCGTTGAGATACATCTCGACCGGATCGGCGCCGCCCTTCTCGCCGATGCCGAACGCAGCCGACGGCGTCGCCGGCGTCAGGATCGCGTTGACGCCCTTGGCGAAGCAGTCCTCGAAGTCCTTCTTGATCAGCGTCCGCACCTTTTGCGCGCGCAGATAATAGGCATCGTAGTAACCTGCCGACAGCACATAGGTGCCGATCAGCACGCGGCGACGCACCTCGTCGCCAAAACCATCGGCGCGGGTGTTCTCGTACATCTCGATGATGTTCCTGCCCGGTTCGCGCAGCCCGTAGCGCACGCCGTCATAACGCGCGAGGTTCGACGAGGCCTCGGCCGGCGCCACGATGTAATAGGCCGGCAGCGCATATTTGGTGTGCGGCAGCGACACCTCGACGAGTTCGGCGCCGGCGGCCTTCAGCCACTGCGCGCCCTCGCTCCAGAGCTTTTCGATCTCGGCCGGCATGCCGTCGAGCCGATATTCCTTGGGGATGCCGATCTTCATGCCCTTCACGGACTTGCCGATCGCGGCCTCGTAATCCGGCACGGCGATGTCGACCGACGTGGTGTCCTTGGGATCGTGCCCCGCCATCGAGCGCATCAGGATCGCGGCGTCGCGCGTCGAGCGCGCGATCGGACCGGCCTGGTCGAGCGAGGACGCAAAGGCGACGATGCCCCAGCGCGAGCAGCGGCCATAGGTCGGCTTGATGCCGACGGTTGCGGTGAACGCGGCGGGCTGGCGGATCGAGCCGCCGGTGTCGGTCGCGGTCGCGCCCATGCAGAGAGCCGCCGCCACCGCCGAAGCCGAGCCGCCGGACGAGCCGCCCGGCACCAGCGTGGTGTTGGAGCCCTCACGCCGCCACGGGTTGGTGACCGGGCCGAAGCACGAGGTCTCGTTGGACGAGCCCATCGCGAACTCGTCATTGTTGAGTTTGCCGAGCAGCACCGCGCCGTCGCGCCAGAGCTGCGAAGTCACCGTCGACTCGTAGGGCGGAATGAAATTGCCGAGGATCTTCGAGCACGCCGTGGTCCTGATGTCGCGGGTCGCGAACAGGTCCTTGATGCCGAGCGGGATGCCGGCGAGCGGTCCGCCCTCACCTTTTGCAATTTTCGCGTCGGCGGCCCTGGCCATCTCGCGGGCGCGGTCGGGCGTTTCGAGCACATAGGCATTGAGCACGCGCGCGGCTTCGATGGCGGCGAGATGCGCATCGGTCAGTTCGCGAGCGGTGAAAGACTTGCTCGCCAGGCCCTCGCGGGCCTCGGCGATCGTCAGCGATGTCAAATCAGTCATTTATTGATCGGGCTGCAGAAGAACGGAGACAGGGTCTTGTCGTTGGCGGGGTCGTCTTGGCGGGCTTTGGCATTTTCCTTGGCGCGGGCGGCGTCGAGCGCCTCAAGATGGTCGAGCACGGCGTCCATCGCCGCGTTGGGATCGGCGACCTTCCCCTTGCGTTCCATGGCATCGAGGAAGTCCATATAGGCCTTGTAGGCCTTCTCATCGTCGCACAGCAGACACATTGGGTTTTGTCGCTTTTGTTTGACGCGTTTTCTTCACGCGAACCGGTATCCACTTCGCTCGAAAACGCCTTGCTTGCGTTACTCGACCACCTTCGGCACCAGGAAGAAGTCGTTCACGGTGTCGGGCGCGTTGCGGACGATGACGTCGGCGATCTCGCCGTCATTGACCACGTCGGCGCGCTTCCTCATCTCCATCGGCGTCACCGAGGTCATCGGCTCGACGCCGTCGATATTCACTTCCGACAGCTGCTCGACAAAGGCCAACATCGCGTTCAGCTCGCCCTGGAGATGGGGAACTTCGGCGTCGCTGACCGCGATCCGCGCCAGATGCGCGATGCGGCGGACGGTCGTGGCGTCTACGGACATTATATAGGGCCTCGGGGCTGAAAGGTCAGCCTGCCGTATAGCAGAGGCCGGTTTTGCGCCGCAACCGCGCGAATTTGCCCGCCCGACGGGGCCTTGGAGCCCATCCGGCGACTCGGCAAGACATCCTGCCACGCATTCCGGCTGCGAAACGCACGATGAAACCACTTCGCGGCCGCCGCGAAGTCGTCCCGAAACATTTACGGCGCCTACTCCACCCAAACAAAAAGTTCGGAGCGCGTCATGTCAATGCTCAACGGCAGCCCCCGCCCGGAGGGCTGGGACCCCGCCCTCTGGTCAATCGGCACGGCGCTGGGGGTCGCGATCCTCTACGTGGCCTGCCTGGTCTGAACGAGGCCGCGCGTCAGGCCTGAGACAGAGCCGCCATCCGCGCCAGCGCGGCGCCGGCCAGCGCGCGGGTCAACTCGGCCGCCGGCATTTCCTTGCCCATCCGCACCGCCTGCCCGGCCCACAGATTGGTGAAATCGACCTTGCCTTGCTTTTCGGCAGCCGCCTTCAACGGTCCGAGGGCGGTCGCTGCGTGCGGGAACGCCGGCGCGTCCGGCGAGATCGGCCCGACCTCGCGCATCACACGGTTGGCGACGCCGCGCGCCGGGCGCCCGGTCATCACATTGGTGATGACGGTGGATTCGTCGCTCGCCTGCGCCAGCGCGACGCGGGCCTGCGCCGTCACCTTGGACTCCGGGCAGCGCAGATAGGCCGAACCGACCTGCACGCCGGAGGCGCCGAGCGCGAACGCCGCTGCGATCCCGCGCCCGTCGGCGATGCCGCCGGCGGCGACCACCGGCACCTTCACCGCATCCACCACCTGGGGCAGCAGCGAGAACGTCCCGGGCTGCTCGGCGATGTTGTCGGTCAGGAACATACCGCGATGGCCGCCGGCATCGGCGCCCTGCGCGTTGATAACGTCGGCACCGTTCTCCTCGAGCCAGATCGCCTCCTTCACCGTCGTTGCCGACGACATCACGGTGGCGCCGGTGGCCTTCACCCGCTGCAACAGTTTTGCCTCAGGCAGGCCGAAATGGAAGCTGACGACCTCCGGCTTCAACTCCTCGACCACGGCGCAGAACGCCGCATCGAACGGCGCGCGGTTCGCCGCATTGATCGGCGCATTCGGATCGAGGCCGTGCTCGCGATAATACGGCGCCAGCCGTTGCCGCCAGTTCGCCTCGCGCGCCGGATCGGCGTCGACCGCCTTGTGGCAGAAGAAGTTGAGGTTGACCGGCGCTGATACGCGTTGACGGATGATGTTGACCTGCTCGCGCGCCTTCTCGGCCGACAGCATCGCACATGGCAGCGAGCCGAGCCCGCCGCCCTGCGCCACCGCGATCACCAGCTCCGCATCCATCACGCCGGCCATCGGCGCCAGCACGATCGGGAATTCGGTCTTGAAACGATCGATCAATCGACGGTCCGGCCACATGGTGTGTCTCACGCTTGTTCAGGTCAAAGAGGAAAGAGAGTTGCGCCGGCCCTGCAGCGACTGCTCGGCCTCGGCGACGATGCGGCCGACGATCTCGGCCGCCGGAACGATATCATGGATCAGGCCGACGGACTCGCCGGCAAACACCGCGGCGACATCGAAATTGGCCGCGGCCTTCGCGGCGGCATACTCCACCGCGACCTCGTCAGCGCGCTGCATCAGTTCGATCTCGCGCCCGCTCCAGCGCCGCAAATGATCGTTGGCAAGCGACCGCGCGGTGAACGGCGCCGGCCACATCAGCTTGCGCGACCAGTCGAACACCACACCGCGCACCGTCTCGCCGCTCTTTGCCGCACAGATCAGCTGCTTGGCCTGCTCGGCCGCGTCGGCCTCAACGCTGGCGTAGAAGCGCGTTCCCATCAGCACGCCGGATGCGCCGAGCATCATCATCGCCGCGAGGCCCCGGCCGTCCGCGATGCCGCCGGCCGCGACCACAGGCACGCGCCCCGCCGCGAAATCGATGATCGCCGGCACGATGTCGAGCGTGGTGCGCGATGCGCCGTGACCGCCCGCCTCCGTGCCCTGCGCGATCAGGATGTCGGCGCCGCAATCGAGCGCTTGCTGTGCCATGTCCTCGCTCTGCACCTGGCAGATCAGCAGCGCGCCTGCGGCCTTGATCTTCGGCGCGAATGGCGCGGGATCGCCGAATGACAGCATCACCGCGCGCGGCCGCGCATCCAGCGCGATGTCGATCAGCTCGGGCTGCCTGGCGAGGCTCCAGGTGATGAAGCCGATGCCGAACGGCTTTGCAAACCCCTTCACCTTCGCGGTCTCGGTCTGCAGCCGCGTCTTGTCGCCGTAGCCGCCGCCCAGAATGCCGAAGCCGCCGGCATCGCTGACCGCCTTGACCAGCGCGCTGCCGGCAATCGTGTCCATCGGCGCAAGCAGGATCGGATGCTCGATGCCCAGACGAGCCGTCAATTCGGTGCTGATCGGCATGCGCTTGCTCCCTGTTCCGGACTTGCTGTTCTGGACTTGCAGCCTAAGCGGGCCTAACATTCTCGGATAATGAATACTAGAGAACGCTACCATCTCTAAATCAGAACGGTGATCCCAGATGGAATTGACCGACCTGCTCACCTTTTCCACGGTCGCGCGGCTCGGCGGCATCACCCGGGCCGCCGACGAACTGAACACCGTGCAGTCGAACGTCACCCAGCGCATCAAGGCACTGGAGGCCGAGATCGGCACGGCGCTGTTCGAGCGCCACAGCCGCGGCATGTCGCTGACCGGCGCCGGCCGCCGCCTGTTGCCCTATGCGCAGCGCATGGCGGCGCTGTCGCGCGAAGCCGTGCTTGCCGCGCGCGACGATGGCGAGCCGAAGGGTCCGTTGTCGATCGGCTCGATGGAAACCACCGCCGCAGTGCGGCTGCCGGCGCTGCTCGCCGAGTTTCATCGCCGTTATCCGGCGGTGCGCCTGACCTTGCGCACCGCGCCGACCGCCGACCTCGTGGCTGCCGTGCTCGACGGCTCGCTCGATGGCGCCTTTGTCGCCGGTCCGATCGAGCATGCCGAACTGTCGGCGACATCGGCCTTCACCGAGGAACTGGTGCTGGTCACCGCGCAGCGCTGGAAATCGCTGGCCGCCTTGCGCGCCGGCACGCCGGAGTCGGGCCCGACCGCGCTGGTGTTCCGCACCGGCTGCACCTACCGGCAGCGTCTCGAACAGGTGTTCACCGAGTTCGGCTGGCCGTCGGCCGTCCGCTTCGAGTTCGGCACGCTCGACGGCATGGTCGGCTGCGTCGCCGCCGACATGGGCGTCACCCTGCTGCCGCGCGCCGTCGTCGAGCGCGATCACGTCCAGCGCGACATCAACATCCACAAGCTCAACCCGCAGCATGCGCATGTCGAGACGCTGTTCATCCAGCGCCGCACGGCGCATCAGTACAGCGCCTTGCAGGGGCTGGCCGCGTGCCTTCCCGGCGACGACCGGGTGATCGCCGCCTGACCAGCGTTTTCGCATGGACGGCTGCCCGCAGCCGGGCTTTGCCTCGGCGCGCGGCTGCGTGCTAATCGCAAGGGCATGCCCGCCCCCATCCTTCCCCTGATCGAAGCCGCGCCGCACTGGCCCGAGCGCGGCGCGCTTGTCGGCCTCGACCTCGGCACCAAGACCATCGGGGTTGCCGCCTCCGATCCGGACCGGCGGCTGGCGACTGGCGTCGAGACCGTCCAGCGCAAGCAGTTCAAGGTCGACGCGGCACGGCTGCTCGCGATCGCCGCCGAACGCAACGCCGTCGGCTTCGTGCTCGGCCTGCCGATCAACATGGACGGCAGCGAAGGCCCGCGCGCGCAGTCGACCCGGGCGTTTGCGCGCAACCTCGCCGGCCTCACCGCGCTTGCGATCGGGCTGTGGGACGAGCGGCTCTCGACCGCGGCGGTCGAGCGCGAGCTGATCGGGATGGACGTCAGCCGCGCCCGGCGCGCCGAGGTGATCGACGAGCACGCCGCGATCTTCATCCTGCAGGGTGCGCTGGACCGGCTCGCGAAGTTGCGCGGGGAGCGGTGACCATGGCCGTGGTGATCGCGGCACTGCTGCCGGTGTTCCTCTTGATCGTGCTCGGCTTCGTCCTCAAGCGCACGCTGATGCCGCTCGATACGCAATGGCACGGGCTGGAGCGGCTGACCTATTACGTGCTGTTCCCGGTGCTTCTGGTGCAGACCCTGGTGAAGGCCGACCTGACCAAGGTGCCGGTCGCGGGCGTCGGCGGCGCGCTGCTGCTCGCGGCGCTGGTGATGTCGCTGTTCTGCCTCGCGCTGCGCGGCCCGCTGGCGCGCGCCGGGGTCGACGGCCCCGCCTTCACCTCGATCTTCCAGGGCGCGACCCGTTGGCAGACCTATGTCGCGCTGTCGGTGTCGCGCAATCTGTATGGCAGCACGGGCCTTGCCCTGGCTTCGGTCGCGATGGTCGCGATCATCCCGCTGGTCAATGTGTTCAGCGTCGCCGTGCTGGCGAAATATGCCTCATCCGAAAAGCGGTCGACCGGCGTCATCGTGATGACGGTCGTGAAGAACCCGCTGATCTGGGCCTGCGTCATCGGGCTCGTCATCAATGTCGCGCACATCCCGCTGCCGCAGATCTGGCATGACGTCGCCGACGCGCTCGGCGGCTCGTCGCTGGCGATCGGCCTGCTCGTCACCGGGGCCGGGCTGCATCTGGAAGGCATCTTCCGGCCCAGCCTCGCCGCGAGCATCGCGCTGGTGCTGAAACTCGTGCTGATGCCCGTCCTGACCGTCGCGCTCGCGGTGTGGTTCGGCGTTACCGGCTCCAATCTCGCCATCGTCGCGGCCTGCGCCGCGGTGCCGACCTCGCCGTCAGCCTATGTGCTGGCGCGCCAGATGGGCGGCGACGCGCCGCTGCTCGCCCAGATCATCACGCTGCAGACGATTTTGGCCGCGATCACGATGCCGATCGTGATCGCCGCGGTGGGGCCCTAGAGGGCGTATCCGAGCGGCCTTGGCTGGAGCCGGGCGGCATAGCGCCGCGCCTAGCTGCTACCAGACTTCGCGATAGTTCGCGAACTTGCGCAGGGTCTTGTCATAGCGGGCCGGTACGATCCAGGGCAACAGGAGCCTGAAGATCGCGTTCGGAAGCGGAGAACGAAGCCGCACATAGAGGTCGAGCGGATCGAGGTCATGCCGCATCCGGAATTTCGGTTCGTAGCTGAGACCCGTGCTTCGAAGCCACCTGTAACCGTTGGTGATCGCCCAATTCATCATGTCGCGAATGGTGTAGTAATAAAGATGAAGGTCGAGTGCGACGGCATAGTCGAGGCCGACATACTCCCAGAACAGACTGTCGCCTTCGACCATGCAAAGGCTGAAGGCGATCACCTTCCCGCCACGGCGCCAGATGAAGAAGCGGACCTTGTCCTTCATGTCGCTGCCGAGCCGGCGGAGATAGTCGGCTGTCAGTTTCTCGAAACGGAATTTCGAACGGTCGAAGACCTGCAGGTAGAGCGGATAGATCTCGTCGACGGCATCCCTTGCGTCGTCGGTGACGGTAAGAGCTATGGTTTCACCGTCGGTTGCCTTGAATTTCTTGCGGAGCTGCCAGCGCGCCGACCGCGGCAGCGCATTTTGCATGTAGGCATCGAAGTCGTCGTGCTCGATATTGAGCGCCGTCATCGGCATGCTCGGCGCGCGGGCGAAGCCGCGCCGGACGAAGCAATCCAGCACCGGCCTATAGCGCGCGGGGAATTCCTTCAGGACGATGAGCTGCGCCCGGCACGATCTTGCGAGAGTGACGATTTCGCTGCAAAGAAGCTCCGCGATCTTGCCGGACGGCACCGTGCTTGATCCCGCAAGATGCCCTTCCCCGGCGAAGCATCCGACCATCAGGGTGCGCATTCTGAGAAACCCGGGAACGAAGCGTCGGATGCGCGCCAGCAACGGCTGCCATTCCGCTCCGAGTCCTTCGAGAACGTCCTGGTCGAGAAGAAAAAACGGCTGGACGGCGTGGAGACAGCCCGCCCGGTCGATGATCGCGAAGTACCGGTACTCGACACGCTCGCGGAGCGTATCCTCCAGGATCTCGTAGTAACGGTGATCCTTGCGCAGGTCGGCGAAACTGGCAGCCCAGGCGGGACAACCGGCGATTTCGTCGCGCGTCACTATCTTCACGCAAAATGGCGCCGTAGCAGCCGCCGCGTCCGCTACACTTTTTGTATCAGCCAGACTGACTGTGTCTGACGCCAACGCAATGCTCCGGGTGATGAAAAGTCTTTCAATACAGTATCAATGTACCCGATTTGGCCGGGGCTCCTGTACCATCCGCGCAACAAATCAATTCTTTCGAAGCCGCGGCGCGCCCTCTCCCGCGATCGACCGGCCCGCCGGTCGCGGCGACGTAGCGCCACAACGCGCCCTTGCGCTTCAGCAAGCAGCGAAGGCCCGCAACGATTGGGCGCGGCTCGTATGGCTTCTCCTGATCGTTGCTATTTTCCGGACGAACCGACGAACGCCGTATCGAGCACATCACCGATCGGCTGCCAGCTACGGCCATCGAACTGAAGCAACCGCAATTGCTCGACCGGTCGGAACTGAGCGGTGTTGATCTTGATGCCCGGGAGCAAGGCGGACGCCTGATAATCCCTGAGCGCCGCAGCCTGCTTCATGACGTTCTCACGCGACAGGTCGTTGCCGCATTGCCTGAGCACCTCGACCATCGTTTCGGCGGCGGCATAGCCGTAGACTGCCGCCGCGTCATCCTTGCCGCCGGCTTTGGTATACTTGTCCAGGAAGCTGTGCCAGCCGCCCTGCTCCGTTCTCCAGGCCGGATCGCTCGCATCCTTCAGGAACGCGGCGGTGATGACGCCGGTCGCATTCTCCGTGCCTGCCGGCTTGAGCACCGTCTCGATCGATGACGCCATCTGGTTCACGACAAACACCGGCCGCCAGCCGTGGTCGGCCGCGGCCCGGATCACCTTGGCGGCATTTTCCGGCACTCCGGCAAACACGAAGACCTCGGCGCCCGATTGCTTCAGGATCGAGACGTGGCCGTCCAGATGCTGATCGTCGACATCATAGGCGATGTCGACCCTGATGTTGTGGGCGACGTCACCCAGCCCTTGCACCAGTCCCTTGAACAATTCGCGCCCGAACTGGTCATTCTCCCAAAGCGCCACGATCTTCTTTCCAGGATAGAACGCCTGGATATAGTTGGCGTAGATGCGCCCTTCCTCGCGATACGAAGGCTGCCAGCCCATGGTCCACGGATAGAGCGACGGCTCGCTGAGATCGTGATCGCCGGAAGCAACAAAAAGCTGGGGGATCTTCCGTTCGTTGAGATATTTCCGCACCGCCAGATTCCCCGGCGTTCCGAACGAGCCGAACATCAACAGCACATTGTCGGTCTCGACCAGAATGCGCGTGAGATCCATGGCGTTGGAGGGATCCGACAGATCGTCATAGGACATGAAGCGGATCTTGCGGCCATTGATGCCGCCGCGTTCGTTGATCATCTCGAAATAGGCGGCTTCCGCCTTGC
This sequence comes from Bradyrhizobium sp. UFLA06-06, assembly GCF_054820065.1. NCBI lineage: Bacteria > Pseudomonadati > Pseudomonadota > Alphaproteobacteria > Hyphomicrobiales > Nitrobacteraceae > Bradyrhizobium > Bradyrhizobium sp. UFLA06-06. Next base: position 47,811 of record NZ_JADFUD010000035.1, read on the forward strand.
CGATCTGCCCGAAAATCTCCAGCGCGCCACTATACGGCATGACATTGCCGATGCGGATTTCCGTGTCGGTAACGCCCTGGTCACGCACCTGCTGCGTGATGGCGCCGAGAGACGCCAGCGCGACGACGCCGGCCAGGAGTGCTCGGATCAAGATAGCCATGAGAAGAGCTCGCACGACGGCAGCCGCCGCTGCCTGGTTTCAGTCCGGCCCGCGCTCATTCATTGATCTAGATCATAGCACTCGGACGGGATGCTGGCATCCCCTTCGTCAACCTTCCGATGGGCGGCGATGCGCCACTGCTTGTTCCGGATCATCGCGCTGCAGACGGCTCCGGCGGCCATCACGATGCCGATCGTGATCGTCGCGATGGGCTTTAGGCGCGCCTTCATAGACAATCACTTCGGCTTTGCGCTCGAAGGCGACGTCGGCCTCGGTAGATGCCTGCGTTGGGCCAAACTCACCTAGCATGCTAGAGAGGAGAACGCAGAAGTCAGTCAGGGCACCATGGATGAACGGTCGAAGCCATTTGAGGCCATCGTCGGCGAAAAGCTGAGTGCCATCACTTTCGTGTTGGATTATTGGCAGTTGCAATTCGACGGACCAAGCATCAATGCTCTTACACGCTTGGAAGTCAGCGCCGACGGAGTGGTCCTACGCGATCGGCATGACCAGTTCAGAAATCTCATCTGTGGTCAAATAGGGAAAGTCGTCGCGGGCGTCGCGCTCACACGGCCGAAATCTTTTACGATCACCTTTGAAGATCGATCCGAGATAAGAATCTCACTGAAACCGGAGGACTATCGAGGACCCGAAGCGATGGTCCTCTTTGGCCATAACTCACCGACCGTGGTGGTCCGGGCAGACGATTAGAGCTCGTTGCAAGAACTGCGGATGCCCGACGCGGTACCTCGGCCGCCGTTACCCCATCCCCGTCATTGCGAGCGAAGCGAAGCAATCCATCATTCCGCGTCTGCGGAACGAGATGGATTGCTTCGTCGCTCCGCTCCTCGCAATGACGGTGAAGAGCAGCGCGCTACGATCCCGCCAGCCACCAGGTCTGGATCGTCGCCGCGAAATTGTTCAGCCCGTGCAGCAGGATGGTCAGCCAGGTCGAGCCGGTGCGGAAGCGCAGATAGCCGAACAGGAGACCGATGGTCAGCACCTGGCAGAGGAAGAACCAGTCGTACTGCAGGTGCATCACGGTCCAGACGATCGACGACAGCAGGATCGCGCCGTAAGGGCCGAGCCTGGATTCCGACCAGCCGCGGTAGAGCCAGCCGCGTGCGAACAGCTCCTCCCAGAGCGGCGCGGCCACGGCGAACGCGATCACCAGGAGCCACAGCGCGCTGTGCTCCTGCGCCGATTTCAGCACGTCGCCCATGAAGCCCGGCGCCACCTCGCGGCCGGCCGCCCGGGACACCATGTCCCAAGCCCCCACCAGCACGACGAGCGCGACGACGCCGATGATCACGTTCTTCCACGACGTCCCGCGCAGCCCGAGATAATCGGCGAACGGGATCCGGGTCCGGCGGATCGCGAACCACAGCACCAGGAGCACCATCGGCAGGCCGGCAAGGACCGAGAGCGAGATCGTCAGACCGTCGGCGACCACGTGGGTGATGCCGGCCGTCGACACCTCCCCGCCCTGCGCGACGATGCGCCAGACGATGACCGTGACCTGGCCGACGAACATCGCGGCGAAGATCAACAGGCCCCACAGTGCGGTGCCCCAGAATTTCCAGACCCGCGGGGGGAGCGGCGGCGGTTCGATCGCGGCAGTCGCGTCTTGCGGCGTGAGAGAATCCATCAGCGAACCTCGGCTCTATCAATTCGTCATGGCCGGGCTTGTCCCGGCCATCCACGTCTTTCCTTGCCCTGTCGAAGCAAAGACGTGGATGCCCGGCACAAGGCCGGGCATGACGGTGGTCAATGTGGTCATGGCAGCGCCCGCGCCAGCAGCGCGCGCTGATCGGCATCGGATAAGTCCACCGCGCCGTACATGCCGGCGTGGCGTTCGGCAAGCCGTGTCGCTGCGAACAGCTCGGCGTTTTTCGGCGAGACCTGGTTGAGCGCCGCGGCTGCCGCCAGGAGCGCCAGCTGCTCGACCGCAAGCCGCGCGACGCGCTCGCTGTCCGGCCGGCGGAACGACTGCCCGATCGAGGCAACAGCCTCGGCAGCGCCCGGCAGGCCCCTGGTCTCGTCGGCAAGCGCGCGCAGCACCGCGAGCGCGGCATCAGCCTCGCGGCCGAGCGCGCGCAGCACATCGAGGCACATCACGTTGCCGGACCCCTCCCAGATCGCGTTAACCGGCGACTCCCGGTAATGGCGCGCCAAAATGCCTTCCTCGACATAGCCATTGCCGCCGAGGCACTCCATCGCCTCATAGAGGAAGCCGGGCGCGCTCTTGCAGGTCCAGTATTTGATCGCCGGCGTCAGCAGCCGCATATAGGCGGCCTCGCCCGCATCGGCCGGCGCGCGATCGAAAGCACGGCAGAGCCGCATCACCAGCGCGATGGACGCCTCGACATGCAGCGCCATGTCCGACAGCACCGCCTGCATCAGCGGCTGGTCGGCGAGATGCTTCTGGAACACGCTGCGATGCCGCGCGTGATTGAGCGCATGCGCCAGTCCCGAGCGCATCAGCCCGGCGGAGGCGATCGCGCAATCCTGCCGCGTCAGCTGCACCATCTGGATGATGGTGCGGATGCCCTTGCCCTCCTCGCCGATCAACTCAGCATAAGCGCCGTGGAATTCGACCTCCGACGAGGCGTTGGAGCGGTTGCCGAGCTTGTCCTTCAGGCGCTGGAAGTGGATCGCGTTGACCATGCCGTCGGGCGCAAAGCGCGGCATGAAGAAACAGCTCAGCCCATCCATGGTCTGCGCCAGCACCAGGAAGGCGTCGCACATCGGCGCCGACATGAACCATTTGTGCCCGGTGACACGCCAGGCCTCGCCGTCGCGCTCGGCGCGCGTCATGTTGGCGCGCACATCCGTGCCGCCCTGCTTTTCGGTCATGCCCATGCCGAGGGTCATGCCGCGCTTGGTCCACCACGGCGCAAAGCTCGGGTCGTAGGCGCGCGTTCCGATGACCGGCATCGTCTTCGCCAAAATATCCGGCTGCGAGGCCAGCGCCGCGACCGAGGCGCGCGTCATCGTGATCGGGCAGAGATGGCCGGTCTCGACCTGGGAAGCGATGTAGAACCTTGCCGCGCGCACCACCTCGGCCGCCCCGCCGGCCGGCCTGCCGTCGGCGCTCCAGGTCGAGTTGTGCACGCCGGCATGCGCGGAGTGCGCCATCAGCTCGTGATAGGCCGGATGAAACTCGACCTCGTCGCGGCGATTGCCCCTGGCATCGAACAAGCGCAGTTTCGGCGTGTTCTCGTTGGCAACGCGGCCGCGCTCCGCCATGGCAGCGGATCCCCAATGCTTGCCGAAATCGGACAGCTCAGCCGTTGCCGCCGCCCCGCCATTGGCGGCAACCGCCGCGGCGAGCGGCGCATCCACCGTGAACAGGTCGATGTCCTCGAACGGCGGCGACTGGTTGAAGACGTCGTGGGTGGCAAACGGAGCCTGCGTCATGGTCTCCTCGGGAACTGGTCTATACGCATGCGGCCTGGACAACCGGCCTTCTCCGGCCGGGATCACGGGCCAGCCGCGGCGCAATGGAATCGGAGGATCATAAGCCTGCGAGCCGGCGCGGGGCAGCGAAAAGTACAGGTCTGCTAGATGCTTCCATGCTTTAGATGCTTGCGCGCCTGGGCGCATGGCGGCCGAGCCAGCGGTCGACCCAGTCATTGACGCGGGTCCGGTTCGCCTCCTTCCTGGAAGCCTGGACAGGAAAGATGTCGCCGCGGCTCAGGTGCCGATTATCGGGATAGGCCGCCAACTGCAGGTTGGACTCGTGCGCGGCGCCGTCCACCGGCGAGATGTAGGCAAACCGGATCTCGATCTTGTGCTTGATGTCGGCGCCCTGCCATTTCGGATGATGGCGCGCCAGCAGCTCGGCAAGCTCGCAAGGCAACAGATCGGAGGTCGAGCTTCGCGCCCCCTCGGTCTTCTCCATGTAGCATTGCTCCTTGACGCTGCTGACGCGCGCGTCGATCGGCCGGAAGTTCACCCGCTTGTCGAGCTCGCTATAGACATAGAAGCTCGCGACGGCGATAGCGATCATAGCGTAGAGGCCAAGGCGCATGGGTGTGCTTCCGTCCTGTCGAACCGCGTCGGTCAGATCGAACGCGTCTTGTCTGCCTTGGTCTTGGAGGCAAGGACGGGAAACACGTCCCCGGCGCGCAGCGGCTTGCCATTGGGGAAGTAGGACATCTGCAGGCTCGACTGGTGGGTGGCCCCGTCGACCGGCGAGACATAGACGACCTTCACCTCGATCTTGTGCTTCAGGTCATAGCCCTGCCACTTCGGATGCTCCTTGCGCAGCAGCTCGGCGATTTCGCAGCGGGTCAGGTCGGAGGTCGACGTCGTCTTGGTGATGACCCCGCGCTCGACCTTTTCCAGATAGCATTGCTCGCTGACGCCGCTGATGCGGGCATCGACGCGCTGATAATTCGCGCTCTTGTCGTGTCGATCGTAAATCAAGACGCCGGCGACGCCGACGACAACAATTGCAATGGCTGCGAACCGCATGCTGCATGCTCCCGTGTTGCCCGCACTTCATACGACCACAATTAAGGAGTGTTGAAAGCGCGCTCGGCTACTTTTGCGATGGCAAGCGTCGTCTTGCGAAAATGCTTCGGATTTGAGGAAAATGCGCTAGAGCTTCGGTTCTGATTGAATCAGAATCGAAACTCCAGTCTCTTGTTCTGACGCGTTTTCTTCACCGCTAGCGCGCCCGGACGATCGGGAAGTCGTAGGCCGGCCCGCCTACCCCCGGCAGCGAAAAGTGCCACCATTCCTTGGCATAGTTCGCGAACCCCTGCCGGGCCATCGCCGCGACCAGCATGGCGCGCCAGCGTCTTTGCGCCGGCGTGATCGATCTGGCCGCGGTGTGGGCCTTCACGTCGGAACAGTCGTAGCCGGTGCCCATGTCGACGCTGCCCTCGGGGGCGCGAGCGGCGGCCGGCGCGGTGCAGTCGGCATAGTCCCTGGCCGGATCGAACTTGCGCGAATTGTCGGCGCCAAGATCGACCAGCGTGAGATCGACCGCGGCCCCTGTCGAATGCCCCGAATGGGTGGCGATGTAGCCGAGGCGGAACAGGTCCGCCTTCGAGAAGGCCGGATTGTAGCGCCGCTCGGCGACCGTCTCCGTGCCGTTCTTCGCCCACGCCACCATGTCGGCGACGGCACGGGCCGGCCGGTAGCAATCGAACATTTTTAGCGACAGTCTTTGCCGAGCCAGTTCCTGCTGCACGGCCCTGAGCCTGAGCCCCACCTCCCGCTTCACCACGCATTCCGCCGCGCCATAGCCCGCGATCGGCCGGCCCATGAAATTGTTCGCGCTGGCGTAGCGGATGTCCTGGATGATGGTCGGATCGATGTCGCGGAGGAACGCGAAGTCGCCGGGCAAGTTCTGAGCGAAGGCAGGCGAGACCGCCCCCGGGATCAACGCGATGGCCATCCATGCGATCACGACAATTTTCACGAGATCTCGCTCCGGCGTCGCGGCCGGGTATAGCCCGTCAGGAGGACGGCGTCGCTGCCGCTCCGCCTATGCCCGGCCATCCACGTCTTGTTCCGGAAAACCCCGCAATAGCAAGGAGCGGATGTCCCGCGGCGAGCCCCGGCAGGACTGCCGAGAAGGCGGCGACATCTTACTCGGGGAAAACTCCCGCGAGCCCTCTTCGCGCTTGCCCCACCGGCCATCCGCGCCTATAGCTCTCGCTTTAATGACCCCATCATTGAAATCGACTTTTGTCCTCGGTCACCGGCATCTGCTGGGCATCGAGGGCCTTTCCGCTGACGACATCACGGGCCTGCTCGACCTCTCCGAGGAGTATGTCGAGCTCAACCGCCAAGTCGACAAGAAGCGCGCCAGCCTGCGCGGCCGTACCCAGGTCAATCTGTTCTTCGAGGCCTCGACCCGGACCCAGTCCTCGTTCGAGATCGCCGGAAAACGCCTGGGCGCCGACGTCATGAACATGTCGGTGTCATCGATGTCGACCCGCAAGGGCGAGACCCTGATGGACACCGCGGTGACGCTGAACGCGATGCATCCGGACATCCTGGTGGTACGCCACCACGCCTCCGGCGCGGTCGAGCTTCTGGCGCGCAAGGTTGACGGTTCCGTGATCAACGCCGGCGACGGCAGCCACGAGCACCCGACCCAGGCGCTGCTCGACGCACTGACGATCCGCCGCAACAAGGGCCGGCTCGAGGGGCTGACGATCGCGATCTGCGGCGACGTGCTGCATTCGCGCGTGGCGCGCTCCAACATCTTCCTGCTCAACACCATGGGCGCCCGCGTCCGCGTGGTGGCCCCCTCCACCCTGCTGCCGCCCGGCATCGAGCGGATGGGCGTCGAGGTCGCGCGCGACATGCGCGAGGGGCTGAGCGGCGCCGACATCGTGATGATGCTGCGGCTGCAGCGCGAGCGTATGAACGGCTCCTTCGTGCCGTCGTCGGGCGAGTATTTCCACTATTTCGGCCTCGACCAGAAGAAGCTCGGCTACGCCAAGCCGGACGCGCTGGTGATGCATCCCGGCCCGATGAACCGCGGTGTCGAGATCGACACCTTCGTCGCCGACGGCGCACAGTCGCTGATCCGTGAACAAGTCGAAATGGGTGTGGCAGTGCGTATGGCGGTGCTCGAAGCGCTCGCCCGCAACCTGCCGAACGCGTGATGCCATGCTGACCGACCGCCGCCCCATCCTGCTCGCCAACGCCCGCGTCATCGACCCGTCCCGCGACTTCGACGGTCCGGGCGATGTCCTGATCGCCGACGGCGTGATCCGTGACGCCAAGCGCGGCATCGGCGCCGCCGGCGTCCCCGAAGGCACCGACATCGTCAATTGCGCCGGCAAGATCGTGGCCCCCGGCCTGATCGACATGCGCGCCTTTGTCGGCGAGCCCGGCGCCAGCCATCGCGAGACTTTCGCCTCCGCCAGCCAGGCCGCCGCGGCCGGCGGCATCACCACCATCATCTGCCAGCCCGACACCTCGCCTGTCATCGACAACTCCGCGACCGTCGACTTCGTGCTGCGCCGCGCTCGCGACACCGCGATCGTCAACATCCATCCGATGGCGGCGCTGACCAAGGGCATGCAGGGCCAGGAGATGACCGAGATCGGCCTGCTCAAGGCCGCCGGCGCCGTCGCCTTCACCGACGGCGACCGCAGCGTCACCAACGCCCAAGTAATGCGGCGCGCGCTGACCTACGCCCGCGATTTCGACGCGCTGATCGTGCATCACACCGAGGACCCGCATCTGGTGGGCGAAGGCGTGATGAACGAGGGCGAATTCGCCACAAGGCTCGGCCTCGCCGGCATTCCGACCGCGGCCGAGTCGATCATGCTCGAGCGCGACATGCGGCTCGCGGGGCTCACCGGCGGCCGCTATCACGCGGCCTCGCTGACCTCGACCGAATCGCTGGAGATCCTCAAGCGCGCTCGCGACGCCGGCTACAATGTCTCGGCCTCGGTCTCGATCAACCACGTGACGCTGAACGAGAACGACATCGGCCCCTACCGCACCTTCCTCAAGCTGGCGCCGCCGCTGCGCACCGAGGAGGATCGCAAGGCGCTGGTGGCCGCGCTCGCCTCCGGGCTGATCGACGTCGTGATGAGCGACCACAATCCGCAGGACGTCGAGGTCAAGCGGCTGCCGTTCGCGGAAGCGGCGAGCGGCGCGGTCGGCCTGCAGACCATGCTGCCGGCGGCGCTGCGGCTGATCCATAATGGCGAGATGGACTTCAAGACGCTGATCCGGGCGATGTCGACGCGGCCGGCGGAGCTGCTCGGCCTGCCCGGCGGTACGCTGCGCGCAGGCGCGCCGGCCGACGTCATCGTGATCGACGCCGACACGCCCTGGGTGCTCGACCGCGACGATCTCAAATCACTGTGCAAGAACACGCCGTTCGACGACGCCCGCTTCTCGGGCCGCGTGACGCGGACGATCGTCGGCGGACGGACCGTGTACGAGCACGTCTGAAACTGGGGTGGAACTCAGCGCGACGCGAGTTGCGACATCGCTTCCATCGTTGTGCCAACGACGATGGCCGCGACGTAAACGACAAAGAAAAACTGCTCCAGCCGCCTGCGAACAGAAGCCATGATAAGCTCCCTCATTATCAAGGCCATGGTGCGCATTTATGGTTAATATTTCATTGACGGCACGGCCCCATTCGGGCGGGACCGACCGAAGGAACCACCGCGATGTCTGCTGATGGCTTGCTGCCGGTCGCCTTCCTGATCGGCTACCTGCTGGGCTCGATCCCGTTCGGCATGGTGCTGACCAGGATGGCCGGCACGCAGGATCTGCGCACGGTCGGCTCGGGCAATATCGGCGCCACCAACGTGTTACGCACCGGCCGCAAGGGCCTCGCCGCGGCGACGCTGCTCGGCGACACGCTGAAGGGCACCGTTGCCGTCATCATCGCCGGCACCATCGACGGCCCGAACGCGGCGATGCTGGCGGCGCTGGGGGCATTCCTCGGCCACCTCTTCCCGGTCTGGCTCAAGTTTCGCGGCGGCAAGGGTGTCGCGACCTATCTCGGCGTGCTGCTCGGCCTGTTCTGGCCGGCGGCGCTGATCTTTGCCGTGATCTGGCTCGGCACCGCCTACACCACCCGCTACTCGTCGCTGTCGGCGCTGATCGCGGCGTTCGTGACGCCGCTGTTCCTGTGGTGGTTCGGCCACAACGCGCTCGCCTCGCTGTTCGCCGTGCTGACGCTGCTGCTGTTCTACATGCACCGCGAGAACATCAAGCGCCTGCAGGCCGGCACCGAAGGCAAGATCGGCGAGAAGAGGTGACGCAAGTCATTCCGGGGCGCGACGAAGTCGCGAACCCGGAATCTCGAGATTCCGGGTTCGATGCTGCGCATCGCCCCGGAATGACGGAAGGCTAGGACTTCAGAGCGCTCTCGACAAAGCTCGCCGCCGCCAGTGCCCTGGCGTCGTTCCCAAAGCCCGCGATCACGGTGACACCGACCGGCAATCCGCCCTCGGCGATCAGCGTCGGCACGTTGACGCAGGGCGCGCCCATCAAGGTCCAGAGCCGGTTGTAGCGGGGATCGCCGGTCGAGCCCAAACCTTTCGGCGCGGCGCCCGGCGCCGACAACGTCAGCAGCACGTCGACCTCGGCAAAAATCGCAGCGAGCGCCTGCCGCGCCCGCAGCGTGACGTCCATCGCGGCATCATACTCGGCGGGCGTGCCGCCCTTGCTCTCGTCCAGCCGGCCGCGCAGCAACGGCGGCATCGCATCGTAGTTCTGGCCGTATTCCCAGGCGAACGACTGATGCGCCTCGAACTCCTGCACCACCGGATGGATCCGCCAGGCTTCCGCGATGATCTCGGGCATCGCGAGCTCGCGCACGGTCGCACCCGCCTGCTCCGCCGCACGCGCCGCCTTCTGCAACGCCTCCGCGCCGGAAGGTTCCGGCGAACCGGCAAAGGCCTGCGTCACTACGCCGATGCGCGGCGCGGCGAGCTGCGACGGCACCACCAGCTCAGGTCGCTTCGTCATCGCAGCGAGCCCCAGCGCGACATCGCGCACGCCGGCGCCAAACAGTCCGACGGTGTCGAGCGTCCAGGAGAAGCATTTCACGCCGACGGTCGGCAGCAGCCGGTAGCTCGGCTTGATCGCGGCGACGCCGCAGAACGAGGCCGGCCGGATCACCGAACCGCCGGTCTGCGTGCCGAGCGCTAGCGGGATCATCCCGGCCGCGACCGCCGCGGCCGAGCCCGACGACGAGCCGCCCGGCGTGTGCGCGTGATTGTGCGGATTGAGCGTTGCGGTCGGATCGTTCGCCGCGAACGCCGTCGTCGTGGTCTTGCCGATGATGGTCGCCCCCGCCTGCTTCAGCGCCATCACGACCGGCGCGTCGGCACGCGGCTGATGCCCGCGGTAGATCGCGGCGCCCATCTCGGTCGGGAGGTCGGCGGTATCGATGATGTCCTTGATGCCGACCGCAATCCCGCGCAACGGCCCGGTCTGCTGCGCACGCGCCGTCTCGTCGAGGCGGACGAAGGCGCCGATGGTTTTGTCCTGCGCCGCGATGGCGTCCCGCGTCTGCGTGATGGCGGCATCGGTGGACAATTCGCCGGAGGCGATGCGGCGTTGGAGATCGGCAAGCGAAATCATCGGCGGACGTCCTGCTTCTTGATGGTTTTTGGCGGCTTCTCGGCAAGCACTTTTAGCGCGTCGCGCGCGGCTGCGCCAATGTCGCAGTTGATCACAATCTCAGGTTGGGCGAAGCTGCGGCCCGCATGCATGACCGCTCGCCCAGCCCCGCAAAACTCACCGACACCGAACGGCTCAACCGCCTGCGGCTGATCCGTTCCGACAATGTCGGCCCGCGCACCTTTGCATCGCTGCTCCGCCATTTTGGCGACGCGGCGCACGCGCTGGAGCGCCTGCCCGATCTGGCGCGCCGCGGCGGCGCCTCGGGCCCCGGGCGGATCTGCAGCGAGGCCGACGCCGCAGCCGAGCTCGCGGCCTGCCGCAAACTCGGCATCGATCTCGTCGCACCGGAGGAAGCCCATTATCCGGCGCGGCTTGCCACCATCGACGACGCGCCGCCGCTGCTTGGTGTGCGCGGCGCGCGCGACACCCTGATGCGGCCGATGATCGCGATCGTCGGCTCCCGCAACGCCTCCGGCGCCGGGCTGAAATTTGCCGGCCAGCTTGCGCGCGATCTCGGCGATGCCGGTTTTGTCGTGATCTCGGGCCTCGCCCGCGGCATCGATCAGGCGGCGCACCGCGCCACCGTTGCGAGCGGCACGGTCGCCGTGCTGGCCGGCGGCCACGACAGGATCTACCCGCCAGAGCACGAGGATCTGCTGGCCGCCCTGCTCGAGCACGGCGCGGCGATCTCGGAGATGCCGCTCGGCCACGTGCCGCGGGCGCGCGACTTCCCCCGCCGCAACCGGCTGATCTCCGGCGCATCGCTCGGCGTCGTGATCGTCGAAGCCGCGCACCGCTCGGGCTCGCTGATCACGGCGCGGATGGCGGCCGAACAGGGCCGCGAGGTGTTCGCGGTGCCGGGCTCGCCGATCGATCCGCGCGCCGCCGGCGCCAACGATTTGATCAAGCAAGGCGCCACCTTGGTCACCGAAGCCGCCGACGTCATCAGCGCGGTCACGCCGATCATGGAGCGGCCGGTGATGCTTGGCGCGCGCGAGGACGACGCGCCGCTGGACTTTGCCACTGATAGCGGCGATCGCGCCCGCATCATCGACCTGCTCGGGCCGAGCCCGATCAGCCTCGACGATCTGATCCGGATGGCCGATGTGTCACCCGCCGTGGTCCGCGCGGTGCTGCTCGAGCTCGAGCTCGCCGGCAAGCTCGAGCGCCACGGCGGCGGGCTGGTGTCGATGATTTAGGGATCTGCGTAGGCCGCACGCAAACGTCTCCCCGTCATCCTGAGGTGCGAGCCTTGCGGCGCAATTGCGCCGCAAGGCGAGCCTCGAAGGATGCACGGCCCGGCTGCAGCCGCACTGAGACAGCGGGGCCGTCGACCCTTCGAGACGCGCTACAGGCTCCTCAGGGTGACGGATCCATAATCTCAGTGTGCGGAATCAAGATTTCACTCCGCATTCCGCGCATCGAAGTCGTTTCGCGCGCCCTCGATCTCCGGCAGATGCGCGAACGCCCATTCGCCGAGCGCCATCACAGGCACCGCCAGTCCGCGCCCGAGGTCGGTCAGTTCGTAGTCGACCCGCGGCGGAATGGTCGGAAACACCGTGCGCGTCACCAGGCCATCGCGCTCCAGGCCGCGCAGCGTCAAGGTCAGCATGCGCTGCGAGATGCCGTTGATCATCCGCTTCAGCTCGTTGAATCGGCGCGGTCCATCGCGCAGCAGCATGATGACCAGCACGCTCCATTTGTCGCCGACCCGCGACAGCACCGAGGCCACGCCGCGGCAGTCCTGATGCGTCCCGGAACCACGCGGCAGGCCGGTTTCGGCGGTTACATCGATGTGCTCGGGTTCCATTGGTGTGCTCGGGTTTCAAAAATGTGCGTTCTTGCGGAGATTTAAGACGGTCACTCATATAGCGCCAGTTACAAACCTATACCAAAGGTGACCTCAGCCATGAAACTTCTGCACATCGACTCCTCGGTCCTCGGGCCCCACTCCGTCAGCCGCCAGGTCTCCGCCGCCGCCGTCGAGCGCTTGCGCCAGGCCAATCCGGGCCTCGTCGTCAGCTACCGCGATCTCAGCCAGACCCCGCTCGCCCACCTCTCCGGCCTGCACCTCGCCGCCAGCCAGGGCGCGGCGCCGGACCCGTCGGTGCGCGACGACATCGCGACCGGCCAGGCCGTGCTGGACGAGTTCCTTGCCGCCGACATCGTCGTGATCGGCGCGCCCATGTACAATTTCACGATTCCGAGCCAGCTCAAGGCCTGGATCGACCGCATCCTGGTCGCGGGCAAGACCTTCAAATACGGCGCCGGCGGCGTCGAGGGACTGGCCGGCAACAAGCGCGTCATCATCGCGATCTCGCGCGGCGGCTATTACGGCGCCGACACGCCGATGGCCGCGCTCGAGCACCTCGAGACCTATCTGCGCGGCGTGTTCGGCTTCATCGGCGTCAGGAATGTTGAGTTCATCCCCGCCGACGGCATCCAGGTCGGCCCCGAGCATCGCGAAAAGGCGGTTGCGGGCGCGCTGCAGGCCGCCGGCAGCCTGAACGCCGCCTGATGTGATTCAAAGCGCCTGCCGTCGCCCGGCGGCGGCAGGCCGTTCAGAACCAGACGCCCTGAATGCCGAGGATGACAGCCACCAGCGAAATCAACAGGCCGATGCCGGAAAACAGTGCGACCGTCACGAACTGCGACGTGTCCGAACTTTCCGAAGCGGACGAAACCGGGATCGACGTCGAAATGCGGGCTGCTTTCGGCATGGCGGCACTCCAAATGATTCCGTGGTGAAAAATTCCCCGCCCAATCAGGAGTCCGGGGAGTACGTCAAAGGTTCAATACACGCGATGATAGTCGCGCACGAAATCGGCCGGTGTGAAGCGCTTCACACCGGCCGTTCGTTACAATGAGAAACAAACCAGAGCGTTTTCGAGCGAAGTGGATACCGGTTCGCGTGAAGAAAACGCGTCAGAATAAAACCAGAGCCCCGTTCCGATTTAATCGGAACGGAAAGGCCCTATCCGCGATAGATCGGTGCGCCTGCGGGCGACGCGGTTGCACCGCCATCGATGAACAGCTCCTGCCCCTGCACATGCGCGGCGTCGTCGGACGCCAGGAACAGCACGGTCTTCGAGATGTGATCGGGTTCGCCGATCCGGCCGAGCGGCGTGGTCTTGCCGATCCGCTGCTCGAATGCCTTCTCGGCCTCGGGCGTCGCGATCGCGGCGCCCCAGATCGGGGTGCGCACCGCGCCCGGCGCCACCACATTGACGCGGATGTTGCGCGGCGAGAATTCTGACGCCATCACCCGCGCCATCGCGCGCACGCCGGCCTTGCTCGCGGCATAGGCCGAATAGCCGGGATTGCCGAGCACGGAAATCACCGAGCCGTTGAGAATGATCGATGCGCCGTCGTTGAGGTACGGCGCGACCGCCTGCACCGTGAAGAACACACCGGTGAGATTGGTGCGGATGACATTCTCGAAGGCGGCCAGCGTGGTGCCGCCGACCGGCGTCTGGCCGGGAATGCCGGCATTGGCGAACAGCACGTCATACTTGCCGAACTTCTCGGCGCCCTGCTTCACCGCGGCTTCCAGCGCCGCGACGTCGGTGGCATCGGCGGCCACCGCAAACGCGCTCGGCCCGAGCTCCTTGGCTGCCGCCGCAAGCGTCTCCTTGTTGCGCCCGGTGATGACGACCTTGGCGCCCTCGGCCACGAACAGCTTTGCTGTCGCCAGCCCGATGCCGCTGTTGCCGCCGGTGATCAACGCCGTCTTGTTCGCCAGTCTCATGTCCGCCTCCATTTGGTTGCATTATTAAACTTCATTGCCTAGCTAGGACATACGGTTTAATATTGCAACCACACAAGGTCGTGATGGCCCAAATTCCTGGAGACAGCCGGTGAAACGAACCAGCCTTGCAGGCGACAGCTGTCCCGTCGCACGCGCGCTCGACGTGTTCGGCGACTGGTGGTCGCTCCTGATCATCCGCGACGCCAGCCTCGGCCGGCGCCGCTTCGGCGAATTCCAGGTGAGCCTCGGGCTTGCCAAGAACATCCTTGCCACACGGCTGCGCACGCTGGTCGAGCGCGGCATCCTGAAGACGGTCCCCGCCTCCGACGGCAGCGCCTATCAGGAATATGTCCTGACGCCGAAGGGCCACGGCATCTTTCCGATCCTGGTCGCGCTGCGGCAATGGACCGAGGAATTCGACGAGCATCCGGACGAGATCGCGACCATCCTGGTCGACCGCGACAAGGGCAAGCCGGTGAAGAAGCTCGCGCTGTACTCGCAGGACGGACGCGTGCTTGGGGCCGCCGACACTGCGCTGAAGCCGCGGCCTGCAGCAAAGCGCGCGCGTCGCCTCGCGACTGCGTAGGATGGATGTTGCCGGTACGACACGACGGGCAACTCAGCAAAACCTGTCAATCCTCGCGCGCGAAAACATTTCGCTTTATCCGAAGAGGCGCAGTCCTACCCCGAGCTTACTACCCATTGCTCGGGCCCATGGGTGCAATCGGCACGCGGCTTTCCCTGCGCCCTCTTCAAGAGAGAGGGCGGAACGAAGAGCAAAGCTCGGACGATTCATGTCGCGAGAACGCGGATTTATGTCCACAGGCCATGCAACAGACACGATGTCGTCCCTGCGAAAGCAGGGACCCATAACCACCGATGCTGATTATTGCGCGTCGCTGGAACAACGAGTCCCTTTAACAGCATCCGCCGCGGAGTATGGGTCCCTGCTTTCGCAGGGACGACGGGGTGGGTGGATGTAGGCCGTGCCCACACATTCGGTGTCGTCCTGGCGAAAGCCAGGACCCATTACCCCAAATCTCAATTGATGCGCGACGCTGGGACCGCGAACCCGTTCATCACCGAACGCGGTGGTTATGGGTCTTGGCTTTCGCCAGGACGACAAAATGGAGGGAGCCCCCGCTCATAGGCCGCCCTGCATCCCGCGACGCCCCTCACGACAGCTTCCTCCGGCTGCGCGAACGCAGTTGCTCGTCGGCCTCCAGGCGGGCCATCGCGAACAGGCGCTCGAGGACTTCGAATTTGTGGCGCCGGGCGAGTTTGGCGAGTTCGGTCGCGGCGGCTCCGATCAGGACCAGAGCGTCGTCCGGGCCGCCCTCCCCAGTTGTGTCGTCGCCCGCCGGTCGCCGCCGGCCGGACACCTTGCGCTTCCGGCCGCCCCCTGTGCTGCTCAAAAGGCCTAATCCGATTCCACCCTATATATAAAGGGATACGCCCTTTCCAGCCGCAACTCTAGGACGCATTTTGCAACCCTTGGGATAGAAACTCCACAGCTTGGCAACGCCCTTCAATATCTGGCGATTTGACAGGGACCGCCCCAGCACCCATGTTCGCCCCGACACGGCGGACCGCGAGTCTAGCGGAATCCACCTTCAAGTTTTCCCGTAAGCTATTGGAATGACATGAATATCGTCATTGTGGAGTCGCCGGCCAAGGCCAAGACAATCAACAAATATCTGGGGTCCTCCTACGAGGTCCTGGCGTCGTTCGGCCATGTTCGCGACCTCCCGGCCAAGAACGGTTCCGTCGATCCCGACGCCAATTTCCAGATGATCTGGGAGGTCGATGTCAAGGCCGCGAGCCGGCTCAACGACATCGCCAAGGCGCTCAAGGGGGCCGACCGCCTGATCCTCGCAACCGACCCTGATCGCGAGGGCGAGGCAATCTCCTGGCACGTGCTGGAGGTGATGAAGGAGAAGCGCGCGCTGAAGGACCAGAAGGTCGAGCGCGTGGTGTTCAACGCCATCACCAAGCAGGCTGTCTCCGAGGCGATGAAGGCGCCGCGCCAGATCGATGGCGCGCTGGTCGACGCCTATATGGCGCGCCGTGCGCTGGACTATCTGGTCGGCTTCACCCTCTCCCCCGTGCTGTGGCGCAAGCTGCCCGGCGCCCGCTCCGCCGGCCGCGTGCAGTCGGTCGCGCTGCGGCTGGTCTGCGACCGCGAGCTCGAGATCGAGAAGTTCGTGCCGAAGGAGTACTGGTCGCTGGTCGCGACCTTGCTGACGCCGCGCGGCGAAGCCTTCGAGGCGCGGCTGGTCGGCGCCGACGGCAAGAAGATCGCACGGCTCGACATCGGCTCCGGCGCGGAAGCCGAGGATTTCAAGAAGGCGATCGAGGCCGCGCTGTTCAAGGTCGCGACCGTCGAGGCCAAGCCGGCGCGGCGCAATCCGCAGGCGCCCTTCACCACCTCGACGTTGCAGCAGGAAGCGAGCCGCAAGCTCGGCTTCGCGCCGGCGCACACCATGCGCATCGCGCAGCGCCTGTATGAAGGCATCGACATCGGCGGCGAGACCACCGGCCTCATCACCTATATGCGAACCGACGGCGTGCAGATCGCGCCCGAAGCGATCACGCAGGCGCGCAAGGTGATCGGCGAGGACTATGGCAACGCCTACGTGCCGGACGCCCCGCGGCAGTACCAGGCCAAGGCCAAGAACGCGCAGGAAGCGCACGAAGCGATCCGCCCGACCGATCTGTCGCGTCGCCCGGCCACCATCGGCCGACGGCTCGATGCCGATCAGGCGCGGCTCTATGAATTGATCTGGAAGCGCACCATTGCGAGCCAGATGGAGTCGGCCGAGCTCGAGCGCACCACCGTCGACATCGAGGCCAAGGCCGGCTCCCGCGTGCTGGACCTGCGCGCCTCCGGCCAGGTCATCAAGTTCGACGGCTTCCTCGCGCTCTATCAGGAAAGCCGCGACGACGAGGAGGACGAGGATTCGCGCCGCCTGCCCGCGATGAGCCAGGGCGAGGCCGTGAAGCGCCAGAGCCTCGCCGTAACCCAGCACTTCACCGAGCCGCCGCCGCGCTTCTCGGAAGCCTCGCTGGTGAAGCGGATGGAAGAGCTCGGCATCGGCCGTCCCTCGACCTACGCCTCGATCCTGCAGGTCCTGAAGGACCGCGGCTATGTCAAGCTCGAGAAGAAGCGGCTGCACGGCGAAGACAAGGGCCGCGTCGTGGTCGCGTTCCTGGAGAACTTCTTCTCGCGCTATGTCGAATACGACTTCACCGCCGATCTCGAGGAGCAGCTCGACCGCATCTCCAACAACGAGATCGCCTGGCAGCAGGTGCTGCAGGACTTCTGGCGCGGCTTCATCGGCGCGGTCAACGACATCAAGGACCTCCGGGTCGCCGAGGTGCTCGACGCGCTCGACGAGATGCTCGGCCCGCACATCTATCCGCCGCGCGCGGATGGCGGCGATGTCAGGCAATGCCCGACCTGCGGCACCGGCCGGCTCAACCTCAAGGCCGGCAAGTTCGGCGCCTTCGTCGGCTGCTCGAATTATCCGGAATGCCGCTACACCCGCCCGCTCGCGGCCGACAGCGCCGAAAGCGCCGACCGCGTGCTCGGCACCGATCCCGACACCGGCTTCGATGTCACGGTGAAGGCCGGCCGCTTCGGCCCCTACATCCAGCTCGGCGAGCAGAAGGATTACGCCGAAGGCGAGAAGCCGAAGCGCGCGGGCATTCCAAAAGGCACCTCGCCGGCCGATGTCGATCTCGAACTGGCGCTGAAGCTGCTGTCGCTGCCGCGCGAGATCGGCAGGCATCCGGAAACCGGGCAGCCGATCACCGCCGGCCTCGGCCGGTTCGGGCCGTTCGTCAAGCACGAGAAGACCTATGCCAGCCTCGAGGCCGGCGACGAGGTGTTCGACATCGGGTTGAACCGCGCCGTCACGCTGATCGCGGAGAAGATCGCCAAGGGCCCGAGCGGTCGCCGCTTCGGCGCCGACCCCGGCAAGCCGCTCGGCGATCACCCGACGCTCGGCGCGGTCGCGCTGAAGAACGGCCGCTACGGCGCCTATGTCGCGGCCGGCGGCGTCAACGCGACGATCCCGAGCGACCGCACGCCCGACCAGATCACGCTCGCGGAGGCGATCGCGCTGATCGACGAGCGCGCGGCCAAGGGCGGCGGCAAGAAGGCCAAGAAGGCGAAGGCGGAAAAGCCCGCCAAGGCGAAGAAAGCCAAGTCCGAGGCGACCGAGACCGACGGCGACGCCGAAGCCAAGCCCGCCAAGAAGGCTGCGTCGAAGAAGGCCGCAGCGAAGCCGAAGACGGATGCGACCAGCAAGGCGCGCGCGCCGGTCGCCTCCGGTGCCAAGACGTCGCCTGCAAAATCATCGGCACCAGCGAAAGCGCCCGCGAAGAAGAGCGCCGGCAAGGCACGAGGATAAGTGAAACGAAAACCCGACCATGGCTTTCCGGGCCGGGACGCCATCGTCGCCTTCATCCGCGCCAATCCAGGCAAGGTCGGCACCCGCGAGATCGCGCGCGAGTTCGGCCTGAAGAACGCCGACCGCGTCGAGCTGAAGCGGATCCTCCGCGAGCTCGCCGACGACGGCACGATTGCCAAGCGCGGCCGCAAGATTCACGAGCCGGCGGCGCTGCCGCCGACCCTGCTGGCCGACATCACCGGCCGCGACAGCGACGGCGAGCTGATCGCCACGCCCGCCGAGTGGGACTCGGACGAGAACGGCACCGCCCCGAAAATCCGCATCGAGACGCCGCGGCGGCCGAAGCCCGGCACCACCGCCGGCGTCGGCGACCGCGCGCTGCTGCGCGTCGAAGTCACGGACGAGCAAGACGGCACGCCCTATCGCGGCCGCGTCATCAAGGTGATCGATCACGGGCGCACCCGGATCCTCGGCATCTTCCGCCGCAATCCCGATGGCGGCGGGCGCCTGATCCCGGTCGACAAGAAGCAGGCCGGCCGCGAGCTCAACATCGCCAAGGCCGACAGCGGCGGCGCCGAGGACGGCGATCTCATCAGCGTCGACCTGATCCGCACCCGCGGCTATGGGCTGGCCTCCGCCCGCGTCAAGGAGCGGCTCGGCTCGATTGCCAGTGAAAAGGCGATCAGCCTGATCGCGATCAACACCCACGACATCCCGCAGGTGTTCTCGTCCTCTGCGCTGCGCGAAGCGGAAGAGGCAAAACCCGCGACCTTGCAAGGCCGTGAGGACTGGCGTGACGTGCCGCTCGTCACCATCGATCCGCCGGATGCCAAGGATCACGACGACGCGGTGCATGCGGAAGTCGATCATGATCCGAACAACAAGGGCGGCTTCATCGTCCATGTCGCGATCGCCGACGTCGCCTACTATGTGCGGCCCGGCTCGGCGCTCGACCGCGACGCATTGCAGCGCGGCAACTCGGTCTATTTCCCTGATCGCGTCGTGCCGATGCTGCCCGAGCGCATCTCCAACGATCTCTGCTCGCTGGTGCCGGGCGAGCCGCGCGGCGCGCTCGCGGTGCGCATGGTGATCGGCGCCGACGGCCGCAAGCGCTCGCATACCTTCCACCGCGTGCTGATGCGCTCGGCCGCAAAGCTCCATTACGCGCAGGCACAGGCTGCGATCGACGGACGGCCCGACGACATCACCGGCCCCATCCTCGATCCGATCCTGAAGCCGCTGTGGTCGGCCTACGAGCTGGTCAAGCTTGCACGCAACGAGCGCGACCCGCTCGATCTCGATCTGCCCGAGCGCAAGATCCTGCTGAAAGCCGACGGCACCGTCGATCGCGTGATCGTGCCGCAGCGGCTCGACGCTCACCGGCTGATCGAGGAGTTCATGATCCTCGCCAATGTCGCCGCGGCCGAGATGCTGGAGAAGAAGGCGCTGCCGCTGATCTATCGCGTGCATGACGAGCCGAGCCAGGAAAAGGTGCACAACCTGCAGGAATTCCTGAAGACGCTCGACCTGCCCTTCACCAAACAGGGCGCGCTGCGTCCCACGCAATTCAACCGCGTGCTGGCGCAGGTTGCCGGCGAGGACTACGAACCGCTGGTCAACGAGGTGGTGCTGCGTTCGCAGGCGCAGGCCGAATACTCCGCCGAGAACTACGGCCATTTCGGCTTGAACCTGCGCCGCTACGCGCACTTCACCTCGCCGATCCGTCGCTATGCCGATCTGATCGTGCATCGCGCGCTGATCCGCGCACTCGGGCTTGGCGAAGGCGCCTTGCCGACGGATGAAACCGTGGAGACGCTCGCCGAGATCGCCGCGCAGATCTCCGTCACCGAGCGCCGCGCAATGAAGGCTGAGCGCGAGACCACCGACCGGCTGATCGCACATTTCCTTGCCGATAAGGTCGGCGCCTCGTTCCAGGGCCGCATTTCCGGCGTGACGCGATCCGGCCTGTTCGTGAAGCTCGACGACACTGGCGCCGACGGCCTGATCCCGATCCGCACCATCGGCAGCGAATATTTCAACTACGACGAAACCCGCCACGCGCTGATCGGCACGCGCAGCGGCACCATGTATCGGCTCGGCGACGTCGTCGATGTGCGGCTGGTCGAGGCCGCGCCGATCGCCGGCGCGCTGCGGTTTGAGCTATTATCCGATGGTCAGGCAATTCCGCGCGGCAGA
The DNA here is from genome assembly GCF_054820065.1 of Bradyrhizobium sp. UFLA06-06. Lineage (NCBI taxonomy): Bacteria > Pseudomonadati > Pseudomonadota > Alphaproteobacteria > Hyphomicrobiales > Nitrobacteraceae > Bradyrhizobium > Bradyrhizobium sp. UFLA06-06. The sequence continues at coordinate 68,461 of NZ_JADFUD010000035.1, forward strand.
AAACGCGACGGCGTAGGGGCCGAGCGCCGTGCCGCCGGATTTGGCAAGGGACCGAAAGGATCTGGCAAGAAGGCGCACAAGGAGCGGAAATCGCGCAACAAGAAGGATCGCAAGCCGGCGCAGCAGAAGTCCGGCAAATCGAAGCGAGGCAAGTCATGGAAGTGACACCGCCGACGGTGGTCTGGACTCGCGAAGCGGCCGAGCCCGAGAAGCGCGACGTGTGGAGCGCGATGAAGCGCGGGTTCCGCTGCCGCTGTCCGCGCTGCGGAAATGGCAGACTGTTCCGCAAGTTTCTCAAATGCGACGGCCATTGCCCGGTCTGCGACCTCGACTTCACGCCGCATCGCGCCGACGATCTGCCTGCCTATCTCGTCATCGTTATCGTCGGCCATATCGTGGTACCGATGGCGCTGTGGATCGAGACCAATTATTCGCCGCCGGTGTGGCTGCAGCTTGCGATCTATCTGCCGTTTACACTGTTCGCATCGCTGGCTTTGTTGCAGCCGGTGAAGGGAGCCGTGATCGGCTTGCAATGGGCCCTGCGCATGCATGGCTTTGACGAGAATCCCCCTAGCGACATCCCGCCGGTCTAGCTAAACCGGGCCGCAAGAAGAAATGAAAGGGATGAAATGACTGAAGCTGCCGCACCCGCCGCTGTCGTCCACCAGGGCGAAAAAGAAGCCGATCATCATGCGTATTTCCGGCCGAAGGATGCCGCGACGCTGATCCTGATCGATCGCTCCGGCGCCAAGCCGAAGGTGCTGGTCGGCAAGCGCCACGACAAGGTGGTGTTCATGCCCGGCAAATTCGTCTTCCCCGGCGGCCGCGTCGACAAGGCCGACAACCGCGTGCCGGTTGCAGCGCCGATCACGCCGGAGCTCGAAGCCAATCTGTTGAAGGGCAGCCCGAAGATCACGCCCGGCCGCGCGCGTGCGCTCGCCAACGCCGCGATCCGCGAGGCCTGCGAAGAGACCGGGCTGTGCCTCGGCCGCAAGGTCGAGAAGCGGCACAAGCTCGACGGCCCCTGGGCACCGTTCGCCGATGCAGGTCTGTTGCCCGATCCGTCCGGCCTGTTCCTGATCGCGCGCGCGATCACCCCGCCCGGCCGCGTCCGCCGCTTCGATACGCGCTTCTTCACCGCCGATGCCTCGACGATCGCGCATCGTGTCGAGGGCGTGGTGCATGCCGATGCCGAACTGGTCGAGCTGGTCTGGGTCGAGATCGGCTCCGAACCGCTCGCCGACGCGCATGCCATGACCAAGAACGTGCTCGCCGAGCTCGACCGCCGTCTCGCCACCGGCCCGCTCCGCCACGACGCACCGGTGCCGTTCTTCCATTTCTACGGCGGCAAGATGCAGAAGGACGTGCTGGGGGCGTAAGATGATCCTCGTCATTCCGGGGCGATGCGCAGCATCGAACCCGGAATGACGAGATTGCGGCGCGAGATTCCGGGTTCATCGCTGCGCGATGCCCGGAATGACACTGTCGAGAGAGCGGCCAAAAACAAAATAATCTTCCCGATGGCGCGCCGCAAAGCGCCTCCCTATCTGTTCCGCTAACGACATCAAGAACGGAACGGGGCAATGGCGAAGCGTCAACTCAAGCTCGGCGCGTTCATGCGGCCGATCAGCATCCACACCGGCGCCTGGCGCTATCCCGGGGCCTGGCCCGACGCCAATTTCAACTTCGACCACATCAAGACGCTGATCAGGAAGCTCGAGGCCGGCAAGTTCGACGCCTTCTTCATGGCCGATCATCTGGCCGTGCTGAACATGCCGATCAATGCGCTGAAGCGCAGCCACACCGTGACCTCGTTCGAGCCGTTCACGCTGCTGTCGGCGCTCGCGGCCGTCACCGAGAACATCGGCCTGATCGCGACCGGCTCGACCACCTTCGACGAGCCCTATCACGTCGCCCGCCGTTTCGCCTCGCTCGACCACATCTCCGGCGGCCGCGCCGGCTGGAATATCGTCACCACGTCCAATCCGGACGCGGCGCTGAATTTCGGCCTCGACGATCACATGGAGCACGCCGAGCGCTACAGGCGCGCCCGCGAGTTCTACGACGTCGTCACCGGCCTCTGGGATTCCTTCGCCGACGATGCGTTCGTGCGCGACGTCGAGTCAGGCCTGTTCGTCGATCCCGACAAGATGCATGTGCTCAATCACAAGGGCAAATATCTCTCGGTCCGCGGCCCGCTGAACATCGCCCGCCCCGTTCAGGGCTGGCCTGTCATCGTGCAGGCCGGCGCTTCCGATGACGGCAGGCAGCTTGCGGCCGAGACCGCGGAAGCCGTGTTCACCGGCGGCGGCAGCCTGGCCGACGGACAGAAGCTCTACGCCGACATCAAGGGCCGCATGGAGAAGATCGGCCGCGATCCCGATCATCTGAAGATCCTGCCCGGTGCCTTCGTGGTGGTCGGCGACAGCGTCGAGGAAGCCAAAGAGAAGCGCGCGCTGCTCGACAGCCGCGTGCATTACGACAGCGCGATCGCCTCGCTGTCGGTGATCCTCGGCACCGATGCGTCCGGCTTCGATCCCGACGGACAGTTGCCGCCGATCCCCGAAACCAATGCAAGCAAGAGCGGGCGGCAGCGCCTCGTCGATGTCGCGGCGCGCGACAAGCTCACCGTGCGTCAGCTCGCGCAGCGCGTCGGAGGCTATGGCGGGCTCGCCTTCGTCGGCACGCCGCAGACCATCGCCGACCAGATGGAGGAATGGCTGACCGGCCGCGGCAGCGACGGCTTCAACATCATGTTCCCCTATCTGCCGCAGGGCCTGTTCGAGTTCGTCGACAAGGTGGTGCCGGAACTGCAAAGGCGCGGGATTTTCCGCACTCAGTACGAAGGTCGGACCCTGCGCGAGAATTTGGGCCTGCCGCGGCCGAAAAATCAGTTCTTCGAGGGGTAATAGGCCCGGAATCGGGGTGATCTTGGCTCAGAAATCCTTGACTTTGGGCGGTTTCTGGCTAGTTTCCCGGCCAAACGCGGGCCGATTTGGCCGGCTCCCGAATTCCCCCGATTTTCGAGGTTTTGCACATGGCCAAGGCGGTCACCATCAAGGTCAAGCTCGTGTCGACGGCCGACACCGGCTTCTATTACGTTGCCAAGAAGAATTCGCGCACCATGACCGACAAGCTGGTCAAGAAGAAGTACGACCCGGTCGCGCGCAAGCACGTCGAGTTCAAGGAAGCCAAGATCAAGTAAGATCGGCTGCTTCCGACGTTTCAAACGGGGCCCTCGCGGCCCCGTTTTTGCTTTCTAGGCTTGCGTCATCCCTTATGATTCCCGGACCAGTCCCGGGCGCAGGGCTCAGATGATCGCAACCTTGGACGAGGGAAACGTCGGCGGCTACTCGGTCGCTTACGGCCGCGAGGACATCTACTTTCCGGTCTATGTCACGGCAGCCCTCGCCGCGATCTTTCTGACCGCGACCTGGATCACGGGCGCGATCTATTGGCTGGCGCCGGCGGCGGCAGCGGGCGGCTTCACCTATTACAACATCCCCCTGCTGGAGGCCGGTCGTCCGACGATCGGGGCCAACCAGTACGGCATCTTCATCCAGGCCTTCGGGCTGATCCGCTGGCGCGCTATCACGCGCATCGACCTCGTCGAGATCGCCGAGCGCGCGATGACCGTTCACGAATTGCAGATCGCACTCAGCGGGCCGCTCGGCAGCGCGCTGGTGGCCGATTGGCGCAAGCGGCCGGCCTACCGGCTGCTGATGCGCCTGCCGTGGCGCATGGACCATCGTGGCGTGGTCCGCGTCAATCTGGAGCCATTCGACCGGACGCCCGACGAGATCCACCGGACGTTCCTCAGGATGTGGCGCTACTATCGGAGCTAACCTTTGAACGCCTCATCGCGCAGATGCGCGTCCGCGATCTCTGCATCCGGATTGTGTGTGATCGTCATGAACCAAATGAGGCTGAAGAACAGCGACCACGCTGTGTTCCAATAGAACCAGTTCATCGGATCACCCCGAACAGCTTAGATCCGCGCCAGCCGGCGAAGATCGCCGGCTGCGCGGAATGCCGCCAAAGTCTACTGCACGACCTCGCCGTGCAGTGCCAGATCCAACCCTTCGCGCTCGATGTCCCGCGTCACGCGAAGCCCGACGAAGAGATTGATCACGAACAGGATGATCAGGCTCACCACGGCATCATACACGAAAACCGTCGCGACGCCGATGCATTGATTGAGGAACTGCCCGGGATTTCCTTCCAGAACGCCTGCCGTTCCACCATACTGCTCGACCGCGAACACCCCGGTCAGCAGCGCCCCGACGATGCCGCCAAGGGCATGGACACCGAAGCAGTCCAGCGCATCGTCGTAGCTGAACATGCGCTTCAAGCCGGTGCATCCCCAGTAGCAGCAGACGCCGGCGGCGATGCCGATCGCGAAAGCGCCGACCGGCCCGACGAAACCGGAGGCCGGCGTGATCGCGACGAGGCCCGCCACGGCACCCGAACAGATTCCGACGACGGTCGGCTTGCCCTTCAACGCCCATTCCACCAGCATCCAGGTGAAGCCCGCCACCGCCGTGGCGATCTGGGTCACCAGCATGGCCATGCCCGCCTGCATTCCGGCCGTGACAGCGGAGCCGGCGTTGAACCCGAACCAGCCGACCCACAGCAGCGAGGCGCCAATGAAGGTCAGCACCATATTGTGCGCCGGCCCCGTCTCGACGCGCTTGCCTAGCATGATGGCGCACATCAGGCCGGCCACGCCGGCATTGATGTGCACAACGGTGCCGCCGGCGAAATCGAGAACTTTGACATACGCAGCGTCGTTACCCGCCGAGAAGATCCCGTCAGGGCCCCAGACCCAGTGCGCGATCGGCGCATAGACGAAGATCGCCCACAGCCCGATGAACCAGAGCATCGCGGAGAACTTCATCCGCTCGGCAAACGCGCCGGCAATCAGCGCCGGCGTGATGATGGCGAACGTCATCTGGAAGCAGATGTAAACGGACTCAGGAATGGTCGCGGCGAGTGGATTGGGATTGCCGATGCCCCCCTTGCCGATGTCGCTCAGGATGTCCTTGAGGAACATGCGATCCAGGCCGCCGATGAACGGCGTGCCGGCACGAAACGCCAGGCTGTAGGTGAGGACGGCAAACAGGATCGTGACCAGGCAGGTGACGGCGAAGCTGGTCATCACGGTGTCGCCGACATTCTTCTTGCGCACCATGCCGCCATAGAACAGACCGAGCCCCGGGACCGTCATCATCAGGACGAGCGCGACGGACGTGAGCATCCAGGCGGTGTCACCGGAATTCGGCGTGCACTTCTCGAGGATCTTGCCGCCGCAAGCCAGCGGTGCCGCCGCATCCTCAGCGAGCGCGAGCTCGCTGAACAGCAGGCAAAGAACGGCCACCCCCAGCAGGGCAACCACGATTCTCACGAGCTTCCGGCGCGTGTATGTCGCAGACTCCATCATCGACCTCCCATCACAAGAAATGCTGGCGTTCGGAATGGGCGCGGCGCGTCCGGAGCGTGAGCGCCGAAGTCGTCGCGACATTGAGCCGGACGTGAGGCACAAGGGCCCCCTGCTCGGCGGCGCGGCGAAGGCCGCGGTGCGCGGATGGCTGGAGATTGACGGCGACTAGCCTCATCGCGGCCAGCCCTTCCCATGGGTCCCCAGGCCGGAAACCTCAGCGTCGGCTTCCGGCACGATTTCTAGCCAAATTCAATCAAGATTCGTGCCACCGCCGCGTGCGGAGTAACAGTTTGAAGATGTTGTGATTTCAAACCGCGCAGGGAGCGTCTCGGCGCTCCATTGCACGTTCTCGCAGCAAGCGATCGATGGAAAAATAGGCAGAAACCGGCGACTGCCCTCGCATGGGGCAGTCGCCGGTTGCCCGGATTGGAAACTAGGCGGCCTTCAGCAGCGGCGGTTGCGCCGGGCGGATCAGCGCGAAGGCGAGCTGGATGATGCCGCCGGCAAGGCCCAGCGCGACGCCGATGCGCCAGGCCATGGTGTAGGAGCCGAGCGAGTCATAGATCAGCCCTCCTCCGTAAGCGCCGAGGAAGCTGCCGACCTGGTGGCTCATGAAGGCAAGGCCCTGGATCATCGCCTGCCAGCGCAGCCCGAACATCTCGGCCACCGCGCCCGCGACCAGCGGACCGACGCCCATCCAGAGGAAGCCCATGATGGCGCCGAACAGCAACGTCGAGCCCGGCGTTGCCGGCAGCATGAAGTACCAGGCGAGCGCCAGCGAGCGCAGGATGTAGATCGCGCCGAGCAGCGCCAGCTTGTTCCAACGCTGGCCGGCCCAGCCGAAGAACAGCGAGCCCAGCACGTTGAAGCCGCCGATCATGCCGAGCGTCTGCGCGCTCAGCATCGGATCGAGCCCGCAGATCGCGAGATACGACGGCAGATGCGTGGTGAGGAAGACGAGCTGCATGCCGCAGACCATGTAGGCACAGGTCATCACCACGAAGGCTGCGTTGCTGAACGCGGTCTTCGCCGCGGTCGCCGCAGTGGCGTTGCCGATATCGTCGGCCGCGGGCTTCGGCAGCGGGATCTTGTCGACGCGGCCGGCGTACAACGCAGCCGGAATCATGAAGACCGAGAGGATCACGAAGCCGGCAAGCCCGACGCGCCAGCCGAAACCTTCATTGAGCATCTGGCCGATCGGCGCCGACAGCAGCGCGCCGAGCGAGCCCGCGGCGGAGACCATGCCGAGCACGGTCGAGCGTACCGTCTCCGGCACCGCGCGCGCCGAGACCGACATTGCGATCGCATTCGCGGTGCAGGCGAGCGAAAGGCCGATCAGGACACCGGCGCCGATCATGATGGCAACGAGCCCATGCGCCGTCGTCATCAGCACGAGGCCCGCGATGTAGGCGAGCGCGCCGACCACCATGATCGGGCGAAAGCCGTAACGCACCGTCATCGCGCCGGCGACCGGCTGCAGAAAACCCCAGGCGAGGTTCTGCACCGCGAGCGCCAGCGTGAAGTGGGATATCGAGATGCCGATGTCGTGCGTGAGCGGCTGCATGAAGATGCCGAGGCTCTGCCGCAGCCCCATGCTCAGCGTGAGCATGATGGAGGCGCCGATCAGGATGGGAAGCGTGGGACGCAGGACCTGCAACAGGGGCATTGTTCTTGTTCTCCCATAACGGCACGGCACGCGTGCCATGGCCTGCGATTGATGCATGTTTTGGTTACACAGACCTGTGTACTTAGGCTATACAGGGGGCCGACTGTCAAGCGAAGAGGATCACGGCTGGCGCATGGCTTCCCCGCCTCCCAAACAGACCATGAAAGAGCGGATCCTCGAGACCGCCGACAGACTGTTCTACCTGCAAGGCATTCGCGCCATCGGCGTCGACACCATCGCGGCCGAGATCGGCATCAGCAAGCGCACGCTCTACAACCACTTCCCGTCGAAGGACGCGCTGATCGAGGCCTATCTGCAGCGCCGCTTCGTGCAGCCCCGCTCCTCTGACAAGCCGCCGGCCGAGCAGATCCTTGCAACGTTCGATTCGCTGGAGCGACGGTTCTCGGCGAAGGATTTTCGCGGCTGCCCGTTCGTGAATGCGGTGGCCGAGCTCGGGCCGGAGGACGAGGACCGCACCTTCAGGAACATCGCAATCGCCTTCAAGGAAAGCCGCCGGCTCTGGTTTCGAGATCTGCTGCGTCAGCTCGGCGTCGCCGACGCCGAGAGACTTGCGACCCAGCTCACGCTCCTGGTCGATGGATCGATCGCGCAGGATCTGGTGCGCGACGATCCGGCGATGGCGCGCGCGGCCAGGGAAGCCGCCCGCGTGTTGCTGGCAAATGCAGGCGTCAAGGTCGGCAGCCCCGCCCCCGCGGGTAAGAAACGCGCCGGATAAATCCGGTTGCGTGCGGAAGTCAGGTTTGGTTGGTTGCGCCGACCGCAGGCGACAGCATTCCCGACTGGATATTCCGTCCGGCGAGATTGACAGCGACCGCGCAAAGACCTGCTACACAGAAGATCTGCGGCACAACAGGGGAACGACCATGGAAGATCTGAAGGTGACGGCCACCGGCTATGATTTCGCGCCGGCGCGCGCCGCCATGCAGCGCTATATCGACAATGATCTCCTGTCCGGCATCTCCTGGACGGTTCTGGTCGGGCGCGACATCGCTGACACGGGCTGCGTCGGATGGGCCGACAAGGAAGCGCAGATTCCGCTGCGCACCGATCACATCTTCCGCGTCTTCTCCAACACCAAGCTGATCACCTCCTGCGCGGCGCTGCTGCTGGTCGAGGAAGGCCGCTTGCGGCTCGACGATCCGATCGAGACCTTCATCCCGCAGCTCAGAAACCGGAAGGTGCTGCGGCCGGGTGCGACGTCGATCGACGACACCGAGCCGGCGCAACGGTCGATCAGCATTCGCCACCTGCTGAGCCACTCGGCCGGCCTCAGCTACGGCCTGTTCGATCCGGGCACCCCGATCTTCAAGGCCTACAACGAGCGCAAGATCCTCAATCCGATGACGACGCTCGCCGACATGGTCGACGGTCTGTCCGATCTGCCACTGGTGTTCCATCCCGGCTCGTCATGGGAATATTCCGTTGCCATCGACGTGGTCGCACGGCTGGTCGAGGTCGTGAGCGGCCAGCCGTTCGACAAGTTCATCAAGGCGCGTATCCTCGATCCGCTCGGCATGGTCGACACCGGCTTCTATGTTCCGGAGAAGGACCACAACCGGCTCGTCGCCTATTACGCCGGCGCCGATCTGATGGATCCGATGAAGCCCGGACTGACGCGCACCGACAACGCGCCCTATCCCGGCGCCTATCTGCGCCCGGTGCCGCGCTTCAATGGCGGCGGCGGTCTCGTCTCGACACTGCATGACATGGTCGCGCTGATCCGCAGCCTGCTGCCCGGCGGGCCGACGCTGCTGAAGCCGGAGACGATCGCGCAGGCGATGACCAACCAGCTCACACCGGGCCAATGGATCCGCTTCGCGATGATGGGCGAGCAGCCCGGCAAAACATATGGTCTTACCGGCGGACTGATCCTCAACCCCTCCCCGATCGATCATCCCGACGCCGCCGGCGAGCTCTATTGGGGCGGCGTCGCAGGCACGCAGTGGTGGATTTCGCCCAAAACGGGCATCGCCGGCGTGATGATGGCGCAGCGCCAGATGGCGTTCGTCCATCCGTTCTCGTTCGAGTTCAAGCGGATGGCCTATGACGCGGTGAGACGCGGCCGCTAAGGGCACTTCGTAGCCCGGATGGAGCGCAGCGAAATCCGGGTATCGCGCCACATGCACAGGCGTCCCGGATTACGCTTCGCTCCATCCGGGCTACAGGAGACTGACTACGCCGCGGCCGACACCACGCGGTTGCGGCCGTCGTGCTTGGCGCGATAGAGTGCGGTGTCGGCGCGCTTGAGCACATCGGTGACCAGTTCGCCCTTGCGCTCCAGCGTGGTGAGCCCGATCGAGATCGTGACGGTGATCCGCTTGCCGCCCTTGTCGACTGTGAAGGGCTCGCCCGCGATCGAGCGGCGCAGCCGCTCTGCGACCATGCCGGCGACATGCAGATCGGTCTCGGGCATCACGATGACGAACTCCTCGCCGCCATAGCGGCAGGCGAGATCGATGCCTCGGATCGACTTGCGGATACGGACGGCGAATTCGCGCAGCACGTCGTCGCCGGCATCGTGGCCGTAGGTGTCGTTGATCGCCTTGAAGTAGTCGATGTCGAGGATCATCAGCGCCAGCGGCTTGCCGCGGATCGAGGCCTGCTCCGCCAGCGTCGCGAGGTGGCTTTCCATGTAGCGCCGGTTGTTGAGACCGGTCAGCGCATCCGTGATCGCCATCTCAATCGAGTTCTGCACATTGTCGCGCAGATGATCGGTGTAACGGCGGCGGCGGATCTGGGTGCGCGCGCGCGCCAGCAGTTCGTTCTTGTCGACCGGACGCAGCAGATAGTCGTTGACGCCGATCTCGAGCCCGCGCATCAGCCGCGTGTTGTTGTCGGCATCCGAGATCGCGAGGATCGGGACCTGGCGCGTGCGCTCCAGCGAGCGGGCCTGGCTGCACAGCCGCAGGCCGTCGTAATTGTCGAGGCTGAGCGACACGATCAGCAAGTCGTAATTGCCCTCGGCGGCGTGGAACAAGGCTTCCGACGGATTGATCTCGACGTCGACGGTATGCTCGGCGGAGAGGATCGGCGCCAGCTTCTCGTAGGACGACGGCCGGTCGTCGACCAGAAGGATGCGGCCGCCGGTGCCCTTGTCGGCAATCGCACTGCGCTCGGGCGCCTGCATGCCGATCTCGAGCGAGGTGATGGCGCGCATGCGCAGCTCGTCGGTCATCATCTTCAGCCGCGTCAGCGAGCGCACGCGCGCGATCAGCACGACGTCGGACACCGGCTTGGTCAGGAAGTCATCGGCGCCGGCTTCAAGGCCGCGCACGCGATCGGCCGGGCTGTCGAGCGCGGTGACGATGACGACGGGAATGAAATGGGTCGCCGGATTCGACTTCAGCCGGCGGCAGACCTCGAAGCCGTCCATATCAGGCATCATGACATCGAGCAGGATGATGTCGCATTCGGCGCGTGCGCAGATTTCCAGTGCCTCGCTCCCGTTGGAAGCGGTCAGCACATCGAAATATTCGGCTGACAGACGGGCTTCCAACAGCTTGACGTTCGCCGGAACGTCGTCGACCACGAGGATACGCGCGGACATTGCACCACAACTCCCCTATCCGATAAAGCGTCGGACAGTCTCAATAAATTTGCCGACCGAGATCGGCTTGGACAAATAGGCTTCGCAGCCGCCCTCGCGGATGCGTTCTTCGTCGCCCTTCATGGCGAAGGCGGTAACCGCGACCACCGGAATCGTGCGCAGATCGGGATCGTCCTTGATCCAGCGCGTGACCTCGAGACCTGAAACCTGGGGTAGCTGGATGTCCATCAGGATCAAGTCGGGGCGCAGCTTGCGGACGAGGTCAAGCGCTTCGAAGCCATTGCTGGTGCCCGAAGTCTGATAGCCGTGCGCTTCCAACAGATCGCGAAAGAGCTTCATGTTGAGCTCGTTGTCCTCCACGATCAGGACGGTTTTGGCCATCCCGTCCCTCCCAAACCCAGGAGACGGGCCCGGCTGCGGTACCTCACGCACCGCGCTCGGGGCGCGTCGAAAATGTGAATTCAAACTAGCGCCAGAATCGCTCTAACCCGTTAACCCGAAGTCCAACTTCCGCAGCGTGGTTTCCGTTGCTTGAACACATGCGGAAGACTCGGGCATGATGGGCCTCTCAATAGAGACCATAAGTTAACGGAAAGGCAAACCGGCGCGTTGAAAAAGCCTGTTCACAACCCCCGGGAAGTTGCTGAAATCGTTGCGATTCAGGCGCTCGGCTTCATTGCCGGCGATCCCGAGCGGCTGGGCCTGTTCCTGGCCGAGACTGGAATCGGTCCAGAGACGCTGCGGAACGCCGCGTCCGATCCTCAATTTCTTGCGAGCGTGCTCGATTTCGTGATGCGCGACGACGCCACCGTGACGGCGTTTGCCAAGGCCTCGGAACTGCACCCGACCAACATCGCTGCCGCCCATCAGGCGCTGGGCGACCCGAAATGGGAGCGCGACGTGCCGTGACGACGGCAGCGGCAGCTTCCGACGGCCCCCTCAGTTTCTGCCGAGACTGCCTCGGCGATCTCGATATCAAGGTGAAGCGGTGCAGCCATTGCGGCTCGCCGCGGCTGGTGCGTCATCGCGCCCTGCCCGCGCTGGCGCTGGCGCATATCGACTGCGACGCGTTCTATGCCACCGTCGAGAAGCGCGACAATCCTGACATCGCCGACCGCCCGGTCATCATCGGCGGCGGCAAGCGCGGCGTCGTGTCGGCTGCCTGCTACATCGCCCGCACCTACGGCGTCCGCTCGGCGATGCCGATGTTCAAGGCGCTGGAACTGTGCCCGGACGCGACCGTGATCCCGCCGGACATGGCGAAGTATGTCCGGGTCGGGCGCGAGGTGCGGCAGGCAATGCAGGCGCTGACGCCGCTGGTCGAGCCGCTGTCGATCGACGAAGCCTTCCTCGATCTCGCCGGCACGCAGCGCGTCCACGGCATGATCCCGGCCAAGGTGCTCGCCAAATTCGCCCGCGATGTCGAGCGCGACATCGGCATCACGGTGTCGGTCGGGCTGTCCTGCAACAAATTCCTCGCCAAGATCGCTTCTGACCTCGACAAGCCGAGGGGCTTCGCTGCGCTCGACCAGGACGAGGCGCGCGAGATGCTGGCGAGCAAGCCGGTCGGGTTCATCTACGGCGTTGGCCCTGCGACCCAGGAGAAGCTGGTGCAGCGCGGTTTCCGCATCATCGCCGACCTGCAGCGCGCCGACGAAAACGAATTGATGAAGCAGTTCGCGAGCGAAGGCCGCCGGCTGTGGCGGCTGGCGCGCGGCATCGACGACCGGAGCGTGGTGGCCGATCGCGGCGCCAAGACGATTTCGAGCGAGACCACGTTCGAGACCGATATCCGCGACTTCGCAACGCTGGAGAAACTGCTCTGGAAACTGTCCGAGAAGGTCTCGGCGCGGCTGAAGACCAGCGAACTCTCGGGCTGCACCATCACGCTGAAGCTGAAGACCGCGGACTTCCGCCAGCGCACCCGTTCGCAATCGATCCAGACCCCGACCCAGCTTGCCGCCAAGATTTTTGCGGTCTCGCGCGAGATGCTCGCGAAGGAGATCGACGGCACCGCCTTCCGCCTGATGGGCACCGGCGTCAGCGCGCTGCGCCCGGGCGCACAGGCCAATGATTCCGACATGCTCGACCGCCGCTCGGCGCACGCCGAACGCGCGATGGACAATCTGCGCAAGAAGTTCGGCAATGCCGCCGTGATCAGGGGCATTGCCTATGAGGGGCCGCAGAAAAACGCGGAGGAGTAATTCATCGTTGACGTCATCCCCGCGCAAAGGCCTCGCCTTTGTCGCTGGAGGTGCGAGCGGAGCGAGCCTCTCAGGATGACCGGAAAGACTCGGGCCGTCGCCCTTCGAGACGCGCTCGATGCGCGCTCCTCAGGGTGACGGTACTCAGCGTCACGATGCCCCCCTCAATCAGCGACCGCCACCGCCTCGATTTCGATCAGCCATTCCGGCGCCGCGAGCGCGGTGACGCCGACCAGCGTAGAGGCCGGCGGCTCCATGCCCTCAAAGAACGCCGAGCGTGCCTTGCCGATGATGGGACGGAGCTCCGGCTTGTAGCCGACGACAAAGGTCGTGATCTTGACGATATTGGAATAGCTGGCCCCGGCGGCCTTCAGCGCCATGCCGAGGTTCTGCATCACCTGCGTCGTCTGCGCGGCGAGATCGCCGGCGCCGACCACGCGGCCCTCCTCGTCGACGGAGACCTGTCCCGAAATGTAGATCGTGCGCGCGCCGGAGGCGACGACGACGTGAGAGTAAGCCGGATTGTGATGCAGGCCGCTGGGGCGAAGATGGTTGAGCTCGCTCATGATGTGCCTCCCTGACACGCGTGTTTTGGCAAGCGTACTCGCGTCAGACGGTTCCGGCCAGAGCGGTCTCGCGGCGGGCACTTGCTCCGCTGTCGTCCCGGCGAAAGCCGGGATCCATAACCACCGAAGGTGATTGTTGTGCGACGCTGGGGCCACAGCCCCTTCAACAACTCAACCCCGTGGTTATGGGTCCCTGTGTCTTGGAAGTCTGTCAGGATGAGGGTGGGCGGGAAGCCGTTGGGTCCTTGGCGCTTGACGCCGTGAGCCGGCTCGGTCTCCCGCCCGTTCCATCTATCA